>NZ_JBNQFT010000004.1:0-325140 GCF_050321925.1 Rhodococcus sp. IEGM1339
GCCAGGCCCCGAATTGTCGCTTGCACGACCACGTCTACCTGGTGTGAACTCGCCCGCCCGGCCAGGGGAACGGACTCCCTGGTAGCAGGCCAGGCGCTCATCCTGCCCTCTGGTGGCCGTTTAGACCGTGCCGTGCGCCCCGCCGCAGGTCAAGCACTACCGTCTGATCTTCGTGCCCGCGCTGGCACGACGATTGGGGTTGGGCCGCGCCTTCACGGAGAGCTTCTTCTGCTCGACGTCGAGGGACGGGGTGATGTCGAGCCGGCGGTCCGGCTTGCCGTGTAGCCCACGATCCCCTTGACCAACACGCCCCACCCCTTGGGCGTCGTGAACTCAGCGCCGACCTTCACGCCCTTGTACTCGCCCGAAGATCGGCAAGACGCGCGTCGTCCCCATCCCGCCACCCCTGCGCGACGCCCTGGCGGCCCTCGCCGCCGAGCGCACAGAGGCAGGAGCGTTCAATCCCCAGTTGTACGTATGGCCCGGACCTGAGGGTGCCGACCAGCCGATGAGTTGGGGCCGGGACTTCTACCTGAAGTGGTGGAAGGCTGCCGTCGCCAAGGCGGGGCTGCCCAGCGCGCTCCGCTTCCACGACATGCGCCATACCTGCGCGGCGTTGCTCATTGCGGCAAACGTCCCCGCCAAGGCTATCCAGGCGCACCTGGGCCACAGCTCGTTCAAGATCACGATGGACACCTACGGGCACCTGTACGAGGACGCCAGCGACACCGTCGCCAATGCGATGGGCGCGGCGTTCGCGGCCCCGGCAGCCCCGGAGCAGTGGAACGTGCGAGCGCTCAGGGGTTAGGACAGCTCCCAGCGTTTGTCGAGCTGTTCAATCGTCCTAGACAGCAATGCGATCGCAGGCTCGCCGTTGTTTGCTTGGGCGTACCTGCGCAGGTCGACCTCCAGTTTGTTGCGCTTGTCGTTGTCCAGCTGTTCAAGAAGGCTGTGGTACCACTGCTGAGTATTGAGATCGAGCGCGCGCTTAAGCTCGGCCTCCTTCAGTGGGTAGTGCTCGCAGTCTGGGTCGTAGTCGGTAACGTCCGACGCGGACCGGTAGTCTTCGACAGTCTTCCGAAGCTTATCGATCTCTCCGCGCCAAACCTTGATCTTGCTGGTCCTGCGCTCACGTTGTGCTCGACGCTTATCGACACCCCATTGCGCCCACGGGGCGACCAATGACGCCACTGAGCCCGACACAAGGCCCCCAATCGCACCGATCAGTGCTACAAGCCATCCATCCATGTGGTCTTTGTACAGTCTCTACTCTGCCCTTGTCGGCGCGACACGGCGTCTGCCATCTCTGCGAGCGATCAGGCGCTAGCCCCGGAAGGACAGCCCTGTCTTCTTGATCTGAATCCCGTGGTCTTTGCCGAACTCGTGAACCAGCAGATACTCAAGTGTTGCTTGTCGGAGATCCATATTCAATCCTGGTCCGACGGTAACCGACTTTATTGAATGCGGATCAAATGCGAGTTCGGTGTAAGGGATCGGCCCGATTTTGGAGGGGCGGAAGTCGACGGTAGTGGGGTACGAGACGCATACTCGCATCTCCTGTTCAGCGGCAAATCCCTTTTCCTTCAGGAAGGGAATTGTAAGCTGGTAGGCGGCTACACCCGCGATTGCAGCTAGCGCATTTCGGTTGTTCTGCCTGACAAGATCTCCGAAAGTTGGGTCGCTTGCGGAAAATCCATGATCTTCCAGGTTTGCGTCGGGGCGGTGAAGGATCTCGTGCAGCTTGCGTAGGACCGCGTCTGAGTATCCAGTTTCGTTCTGCTCAAATCCTAGGCCGTAGTCGACATTTTCGTGCCTGACGGACCGTTGATCTGGTTGAGATTCCGATAGACTCTTGGTCAGTTCGTCCTTGTCGAAGGTGATGCAGTACCCGTCCCTTGCGTAGCCCCGCCACTGCCCAAGGTCGTCATAGTGGTTGGAAAAACAGCACACATACTGACCATCCTTGGGATTTGCCCCGGCTCCACGTAGCATTTTCTTGATAGTCTGCACGGATTCGTGGAGTTCATCGGTGTGGGTGATTTCTCCCGAGTCGTCTTCCCTTAATCTCTTAAGGGCGTCGTCTAGGGATTTGGTCACTCTCTGCAGGCCGGAATCATGTTCGAGCGAATCATTCATGAACTGGATGTTCGTCGCCCAAAATTTCTTATTTCGAATGATTCCGATGAGGCCGCCCGTGTCGGTGTAGTGATGAACTTCGCCGTTGTCGGGCTCCCAATGGATGTAAGTCATGGCGTGATCGTCTCATGTTGGTCCGACAACACGCCCAAATGGGACGCGTGGGGCTACAACGGGGCTAATGCGGCATCCCTGAACCACGTTTCCGCAGGTAGCTCGGCTAAATGGGCGTCCCGCTAGCGTTCCGCTTCAACGTCTGACGAGATGACGCGGTTCGCAAGGCGACCGCTGCCCGCTCGATCCCATTTTCGTGTTCTCGACCCCGTATATCGGGGTCGAGAACACCAAAGTTGTTTTGTCCCCCATTCCGTAGCCGCGTCGGGAGCCGAACGTCGTCACCGCGAGTCAACCGTGCCGGGCGACGTCCTCGCAGAGGATGCTCGGCCACTGTGCGAGATCGGCCGGGGTGTGCGCGATCTCCAGCTTCGCGTGGGGGAGCAGACCCACCAGCGCCTCCGCTGTGGACACCGGGTGGGCGGGGTCGTCGATCCACGCCAGCACCGTCACCGGGACGTCGATGCCGGACACGGCCTCCGGATCGGGCAGGTCGCTCAGTGCGGCGCCCCGGAACAGCGACGGCAGCAGCTCCTCGGTGACGTCGGGGACTGTGTCGGGCGCGTCGACGGTGGCCGGTGGACGTGGTGCATTCAGATCGCGCATGAGGAACGCCGCCAGTCCCTGCTGCTCGATGAGATCGGCGGCGGCCCGGTACTCGGCGGCCTTCGCGGTGCGGGTGGCCCAGGCGGTCGCCGGCACCAGCAGCGTGAGGCTGCTGAACCGCTCCGGATCCTTCACCGCCGCGTGCAACAGGGTCCCGGTGCCCATCGACGGCCCGACCCCGTGCACCCGCTCTCCGGGAAAGTAGTGATCGAGCAGCCGCAGCAGGTCGTCGACGAGCACCGGCCAGCGGTAGTCCTCCGGCACCGCACGCCCCGTCGAGTGGCCGTGCCCCCGCGCGTCGTAGCGCAACAGTCGAGTGCCGCTGAGCCCGCGGCCCAGGTCGAGATCCATGAGGCGGTCGCGGTGGCGGCTCGAGGTCAGTCCGTGGAGCTGGACGACCGGGTGGCCACCCTCGTCGCTCAGCTCCACGTCGAGTTCGGCTCCCGGCACACTGAAGGTCGGCACGTCGTCTCCCGATGTCGGAAAGCAGTTGCTGGAGAAGGCGCCTAGGATACCCGGCATGCGGCTGACAAATGTGGCGCACCTGCGCCTGCCGTTCGGCCGACTGCTCGGGTACGACGTCACCGTCGCGGGGCTCGGCCGGGCGCTTCCCGTGTCGTTCGACCAGCGGCGGCACGTCGGCGCGGGCGATCGTCCCGGCTCCTGGATGGCTCTGTCCTTCCGTCTGTTCGAGCCGGTCTCGCCCGACGACCTCGCGGCCGCGTGGCTGGCGGTGATCGCGCGGCACGGCACCCTGCGCTCGGTGTTCACCCACGGCGACGACGGTGAGCCGCGCCTGCACGAGGCCGAGATCCGCCCGGGCGGCTGGGTCGAACATCCGATCGGTCCCGGTCAGGCCGTCAACGACGCCCTCCGGGACGTCCTCGACAGCGCATGTTCGCCCTACAATCGGCCGTCGCACCGACTATGCGTGCTCGAGACCGCTACGGAACCGACCGTCGTGGTGGCCGCCGATCACTCGCACGTCGACATGTGGTCGATGCTGGGGATGGCCCGCGACCTGCTCGCTGCCCTCGCCGCCGTGCGCGCGGGACGGGAACCGTCCCTGTCGCCGACACCGGCCTTCGCGGAACACACCCGGGCACTGCAGGACCGTCCGGCCGCACCCGCCGAAGTCCACGAGCGCTGGGCCGAGGTGCTCGCCGCCAGCGGTGACGTGATGCCGCGCTTCCCGCTCTCCCTCGGAGTGGCGAGTCTCCAACGCGAACGTGTGGAGGTGCGCGACGTGCTCGACGTCGACGACAGCGCCGCCTTCTCCTCCCAGGCCAAGGACGACGGGGTGTCCACCCTCGCGCTGGTGGTCGCGGCCATGACCGAGGTGACCCTCGAACTGGCCGGAGTCCCGTTGCGGGCGGTGTTCCCGGTGCACAGCCGGTACGACGCCACCTGGCACGACTCCGTCGGCTGGTTCATCACCAATTCGGTGCTCGAATCGTCCGTCCCCGAACCTCGCGCGGCCGCGGACGCCGTCAAAGAGGCGGTCCGGCTCGGATCCTGGCCCCTCGAGGACATCCTGCGCCCGTGGGGCGGTATGCCGGAGGTCCCGGGCATGTTCGCGATCTCCTGGCTGGACCTGCGCAGGCTTCCCGTCCGGGTCGACGCCACCGGCCTCGAGGCGCAGTACGTCGGCGCGACCATCCGCACCGACGGGGTGATGCTGTGGTTCATCCTCGACGACTCGGGTCTGCACCTGCGGTGCCGCTATCCCGATACCGTCGAGGCTCGACGGCACGTCGGTGGCTGGCTGGACCTGCTCATCGCCCGGTTGCAGGCCCGCGCCCGCGAATCGGTCGGCGGGCAGATCCGGTTGGGCGACAGTAGCTATCGGGTGCAACGTGCCGGTCGATCCGACGTACCGGCGATCGTCGCATTGCTCTCCGACGACGAGCAGACCCCCTGCGACGGTGCGGAACTCGCCCGATACGAAGAGGCCTACGACGCCGTCGCCCGCGACCCCTCACACTACCTCGCGGTGGTGCGCGACGAGGTCGGCCGGATCGTCGGCACGATGCAGTTGACGATCGTGCCGGGTCTGTTCCGTGGCGGTGCCACCCGCCTGCTCGTCGAAGGAATCCGGGTCGTCTCGTCCGAACGTTCCCGCGGCATCGGCACAGCCATGCTCGAGTGGGCCCACGATCACGGCCGGAACCGGGGTGCCACGCTCGCGCAGATCGCCGTGGACGCGTCCGACGAGCGGGCTCGGATGTTCGGGGCGCGGCTCGGCTACGGCTGCACCCAGGTTGGACTCGAACGGGCGCTCTGACGTCGGCCGACTCGATGGCCGAGGACTACGTCGTAGCCGACGGCGACGCGGTGGAGCTCCGCTTCGTCGTGTAGCGCGTCCTGTGCCGATCCGGATCCGTTCCGGGGGACGTGGGTGCGCCGCGTGCGACGAGGTGACGGACGACGTACTCCGCGTCCGCGCCAGCGCCGCCGACGAGCATCGACCGGAACGACGACTGGAAGCACAGACCGGTGAAGTACAAGCCGGGCACCGAGGGAACCACGCCGTGTTCCTCGCGCGGCCAGCCATCCGTGTCGAGCACCGGTAGGTCGATCCAGTCGTAGTTCTGACGGAATCCGGTGCACCACACAATATTCGTCACGTCGAGAATCCGGCCGTCGGACAGTGCGGGGCGGAGTTCGTCCACGCCGGTCACCTGCTCGGTGATCCGGGTGACGCCGCGCGCGGCCAGCTCCCGCCGGCGGATTCGCAGCAGCGGCGCGCCGTGATGCCGTTCGTCCTCGCGAGCACGTCGTCCCATCGGGGTGCGTACGGACAGCACATGTCCCCACACGAACCACAGGACCGGGAACAACACGCGCATGGCGGGACTGTCCACACGCACCGGCAACTGCCCGGTGTCGCGTCCGCACAGGATCGTCGGATGGGACGCCGCCAGCTCGTAGGCGATCTCACTGCCGGAATGAGAGACCCCCACCACGAGCACCGGACCGTCACGCAACTGCGACGGATCGTGATATTCACTCGAATGCAACTGCACGATTTCGGGATCCAGTTCGGAAGCGAAGCCGGGGACGCGTGGGGTTCGACCGAACGTGCCCGTGGCCACGATGACGTTGTTCGCCTCGATCCGCGTGTCGCCGCAGTCGAGGGCGAACCGGTCACCGTCGTGGGAGAGTCGGCGCACCCGGGTGTTACCGAGTACGGGCAGATCGAATCGGGAGGCGTAGGACTCGAGGTAGTCGGCGAGCTCGTCCTTGGTGGGGGAGCGGTGCGGGTCGCCCGGGAACGACATGCCGGGCAGTCCGTCGTAGCCGGCGGGACTGTACAGGCGTAGCGAGTCCCAATGGCAGCGCCAGTTGTCGCCGATGCGTCCGTACGTGTCGACGATGAGGAACGGACGGTCACGGCGGGCCAGATGGTAACCGGCGGACAGGCCTGCCTGACCTGCGCCGACGACGACGGTGTCGATCTGTTGGGGTGCGCTGTGGACGGTCATGACGACTCCCCGAGGTGAGGGAACTACACCGACGACGTTAGGCACTGCCGCCCCTCGGCCGCGTCGGGAGGAGTGTGCAATCGAAGGTGGCAGCGTATGGGCAGTTCTACCCAGTCAGAGCAGGCGATGCTCGTACGCGTAGGCCGTCGCCGCCGCTCGTGAGGACACCTCGAGCTTGGTGAATATGTTGCTCAGGTGCCGGGCCACCGTCTTCTCGCTGATGACGAACTCGTGGGCGATGGCTCGATTCGTCTTGCCCGTGGCAACGGCGCGCAGCACCTGGGCCTCCCGGGGCGTCAGCCCGTTCGGTGCGTCGGCGAGTTCGGGACCGCGGAGCTCACGCAGATCCGGCAACGCGTGCAGATCGTGGAAAACCGATGTTGCCGAGTCGAATTCGAGCCGGGCGTCATCGTCGTCGTCGAGTGCGGCGCAGCATCGACCCTGCAGCACTCGTACCCGGGCACGTTCGTAGGGTGCACCGAGGTCACGCCAGCGCCTGCCGGATCGCCGCAGCCGTTCGAGGGCGCCGCAGGGGTCACCTTCGGCGAGCAGGACCGAGCCCTGCGCGTGGTCTGCCATCGCTGCCAGTGCAGGGGCGTCCTGCGTCCGGGTCAGCGCCTCGAGTTCGTCGGTGCTGCGCCGGGCCGCTGCGACATCTCCGGTGGCGAGCGCGATCTCCGTGTGGGCGGCGAGCATCCGCGGCCGGTCGAGATTCGAGGCTTCGCCGAGACCCCGGAGGATTCCGGCGACCGCTGCGGTGGTGTCGCCCTGCCTCAGACGCAGCAGAGCAAGACCCGGCTGTACCTCCTGCCCGTACATGCCCGCTGACCTGTAGGCGGCTTCCGCCTCGGCGAACTCACCGCGTAGACGATGCAGTTCGCCCTGCTCGTACAGGGCCATTCCCATCGCGGGTTGACCGGGCGGATCCGACAGCCGCTGCAGTGCGAGGCGGGCGAGGTCCATCGCCTGCGACCAGTCGCCCTCGAGTTGCAGCATCTGGGCGCGATGGACCAGGCACTGTCCCCGGAAGGGCACGAGTCCGGACTGATCGTCGCACCAGCGGCCGAGGGCCTGAGTCCACTCCTTCGCCCGTTGCAGATGATATGTGCCGTAACAGGTCTCGATGACAGCGCAGTACACCAGTCCGGAGACGACGGGCGAGACCTCGCCCAGTCCGACAGCGACGAGTACCTCGTCGAGTGTCCGCAGCCCGCCGTCGACGTCGCCGAGCAGGACTCGGCACTGTCCGACGCCCAGCGAACCGAGAGCGAGGAGATCGGCGTCGTGGCAGGCCCGTCCGATGCGCTGAGCTGCGGTGAAGATCGGCAGTGCCTCGGTCGGCCGGTTCGCGTACATCTGCTGTACTGCTCCGGGGATCATCAGGAATCCGCTGGTCGCGCAGTCCGGTCGGTCCGGGACACCCGACTGTCGGGCTCGCTCCAGCCAACCTCCGGCCCGTGCTACTTCACCGCGTCCCATCAACAGGAAGCACAACCAGAAGGCGCTGATACCCGCGCTCTCGGTTTCGCCGGCTTCGAGATGTGCGGCGAAGGCGCGCTCGTACAGTGCGACGCTGGCGTCGTCGTGACCAGCGAGGTACGCGGCTCGGGCGAACAGATCGAGGTCGTCCGCGGACAGGACGGCGAGTGTGTCGGCGCTGCGGAATCCGTCCAGGGCACGCGGCCACTCGCGCGCGCGGTACGCTGCCCGCGCGTGGTCCAGGACCGCCGACCTGCCCATGTTCGCTCCCGCGATCGAGCGCCGCCGACACCGGCTGATTGCGATCCTACGCCCGCGGATACGCAGGGTCGTCGGTGTGCGCGCGGCTCACGACGGTCGCATGCCCGCCAGAACGATCGACACCAATCGTGGAACGAGATCCGGGGTCACCGCACGGATCGCGTCGGGTAAGGGACGGGTGATCAGGCCGATCGCCAGGACCAGTTCCAGCGCGTCGAGGTCGGGGCGCACGATGCCGGCGGATCGCACCGCGTCGAGCAGCTCCTCGACCCCGGCGAGCGTCTGCGCCTGGGCGTCGCGCACCGATTCGGAGATCTCGTCGGTCACGAATTCGGCGAGGGTGGCCGAGAGTGCACCCAGGTCGAGTTCGACCAGCCGTTGCACGTAGCCCACCCAGGCGTCCTCGGGTGAGGAGCCGACGCGCTCCAGGGCCTCGGTGCCCGCTGCGCGCATGTCGGCGAGGATCGTCAGCGCGACCTCGTCGGCCAGCGCGGCCCGGGACTCGAAGTTCCGGTAGAGGGTAGCGATGCCGACTCCGGCGGCCTCCGCGACCGCCTCGAGTGCGACGTCGCTGCCGTGGACGGCGAACAGCCGGCGCGCCTCCTGGACGATCAGCTGACGACGCTTCGCGGCATCGGCACGCATCGGTTGCCTTCCTTCCGGAGTGGGCTGTGAGGAACTTCGCTTGACATGTCCATCCTAACCGGAGGATTATTCTCCGATATAAGTGGAGGAAAATCATCCACTTAGTGAGGGCTCGGACAAGGAAGACGCGATGGCAGACGCCGCTACGACGACAGTTCCCGACGAGGATGACTCCACCGCGCGCAAGCCTCATCCCGTGCTGTCGCTGCTGGGAATGACGTGCGGGCTCGGGGTGATCCTGATGCTGATGCTGCTGGTCTTCATCATGCCGTCGCTGAAGAGCGGACCGCACGACCTGCAGGTCGGTATCGTCGGAACCTCCGCAGCGGCAGAAGAATTCGAGACGTCGCTCGCGACGGCCGCCCCCGACGCCTACACCTCGCAGCGATTCGCCTCCGAGCAGGAACTGCGCGCCGCCATCCACGACCGCGACGTCATCGGAGGGTTCGTCGTCGACGAGTCGGGCGTTCGCACGCTGGTCGCCGGCGCGGGCTCGACCGTCATCTCCGGTTCGCTCGCCGGAACCTCGCAGGCGGTCGGCGGAGCACTCGGGGCCGATGTGAGCGTCGAGGACGTCGTTCCGTTGCCGGAATCCGACCCCACCGGTGTCGGCATCGGTGGTCTCGCCTTCCCGCTCGTCTTCGGTGGCATCGTCCCGGTCGTTGCATTCCGGAAGATCCTGCCGCGCAGCGACGGCTGGTACCTGACCGGCCTGCTCGTCTTCGCTGCCGTCGGTGGCATCGTCGTCGCGTCCATCCTCACCTTCGCGTTCGGAAGCATCGGATCGACCTTCTGGCCGGTCGCGGGATCCATGGCCCTCGGTATCGCCGCCCTTGCACTCCCGTTGGCCGGACTCCAGAAGGCCTTCGGCGCCAAAGGGTTCACCATCGGTGCGATGGCCATGATGTTCCTCGGCAATCCGCTGGCCGGTATCGCGACGACGTCGGCATGGCTGCCGTCCGGACTCGGTACCTTCGGTCAGATCCTTCCCCCGGGTGCTGCCGGAACCCTCGTGCGCTCCGCGGCATACTTCGACGGTGCCGGCGGATTCGTCGCGCTGTCGACCCTCGCCACGTGGATCGTCGTGGGACTCGTGCTCTACGCGGTGGGCATGCGACATGCGGTGGGTGAGGAAGCGACAGAGCGTCCTTCGGAGCAGGTCACGGCCTAGCGGACTACTTCGAGCGGTCCTTCCTCGGGCGTCGGCGGCTCGAACCGCTCGAAGTACTCCGTCGCCGTCCGCTCGGTCAGCGGCCAATCGTCCGCCCACCTCCCGTGCCGGTCGCCGACCCGGCTCAGGATGGTCTCGAGCTCCGTCGCGATGTACACGGTCTCCGGCACGATGCCCTGCGGTGCGAGCAGTGCGCGAAACTCGTCACGTTGTCGCCGGAACCAGAATCCGAAGTCGAGCACGACATCGTTCCCGGCTGCCACATGGCGCAGCAAGCGCGCCTTCAGGTCTGCTGATACCTCGGCCACCACGTCGGCGGAGGGCATGGTCGTGATCCCGCGATCCCAGAACTCCACCTCGTACGACAGAAGCGTCCAACCCTCGCGCTCCAGGCGCTTGGCATAGGTGGTCTTACCGGCACCGGCCGGGCCGCACATCATCACGACGCGAGACACTCGGGTCCTGTTCGCTGCCATCGGGCCGACGGTACGCACCGCCACCGACATCGAGACCGATAACGCTCATCGCTGATCCGAATCGATCGGGCCTGATCCGCACCCCTGGGCGCCAGGGCACCGCGTCACGTGGAGGCCTTCTCGATCTTCGGTGAGAGTCTGCCGATCACGGCGCTGCCGATGATGCCGACGACGATCATGCCGATCCCGACCGCGTCCGGTATCGAGTCGGTGACCCACCCGAAGATCCCCGCGACCAGCACGAACGTCGGTATCCAGTCGATCAGCTTCAGGAGCGACGGGGCGGGTTCGGACTCGCCCTGCGACGCCGCGAACTTCGCACCGGCGTAGTCCGGATAGAACTCGGTGAAGGAGACCGCGAAGAAGATCGCCGCGAGCTGGAGCACCCAGCCGGTCCAGAAGTTGCCCGGGTCGCGCATCACGGCGTCGCCGATGAACCCGACGATGGCGGAGAAGGTGAACGCACCGGCCCAGACCGCGGAGATCACGTAGTTGATCTTCATGAACAGGGGAGACGTCCAGTACTCCTGGGGCGTGTCCTCTTTCGCGTAGGGGAGTGTGAACGGCCTACGCGCGATCAGGGTGGCGACGACGAACACCGCGAGCGCGATGTTGGTGAGTTCACCGGCCCAGATCTCCATCCAGTCGATGACGCCGTCCGACGCGATGAGGCCCACCGCGGCCAGCACGACGAAGAACGCCGCGCCGAACACGTCGAGGGCGTGTATCTTGATGCCGCGTCGCGCGCCCACCCACATCGTCAGCAGGACGAGGCCGAGAGCGAAACACACCGCTTCCTCGAACCGTCCCGGGGCCGACAGGACGGACATGAGGATCCACGGTGCGATGCCCGACAGTGGCGACCGGAGGTAACCGTCGACGACCTTGGTCATGCCTACCAGCGTATTTCGTGAAGCCGGGCATGTCGGAGTTTTCGCAGGATCGACCAGGATCCGCTCGGGCGCACTCAGTCCTGCGTGGTCGGTGCTTCGGCCAGGCTGCGCCGGGTGGCGAAGCGACGCTCGACCCCCGACAAGGGGTCGACGAATTCGAGTTCCCGCGCGAGCAATTGGAGAGGAAGCGAATGGTCGTCCGGTGTCTCGGGCAGCAGCACGGGATACCAGTGGTCGCCGAGGATCCCGATACCGAGCGCCGCCAGGTGCACTCGCAGCTGATGCATCCGACCGGTGTGCGGGCGCAGCAGGGTGTGCAGAACGGCCCGTCCCGACCCGCTCACCCCGGATCCGAGCACCTCGATCAGGGTCTCGGAGTTGGGTTCGCGGGTGTCGTCGGCGACGACGCGCAACTCACCGCGTCGCGCCTCGATGTGATTGCGGTACAGCACGGGGACCGGACGTCCGGCGATCTGCGGCGCTGCCGGATCCCACTCCGCCGGCAGTGCGGACACCGCCTCGTACACCTTGGTGACCCGGCGCTTCTCGAACAACGACTGGTAGGCGCCGCGCGTCTCGGGCCGGGCCGAGAACATCACGAGCCCGGCGGTCGCCCGGTCGAGCCGGTGGATCGGTGTCAGATCGGGGTTGTCGAGGCGGGTCCGCAGACGGACCAGTGCCGATTCGCGCAGGTAGCGCCCGCCCGGAGTGGTGGGCAGGAAGTGCGGTTTGTCGACCACGACGAGGTCGTCGTCGATATGCAGGATCTCCTCGTGGAACGGCACCGGTTCCTCGACGGGCAGATCGCGGTAGTACCAGACGAACCGGTGCGCTCCGAGTTCGGTGCCGCGACCGATGGGTTCTCCGTCGATCCCCACGATCTCGCCGGCGTCGAAGCGGCGGTAGAGATCGTCGGCGTCGAGATGGTCGAAGCGTGCGACGACGTACTCGGCGACCGTCGACCACGGACCGGAGGTCGGAACACGCAGTCGCGTGGGCCCGACCCCGTTCCTGACGGGCAAGGGTGACGGCATCGGCACGGGCACCATCCTCCCATCGGCTGCGACGTGAGCTGCGCCTCGGGTGATCGGCGGTGGCGCGATCGGAGAGCGAGGCGCGGTTCACAGATGCTCGTCGGGGACGGTCGGCACCGTTCTGCCACCATGTCCGCATGACTGCACCGGCCCGGCTCGGCATCCCGACCGGCACGCTCGCGCTGCTGGCCGCCCTGTACTTCGCGCAGGGTCTGCCGTACGGGTTCTTCACCCAGGCGCTTCCGGTGGTGCTCCGCGAGTCGGGTTTCTCGTTGATCGCGATCAGCGCGACGGGTGTGCTCTTCGCGCCGTGGGGGCTGAAGTTCCTGTGGGCGCCGTACGTCGACCACTACGGAACGCGGCGGCAGTGGCTGCTCTCGCTCCAGCTCGCGGCGTCGGCGGTGTCGTTGATCCTGGCGTGCCTCGACCTGTCGTCGACGCTGCGGTGGCTGCTCGTCGGCATCGCGGTGGTCAACGCCCTCTCGGCAACGCAGGACGTCGCGACCGACGGTCTGGCCGTGCAACTGCTCGGACCGACACAGCGCGGGCTGGGGAACGGCATCCAGGTCGGCGCGTATCGCATCGGCATGATCGTCGGCGGAGGAGCGCTGCTGTGGGTGTTCTCCCTCGCGGGTTGGCGCAGCCTGTTCCTCGCGATGGCGTTCCTGCTGGTGCTGACGACGATCCCGGTGTGGCGACTGCCGCGCACGGAGCGACGAGCCACGACGGATCGGGAACCGCGAAGCGCGACCCGCATGACGGTCGCGTGGTGGACGCGTCTGCGCCGCCCCGGGATGCTCGCGTTCATCCTGCTCATCGGCGGCTTCAAGTTCGGTGACTCGATGGGCTCGGCGATGGTCGGTCCGTTCATGTCCGACTCGGGACTCACCCTCGGGCAGATCGCGCTGGTCAAGGGTGTGCTGTCCTCGGCAGGCGCTCTCGGCGGTGCCGCCCTCGGTGGGTGGCTGTGCTTCCGTCGCGGTCGTCGGCAAGCCCTGCTGATCGGTGGCGTGACCCAGACGGCGAGCCTCGCCTTGTACGTCGTCGCGTCGCTCGGCTACGGCGGGTTCGGGCTCATCGTCTCCGCGAGCCTGGCCGAACACGTCCTCGGCGGCGCCGCGACGGTCGCGGTGTTCACGCTCATGATGGACGCCGCGGACAGGGACCACGCCGGCAGCGACTACACCCTGCTCGCGTGCGCGATCGTCGTGGTGCAGGGCATCGCGGGCTTCACCGCCGGTGTGGTCGGAGACGTGTTCGGTTATCCCGCGCTGTTCGGCACGAGCCTGGTGCTGTCGGGAATCGGATGTGCCGTCCTGCTGCTCGCTCTTGATCGAGGCATCGGGCCGAGCGGGGTGCACGGTGTGTGGCAGAGCGGCGCGGGGCGGGCGGCCTCGCGTCCCCGGTGATCACCGGTACCGCCGATCACTGCGACCAGTACTGCAGCATCGGCTCCTCGGCGAGCACCGTCGACCCCTCGGAGATGACGAGAGCACGCGACGAGATGCTGTACTGCACACCGGCGTTCGTGGCGGTGAAACCGTCGCCCGAGGGCGCGGGGTCGTCGATCTCGATCGCCGCACCGTCGTTCGTACGAACGCCCTTGTAGTAGTACCGGCCGGCCCCGGTCTCGCACACCACGACGAGCGAGTCGGCCGTCTGGCCGATGGCGACGGCGGGATTCGTGTGGTTGCACCGCGCCTCGGGGATGCCGACGAAACCCTGGGGGTCGGTGTCCTCGGAGGCCGACACGGGCGGTAGTGGACGTGCGGGTCCGGTCGCGGGCGCGGGATTGCCGGTTGCTGTGAGTTCGAGATCCTCGATCCGCAGGGCCAGGTCGCCCGGCAGCACGGTGACGTAGCTGTTGCCTTGCACGATGCTGTTGGCCGTGATGCACTCGAAGTCGCCCGTGAGGCACGACAGCCGTTCCCAGTAGCCGCCGAGCGAATCCGTCGGGCGTAGCGCGTATTCGCCGGGGGTGATGTCGACTCCGACCTTCAGGGTGCCGTTGGTCGGGAAGCCGCTCGGGGTGGCAGGCCGGCTCGTCTGCGCTCGCGGGGTGGGCGGATCCGCCTCGGTCTGCGGGGCTGCGGATGGCGACACGGTGACCGTCACGGTCGACGGGGGCGGGCTCGCGGCGACGGCGCTCTCCGATCCCGGATCGGACGAGCGGGTCAGGACGACGACCAGGGCGGCGACTGCGGCGACGACGGCGACGAGCAGGGCACCGCCCACGAGCCACGGCCACTTCGGTCGTCGCGGCGGGGTCGGGGTGGGCCAGGGTGGCGGGGGAGCGCCGTAGCCGTAGCCGTATCCGTCCGGCGGAGGCTGCATCGACATTCGGGTCCCTTCGCTGTCGCGGTGTTACGCCTCCTGATATCGCTGCCGATGTCTGCTGCTGTTACGTCATGCGGGGTGGGATCACCCGGTTTGCTGCAGGTCGTCATAGGGAAGGGTCAGTTCGGCCAGATCGTCGAGGGAGACGGGCAGCACCCGTGCGAGGGCGGCGATCGTCGCGAAGGCCGGCGTCGCCAGTCGTCCGGTCTCGATCTTCCGAAGGGTCTCCGGCGAGATGTCGGCGGCCTGAGCCACCTCGGTGAGCGTCCTGCTGCCTCGGGCATCGCGCAGCCGTCCACCCAGGCGTTTGCCGGCGGCCAGCTGTTCCGGGGTCAGAGGGAGTCGCACCATGACCCGCAGTCTAACCGCGCCGGTATGAAAATACCGATTGTCGCGATAGGGTGGTATTTAAATACCGTCTCGTGATCCTGAGGAGTGCCCACGTGTTGGAACTGAAGACCCCCGGTGAGATCGCGGCAATGGATGTGACCGGTACGTTCATCGCCGAGTTGCTCGACGACCTGACGGGCCGCGCCCGTCCCGGCGTGAACCTGCTCGACCTCGAACAGCGCGCACGGGACATGATCGAGGAACGTGGCGCGGTCTCGTGCTACTGGGATTACGCGCCGTCGTTCGGGAGCGGACCGTTCCGCAACGTCATCTGCCTGTCCGTCAACGACGCAGTGCTGCACGGACTCCCGCACGACTACGAGCTCCGGGACGGCGACCTGCTCAGCATGGACATCGCGGTCTCGATCGACGGCTGGGTCGCCGATTCGGCGCGCAGCATCATCGTCGGCGCGGAGCGTCCCGAGGACCGGCATCTCGTCGAGGCGACCGAGGTGGCACTGGCCGCGGGTATCGCCGTCGCGCTCCCCGGCAACCGCCTGGGCGACATCTCCGCGGCGATCGGCGCCGTCGCCGCCGAGTACGGCTATCCCGTCAACACCGAGTTCGGTGGTCACGGTCTCGGCCGCACCATGCACGAGGATCCGCACGTGGCGAACGCCGGGCGTAAGGGGCGTGGGCTCGTGCTGCGTCCCGGCTTGACGCTCGCCCTCGAACCGTGGTTCGCGGCGGGGACGGACAAGATCGTCTACGACCCGGACGGCTGGACCATCCGCTCCGCCGACGGCTCGCGTACCGCGCACAGCGAACACACGATCGCGATCACCGAAGGTGAACCGCTGGTGCTGACGAAACGGGAGCGCGTCACCGAATAGATCCGGACGGCAGGAAGGTTCGAAGTAGACACGCGGGTTTCCGCTCGGTCCGTTATGGTCGGTGCACCGACGCGCGAGAGGCGATGCAGATGCCGCTGTACGAGTTCCGATGTGCCGACTGCGGGCCCTTCGACGTCTCCGTTCCCATGAGTGAAGTCTCCGCATCGGCTCCGTGCCCGCGGTGCGAGCAACAGTCTCGTCGTTCTCTCACCCCACCGCGTCTCGGTCGGGGAGATTCGGCAGCGATGCGCCTGCACGACGCGACGGCCCGTACCGCTTCCGAGCCCGACGTCGTCTCGGGTTCCCTCCCAGGCGTGTCGAGGCGTCCGTCGCGGCCGGTCACGACCGATCCCCGACATCGAACGTTGCCCCGCCCGTGATCCGACACCGCCCGTAATCAGACACCGCTCCAGGAGGTCCCGTGCCCGACGTCGTGTTCCCCCTCGATTCGACCCGCCGGTTCACCGATCAGGACAAGATCGGCCACAACCGTTGGCACCCGGACATCCCGCCCGTCGCGATGCTGAAACCGGGGGATTCCTTCCGCGTGCACTGCCGCGAATGGTTCGACGGCGAGATCCACAACGACGACTCCGCCGACGACATCCGCAATGCCCCGCTGCACATCGTGCACGCGTTGTCGGGACCGTTCGCAGTGGAGGGTGCCAAGCCCGGCGACCTGCTGATCGTCGACATCCTCGACCTCGGCCCGATTCCGCAGGAGGACTCGGGTCCGCTCGCCGGGCAGGGCTGGGGCTACACGGGCATCTTCGCGAAGACGAACGGCGGGGGATTCCTCACCGACCAGTTCCCCGACGCCTACAAGGCGATCTGGGACTTCTCCGGGCAGAAGGCGACGAGCCGCCACGTGCCCCACGTGTCGTTCACCGGCATCGTGCATCCCGGCCTGATGGGGACGGCGCCGTCGCACGAACTGCTGTCGACGTGGAACACTCGGGAAGCTGCTTTGATCGCGACGGATCCCGACCGCGAGCCGGCGCTGGCGCTGCCGCCCGAGCCGAACGGCGCGATTCTCGGCAGCCTGTCGGGCGCCGATTTCGACCGGGTCGCGGCCGAAGCGGCGCGCACCGCTCCACCGCGGGAGAACGGCGGCAACCAGGACATCAAGAACCTCACGAAGGGAAGCCGGATCTTCTATCCGGTCTTCGTCGACGGCGCGAATCTGTCGGTCGGCGACCTGCACTTCTCGCAGGGTGACGGCGAGATCACCTTCTGCGGTGCCATCGAAATGGGCGGGTTCATCGACCTGCGCGTCGATCTGATCCCCGGCGGTATGGAGACCTATGGGGTGAGCGAGAACGCCATCTTCATGCCGGGCAACACCGACCCGCAGTATTCCGAGTGGCTCGCGTTCTCCGGCACGTCCGTGACGCTCGACGGCGAACAGCGGTATCTGGATTCGCAATTGGCGTACCAGCGGGCGTGTCTGCACGCCATCGACTATCTGACGAAATTCGGCTACAGCCCCGAGCAGGCGTATCTCCTGCTCGGGGCTGCACCCATCGAGGGACGTTTGTCGGGTGTCGTGGACATCCCGAATTCGTGTGCCACGGTGTATCTTCCGACGGCGATCTTCGACTTCCCGGTCGCGCCCACCGCATCCGGTCCGGTGACGATCGATCCGGGTATCGGAGCACCGCGTTCGTCGGCGTGAGGGCCGCGAAAATCGTTTGCCCGGTGTGAGCGGTGCGCGTACCGTCCTCGGGTCGGTACATACGCGAACGAAAGGTGGTCCCCGCCATGGACCCGCTCACCGAACGGGACATTCGAACATCCTTCGTCAACTGCTCCAAGGGTGATGCGAAGCGGCTTCCGGTGCCGCGCGATCTCGACGACCGGCCGTGGGACGAACTCGACTTCCTCGGCTGGACCGACCCGTCGTTCCCCGGTCGCGGCTACATCGTGGTCCCCCGCGACGGCGAACTCGTGGGTGTCGCCATTCGGTTCGAACAGCAGGGCTCGGGCAAGACGCAGATGTGCACGATCTGCCTCACCACCCACACCCGGGGTGGCATCGCTTTGATGACGGCGAACAAGGTCGGCGATGCGGGTCGAGCGGGCAACGCGGTCGGAACCTACATGTGCATCGACCTGCAGTGCTCGCTGTACGCGCGCGGCAAGAAGAAGCCCGCACTGGGCAGCCGGTACCGCGAGGATCTCGAGCCGGAGGAGAAGGCCGAGCGCGTCCGCGAGAATCTCGGCGCGTTCGTCGATCGCCTGTATGCCTGACGGGCGAACCCGGCCCTTTCAGTGCGATGCGGGGTTGCGCAGGTGCGCACGCTCCCCGTTCTGATCGAGGATCGTGAGGATCTCCACCGGTCCGTCGTGCGCGCTGATGGCGTGCGGTGTCATCGTCGAGAACTCGGCGGCGTTGCCCTCCTGGATGAGGATCGTCCGTTCGCCGAGTTGGAGCCGGGCGGTGCCGGTCAGGACGGTGAACCATTCGTGCCCCGGGTGCACGGGGAGCGTGTCGGCCGGCACCGGCTCCTGCTTCGTGATCCGCATCTTGGCGATGGTGACGCCGCCCAGTGATCGTTCCCGCGACAATAGCCAGGTCGTGTACCCCGGGGTGTCGCACGCCTGGGGCCTGATCACCACGTCCTGGTCCTCGCCGGATTCGACGAGCTGGTCGATCGTGGTGTCGAGTGCCCGCGCGATGGGAACGAGCTGGTCGAGTGCGATCCTGCGACGGCCCGTCTCGATGCGGCTCAGGTTGGACGGGCTGATGTGGCACCGGCCTGCGAGAGTGTCGAGGGTCCACCCCCGCGCGAGCCGCAGGCTGCGGATGCGCTGACGGATGAGTTGGTCCAGATCGGACGATTCTTGCTCCATAGGCAAGAGTGTATGCCGAAACTGGATGACGCGTCCTAACGTGGAGTCATGCACCACCACGCCCACCACGCACCACACGACCACGCGCACGACGAGTCGATGGCCGAGGTGCTCGACCTCGACGCCGCGATGAACCGGCCCTACTTCGAGTCGTTGCTCGACCGGGTCGCCGGACAGCTCGAGCGCGAACCGCGCACCGTCGTCGACATCGGCGCCGGCACAGGAACAGGCACACTCGCCCTGGCGCGCCGGTTCCCCCACGCGCAGCTCGTCGCTCTCGACCGGTCCGCCGGGATGCTCGAACGACTCCGCAAGACCGCCGCGTACAACGGGTTCGGTGATCGGATCCGGACCGTCGAGGCCGACCTCGATGCAGGACTTCCGGCCGTCGGTGCGATCGACCTCGCCTGGGCGGCGCTGTCCCTGCACCACATCGAGGATCCGGATGCAACGCTCCGGCAACTCGCCGAGGCGATGGCACCCGGGGGGACGGTGGTCGTCACCGAGATGGAGTCGCAACCACGATTCCTGCCCGACGACATCGGTATCGGTACACCGGGACTCGAAGCGAGATGTCACCAGGCCGCGGCGTCCCGAGGGTGGAACAGGTGGCCCGACTGGAGCGACAACCTGCGTCGCGCCGGGTTCGGGATGGTCGAGATGCGCCGCGACGAACTCGGTGCCGACGTCGACGACACCGCACGCCGATACGCCCACGCGGTGCTGAGCCGGATGCGGACCGGCCTCGACAACGCCGTGTCCGACGAGGATCTCGACACGCTCGATCGACTCGTCGGCGACGGTCCCGACTCGGTGCTGCACCGGGCAGATCTGGTGGTGCGTGAATCCCGAACCGTGTGGATCGCACAGGCAATCAAGGAGGAGAACCGATGAACACCCAGGAGAACCCCACACCGGACGGTTACGACGTCGTCGTGATCGGCGGCGGCTCCGCCGGACTGAGTGCCGCCACAGCGCTGGCACGCTCACGCCGCTCGGTGCTTGTCGTCGATGCCGGAGAACCGCGCAACGCCCCTGCCGCGGCCGCGCACAACGTGATCGGACACGAAGGCATCGCGCCGACCGAACTGCTGGCTCTCGGACGGAAGGAGGCCGCCGGATACGGCGCCGAAATCCTGTCCGCACGAGCAGAATCCGCTCGTCGCAGCGACACGGGATTCGAGATCGGTCTCTCCGGCGGCACCACCGTGCAGGCACGTCGACTGATCCTCGCGACGGGACTGGTCGACGAGCTGCCCGACCTGCCCGGAGTCCGCGAACTGTGGGGGAAGAGTGTCCTGCACTGCCCGTACTGCCACGGCTGGGAGGTTCGGGACCGGCGCGTCGGCGTGATCTCGTCGGGGCCGATGAGCGTGCACCAGACCCTGTTGTTCCGTCAGCTCAGCGACGACGTCGCCTTCTTCACCCACTCGGCGCCCGCCCTGGAGAGCGAGGCCCGCGACCAGCTCGAGGCGCGCGACGTGCGGATCGTCGACGGCACCGTCGCGGAACTGCGAGCGGACGGCGAGGAGGTCCGTGCCGTGGTGCTCGAGGACGGCACCGAGGTCGAGGTCGACGCCGTGGTGGTCGCACCGCGTTTCGTCGCCCGCGCCGACCTGTACGAGCAGCTCGGCGGAACGGTCACCGACCATCCCGTGGGGACCCTCATCGAGACCGATCCGACGGGGAAGACCGCTCTGCCCGGCGTATGGGCGGCGGGCAACTCCGCCGACCTCTCCGCGGTGGTCGTGGTCGCTGCAGGCGCCGGCGTGATGACAGGGGCGGCCGTGAACGCCGACCTGATCGCGGAGGAGACGGCCGCGGCGGTGGAGGAACGAGCCGCCCGCGGACTCACCTTCGCCGAATAGTCCTGTCGGGCATACGAGAACGGCCGGGCGAGCACACGCTCGCCCGGGCCGATTCGCGATCTGCGTCAGAACGGGTAGGGCGCGATGTCGGGACGCACCGTGACCCACTGGGTCTCGGTGAACGCCTCGATGTTCGCGGCTGGACCGCCGAAACGGGAACCGGTACCGGATGCCCCGACCCCGCCGAAGGGAGCGTTGGCCTCGTCGGCGACGGTCATCTCGTTGATGTGGATCTTGCCCGAGTGGATCCGGTCGGCGATCTTCATCGCTTGTCCCACGTCGCCGACGATGCTCACCGACAGGCCGTACTCGGACGCATTGGCCAGTTCGACGGCCTCGTCCGGGTCGGAGAACTTCAGCACCGGCGCGACGGGACCGAAGATCTCCTGGCCCCAGGCGGGCATCTCGGTGGTCAGATCGGTCAGGACGGTGGGCCGGTAGAACAACCCCTCGTGCGTGCCTCCGGCAGCGAGAGTGCCGCCCGCGGCGACGGTGTCCTGCACGATCGTGTCGATGTTCGCCAGCTGACGCTCGTCGATGATCGGGCCCAGGTGAACCGGGCCGCCTGCGGGATCGCCGACGACGAGCGCATCCGCCTTCGCGGCGAGGGCGCGCACGTAGTCGTCGTAGACGGACTCGTGCACCAAGTGCCGGCCGGTGGTCATGCAGATCTGGCCCTGGTGGAAGAACGATCCCATCGCTCCGACACCGGCAGCGAGATCGACGTCGGCGCCGGGGAGCACGATCATCGCGTTGTTGCCGCCGAGTTCGAGGTGGGTGCGCTTGAGATGTTCCGCGCCGGCCTTGCCGACGTGGCGTCCGGCGGCGGTGGATCCGGTGAACGGGACCACCCGCACCTCGGGAGCATCGACGGTTGCGGCGCCGACGTCACCACCACCGGGCAGCACCTGCAGCACACCGGCGGGTAGTCCGGCCTCCTCGAAGATCCGGGCCACGGCGACACCACCGATGACGGTGGTCCGCGGATCCGGCTTGAGCAGCACCGCATTGCCGAGGGCGAGAGCCGGGGCAACCGAGCGCATCGCGAGCAGCAACGGGAAGTTGAACGGTGCGATCACCGAGACGACGCCGGCGGGCAGGCGGCGCGCGATGGACCAGTGACCGTTGTCCGACGGCAGGTACTCACCGTGCGGATGGGTGGGCAGCGCCGACGCCTCGAAGCACTCGGTGGCGGAACCGAACACCTCCATGGCGGCCTAGTCCGGAATGGACCCGGCCTCGCGGAGTCCCCAGCCGATGAGTTCGTCGGCGTGCTCACGGAACTTCTCGCCGGCGCGACGGAGGATCTCCGCACGCTCGGACGGCGCCGTGGCGGCCCAGGACTTCTGTGCGGCGGCGGCAGCGCGGGCGGCGGCGTAGACGTCATCGGGGTCGGCCAGGCCGATCTCGGCGATTTGTTCCCCGGTCGCGGGGTTGGTGACCTTCGTGGTGCCGCCGTTGCCGGGGCGCCAGCCGTCGAGATGGATCTTTCCCGTCCACAGGGCTTCGTCGAGCAAGGCCATAGGGTTCTCCTCAGCGTGGTCGTCGCCGTCCCGCGCGCGTGGGACACCGATGTGTTCCACGAGTGTGGGAGCGATGACGGCTCGTAGGATCGATTCTTCTCATTCAACGAGAAAGCCCGCGATATCCGTCTACGCACGACGAACACCACGTGCACCGCTCCGCGGCCGAAGGGTCATGAGCGAGCACGATGATCCGAATGGATCTGGCTCTCATGGCAGTGGTCGGCATCGCCGGCACCGTGAGCATCGCGGCTGTACTCGGCCGCGCTGAGCATGCCGGCCCAGGACTTCCGCCGGAACTTCAAGGCCATCAGCGGACTCGGGGTCCTTCTCGTCGTCGTGACCACTGCGGCTGCTCACCATCGCGGCCGAACGCGGGGCCCTGCTCGAGGGCCGGGCGCGCGGTACCTACAGTTCGCAGACGCTCGGTGCGGCCCAGCGCCGCCTCGACCTCGAGGAGACCCGATTGCAGGCGCTGAGCGAACAACCCTGACGGTCGTCTCTCGGCGCGGACGCCCCGCCCGAGAACCCGCATCCCGCCGCACTGTTTGACATGATCGTTCGGTCCGGATCCGCCCGGGCGCGTCGTGACCCGGGTAGGAGTGACAGGTGTCGGAGGGCAGTACGGACAGAGCGCCGCGTCGGCGCGTCGGTCGATGGATCCTGATCGTCTTCGTCGTGGTGCTCGTCGGCGTGGCGGCGGCGTTCGTCCTCACCCCTGTGCCGGGATCACTGGTGGTGCGGAAGGTGTTCGAACGCGACGCGCGGGAGCAGACCGCGAAGCTCGCGGTGGACGCTCCGGAGACGGACTTCGTCGCCGACCTCCACTATCGGGAGGACGACCCGGACGCCTATCTCGACGTGTACACACCGCCGGGGACCACCGAGGCGCTGCCGACGATCGTGTGGACGCACGGTGGCGCGTGGTTGTCGGGTAACCGCACCAACTACGCGGGCTACTACAGGCGTCTCGCGGCCGCCGGATTCACCGTGGTGTCGGTCGGCTACTCGCTCGCACCGGGCCACCGCTATCCGACCCCGGTGCGGCAACTCGTCGATGCACAGCGCTACTTGCTCGAGCACGCCGACGAACTGCACATCGACACCGAGCGGATCGCGCTCGCCGGTGACTCGGCCGGGGCGCAACTGTCCGCGCAGATCGCCGCGGCGATCACCGACCCCGACTACGCCGCGACCCTCGGTGTCGACCCGGCGTTCACTCGGGAGAACGTTCGCGGTGTCGTGCTCAACTGCGGCATCTACGACGTGTCCGCGATCGGTGGGAGCGGCGGGCTGACCGGATGGGGCGTGGAGCAGGCGATGTGGGCCTACACCGGCGCCCGGGAGTTCGCCACTTCGGATGCGGCGGGCCAGATGTCGGTATTGAACTCGGTCACCGAGAACTTCCCGGCCACCTACATCTCCGGTGGCAACGCCGATCCGCTCACCGCCACCCAGTCCGAGAGGCTCGCGCAGCGGCTCACCGGACTGGGTGTGCAGGTGGATGCGTTGTTCTATCCGGACGACCACACACCGGAACTGGCACACGAGTACCAGTTCGATCTGTCGACACCGGATGCGCGTGCCGCGCTCGAGCGGACGATCGATTTCGTCCGCAAGGTCACGACGTAGCGCGCGCGGGGATCTCGGCGACGATGCGTTCGGCGAGCGGCCGCGAGGAGGCCGGGTTCTGGCCCGTATACAGGACGCGGTCGACCACCACGTGCGGCTGCCAGGCGTCCGTGGACGAGAAGACGGCCCCGGCCTCCTGCAGGCGGTCCTGCAGCAACCAGGGTGCCTTGTCGGCCAGTCCCGCCTGGACCTCCTCGACGTTCGTGAACGCCGTCAGGCTGTAACCCTCGAACAACCAGCGACCGCCGGACTCGTGGGCGGGAAGCAGGGCAGCCGGGGCGTGGCACACCATCGCGACCACTTTGTCGGCCTCGACGAAGTGCCGGACGAGTTCACCGAACCGCTCGTCGACGGCCAGATCCTCCATCGGGGCGTGGCCACCGGGCACGAACAGCAGGTCGAAGTCCTCGGCCCGCTGGTCCTCGAGCACCGCCGCACCGGTGAGTACCGGCTGCAGCTTCTCGAGCGACGACTTCAACTCGGCCACGCGGTCCTCACCGCCTGCGGCGTCGGGTTCGAGGCTGGCCTGGTCCACGACGGGCGTGCGGCCGCCCGGAGTGGCAACGGTGATGTCGTAGCCGGCTTCGTCGAAGACGGTGTACGGCTCGACGAGTTCCTCCGCCCAGAAGCCCGTGGGATGGCGGGTGCCGTCCTGCAATGTCCAATGATCGGCGGAGCTGACGGCGAACAGGATGCGGGTCATGGTGTGTCCTCTCTGATGAACGCAGAGGCCGGGTACCCGCTGTGAGCGGGACCGACACCGGCGGTGACGACGGTCGCCGGGCCCACGAGGAACCCGGCGATCGTGTGACGTGACTGGGGGTGCGGCGGATCAGACGCCGACCACCTCCTGCGCGATGGCGGCCAGACGGGTCTGGGCCGCGGAGATCACGCCGTGTCGTGCCTTGTGCGCTTCCTCGTAGGCGACGATCGCCCGGATGTCCGCCGGCTCGGTCAGTTCCTTGACCGCCGCCACGGCCTTCGGGACGGTGAGATCGTCGTAGTTCCGGATCGGCAGCTCCTCCTCGGTGAGGATACCCGAGGCGCTGCGTGCCTTGTGCAGAGCGTCGGCGGTGCCGTCGGCACCTTCACGACGGCTCACGCGCTCGGCCGTCTCGAGAGCCGCATCGCGCGAGGCACCGATGGTCTTGGCTGCGACGTCACCGGCATGCGCGCCGCGCGAGAGCAGCGACTCGATGCGGGGACGCGTCGAGCGGGCGACATCGATCGCTCGATCGATGCTGCGCGCCGACCAGGTGACCGGCGTGTTGACCAGGCGCACCGCTGCGCCGGCCGCGGCCTGCAGAGGAGTGCGACGCAGAGCGGCAGGACCACCGAGCGCCTCCTCCGCGATGACGGTGGTGAGCCACTCGACCGTCGCCGTGTGAGCCGTGATCAGACGGTCCGCCAGCGACACGATCGACTTGTGTCCGCCCGCGATGGCCAGTGCCTTCACGTAGCGGGCACGGTCGAGGAGCTGATGTTCGAGGGCGAGGTCCGACAGCAGTGCTTCGTCGAACGGCTGCGCCTGCTCGGTGAGGGTCTTCACCATGATGGCGGCGCGGCCGATGAACGGCCCGACCACATCGGGAAGTCCGCCCAGATCGCGGATCGCCTCTTCGATCGCCACCGCACGGATGCGGCAGTTCTCGGCGTTCTCGGTCAGCTCCTTGCGTACCGCTTCGGTTCGGGCCTGCGCGACACGCGTTTCGGCGACCTGGGTCTCTGCATGGGTCAGTTCGTGGAGAGTGCGCAACTGGGTGAGCAACGCGGGAGTTCGGTTCTCGGTCATCGTGCGTTCGCCTCCTTCGCACTGGAAGAGTCGGTGATCTACCGACGAATTCACATCCATCGAGAAATGACGTGACAACTGTCGGCTACCCGAGCTCCGTAACTGCTAACGTCTATGTGATCCATAACACACCCTCTGGTCGGGTTCGTTGCTGCAGTGACCACTCGGCGCACGCGAGTCGCACGGGTCTCGGTTTGAGCCGGTTACTCGCGGGGAAACTTCGGAGCACACCTTGACGTGAGAGATCGAGGCCGGGACGAGACGCGGTCCGCCTGACTCCTCAGGTGATCGGCGACCGTGAGACGGCCGCAAGCAGCACAAAGGAAAGCGGGGACGACACGATGACCACGGCAGCACCCGTCATGCCCACGGACGTGATCACCGCTCCGGCGACGGTTGCTCCGTCGCAGTCGGCCGACATTCCGGCGCAGACGATCGACGCGCGGTCCGTCGAGGCCCCGCCGTCGGCCGCCGTGGCGTCGAGGGAGGTGGAACCTCCGGTGACGGAGGAGATGCCGGCCCTGCTCGAGCACCCGATCGCGGGCGTGCTGATGTTCGTCGTCCTCGCCGTCTGCGGATTCGCAGCCGCCGCGGTGGTCGCAGGATCCCTGGCGGCCGGGCTCGCTCTGGTGGGTGTCGTCGGAGGAGCGGCGGCGACCCTCGTCGCTGTTCTCTGACGTGGCAGAACGACACCGGTAGGCCCGTTTCGTCCAGATCCGAGCGGGAGGATATCGTCTCCGGTCATGTCCAAGGAATTCGTTTTCACGTCCACGCTCGACCACAGCGTCGAACGCGTCCACGGCGCTTTGACCAGCGAGGACTTCTGGAACAGCCGACTGGCTGCGAGCCAGACCGGCGTGGCGCAGCTCGAGGTCGGCTCCGGTCCCGGGACCTTCCGCGCGAAGGTCTCCGACCAGATCGACACCTCCGCGCTGCCCGCGGTCGTCCGGGGCGTGGTGCGAGGACCTCTGATCATCGAGCGCACCGACGAATGGGGCGGACTCGGGGACGGTACGGCGCAGGGAACCCTCGCCGGCAGCACGTCGGGGCTGCCGATCACGATCGCGGCCCGTTCGGAGCTTCGTGGCAACGCGGACGGCGGTACCGAGATCGAGGTGCGTGGCGAGGCCACCGTCAAGGTTCCCGTCGTCGGTGGGCAGATCGAGGGCCTGATCGTCCAGCTCGTCGAGAACATCGTCCAGAACGATCGGACCGACCTCGACAAGTGGCTCACGGAGAACTGATTCGCAGGGGCGCCCGATCGATCGGCTTCCGATCGACGGATCATCTGGTCCGATGCCGTCGTTCCTCTTCCGAGGTACGGCGGCATCGTCGTTCCCGCCGGATTCGTCGGCGACACACCGGGTCAGGTCGTTGAAGAGGGGTGTGACCCAGGACACCATCGGATCATGTCGATGCCGTGGGACGAGGACGGCGGCTACGCGTGGGAACGCCGCGAGGCCGGATACACCTGGGAGCAGATCGGCAGCGAACTCGGTTGCCCTGCCCATGTCGCACAGAATCTGGGGGAGCGCTACCGCGCGGATATCACTGCCGAGATGACGAGGAACCAGTTGTCGTTGTTCGACATCTCGACCGAGACCTGAATCCCGGCCGCCGGTGTTCGCCGTGTGTTCATCGGATGTGCACCCGCACGGACCCCGTGTGAGGAGGCATCGTCTCCTCCGGAGGGGACCGTAGGTGTCATGGAGGCACTCGTGCGCGACTCCCTGTTCGGTTTCCTCCAGGAGAGCGGACTGGCCGGCTCGGGCGGTGAAGCGGCGGCGCTGCTCATGGAAGGTCTCGTCCGCGTCAATCATCGCCAGGTCCGCAGTCCCCGTACTCCACTTCGTGCCGGGGACGTCGTCTCGATCGCGGGTACGCGATCGATGGCGGTCTTCGGAGTCTCTCCCGGCGGGGTTCGTCCCGTCCTGTAGCTCGTCCGTCGCACGGAGCGCCCGCAACCTCCGGCACGGAGCACTCGCGACCTGCGACGCAGTCGCCTGTCCGGGCGGTGTGATAAGCCGTACCGGACGGGAACGAGCGACGACGAGGGGGAGCGACGCGTGCTGATACTGCACCGTGCCGAGCGCACCGGCATCCTGGCGGATGCGCTGGCCGAGGTGCTCGCCGAGCCCCTCGACGATCCGTTCGCGCGGGAGGTCGTCGCGGTGCCCGCGCGCGGTGTCGAAAGATGGCTCACCCAGCGGTTGTCGGGAATGCTCGGTTCCTCCGCCGGCGACGGGGTGGCCGCCAACATCGATTTCCCGTCCCCGTCCCGCCTCGTCGACGAAGCGCTCGCCGCGGCCTCCGGCATCACCGCCGACGACGATCCGTGGCATCCCTCCCGCATGTTGTGGTCGCTGCTCGGGGTGATCGACGAGTGCGTCGGCGAACCGTGGTGCGCCACCCTCGCGCGGCATCTCGGTCACGGCGCCGACGACCACCGGGCCGGACGCCGGTACGCCACCGCAGCGCATCTCGCCGGCCTTCTCCGCAGTTACGGACTCCAGCGCCCCGGGATGATCTCCCAGTGGGCGGCGGGGAACGACACCGACGGCACGGGTGCGCCTCTCGACGACCATCTGCGTTGGCAAGCCGAGCTGTGGCGACGGCTGCGCGCCCGCAGCGGCGTCGACAGCCCGTCGCAGCGACTCGACGAACTGTGCGGCCGGCTGCGAGACGACCCCGACGTCGTCGACCTGCCCGAACGACTCTCGATCTTCGGTCCCACCCGCCTCGACACCGTCCTCGTCGAGGTGCTGACCGCGCTCGGGCACCACCGCGACGTGCACATCTGGCTTCCGCATCCGAGCCCGGTGATGTGGGACGGACTGACCCGGCGTCCGGAGTCGATGCGTCGCGCCGACGACCACAGCGCTCTCGGGGTGCAGCACCCGCTGCTGGCCGCGCTCGGCCGCGACGTGCGCGAACTTCAGAGCCGGCTCTCCGGCCTCGAGTGCACCGACCTTCCGCATCCCTCACCCCGGCCGCCGGCGACGCTCCTCGGCCGGTTGCAGGCCGATCTCCGCGACGACCGCGCCCCCGCACACGGATCGGCCGCGCCCGACGGGACCGTGATGATCCATGCCTGCCACGGCCCCACCCGGCAGGTCGAGGTGCTCCGAGAGTGCCTGCTGCACCTGTTCCGCGATGACCCCACGCTCGAACCGCGCGACGTCGTCGTCATGTGCCCCGACGTCGAGACGTACGCGCCGCTCGTCCATGCCGCCTTCGGTGCCGGGGTCGGCGAGCATCCCGGCCACACGCTGCGGGTCCGTCTCGCCGATCGCGGCCTGCGCCGCACCGATCCGATCCTTGCGGTGGTGTCCGAACTGCTCGCGCTCGCCGACGGCCGGGTCACCGCCAGCGAAGTCCTCGACCTCGCCGCGTCGGCTCCGGTGCGCCGCAAGTTCGGATTCGACGACGACGAACTCGAACGCCTGCAGGAGTGGACCACCGAGACCGGTGCCCGTTGGGGTCTCGGCCCGTGGCAGCGCAAGAGTTTCGGTCTCGGCGACTTCATGCAGAACACTTTCGGTGCGGCACTCGACCGTATCCTGCTCGGTGTCGCCGCAGACGGCGCGGACGGGGAGTGGCTGTCCCTGTCGCTGCCCCTCGACGACGTCGACAGCAACGACATCGACCTCGCCGGGCGGTTCGCCGAGTTCATCGACCGGCTGACGGTGGTGCTGCTCCGGCTGCGCGGCCCGCACCCGGCGGGGCGGTGGTCGGACGAACTCGGTTACGGCATCGATCTGCTCGCCGACGTTCCCGCCGCCGATACATGGCAGCTCACCCGCGCGCGGCGCGAGATCGGCGACGCCGTCGCGCACGCCGGCGACACGCAGTTGTCCCTGAGCGACGTCCGGTCCATGCTCTCCTCCCGGCTCGCCGGGCGTCCGTCGCGCTCGAACTTCCGTACCGGCGAACTGACCGTGTGCACGATGGTGCCGATGCGCTCGGTGCCCCATCGCGTGGTAGTTCTCCTCGGTCTCGACGACGACGTCTTCCCCCGCACGGCCCACATCGACGGCGACGATGTCCTGACCCAGAATCCCTGTGTGGGAGAGCGTGATCCGCGCAGCGAGGACCGGCAGCTGCTGCTCGACGCGCTGATGGCCGCGGAGGAGCGTGTGCTGTTGTTCCACACCGGCGCCGACGCCGTCACCGGAGCACTGCGCCCACCGGCGATTCCGCTCACCGAGGTGCGCGACGTGGTGTCGACGATGACGGGAGTCGACGTCGACGACGAGCGCATCGTGCGGCGACATCCCCTGCAGCCCTTCGATCCGCGCAATTTCCGGGCCGACGACCCGTTCGGGTTCGGTGTCACCGCACTCGCGGGAGCCCGTGCCGGACAAGAAGGTTCGGTGGAGCGCGACCGGTCGGGTGCGCTCCTCGTCGACGACCTTCCGGCCCCGGCACGCACCGATGTCGATCTCGACGAACTCGTTTCCTTCCTGACACATCCGACCCAGGGATTCCTCCGGCAGCGACTCGGTCTGCGGATCCCCGACACCGACGAGGGCATCGCCGACGCACTCGACGTCGAACTCGACGGTCTCGCCCAGTGGCAACTGGGCGACCGCATGCTCGAAGCGCGATTGGCGGGCATGTCCGCGGGTGCCTTCCAGGACGCGGAATGGCGTCGCGGCACGCTCCCGCCGTTCGCGCTCGGCCGCAGGACCCTCGACGCGGTGAGCGACAACGTCGACCGCCTCGTGCACGCCTGCGCCGGTGTGCACACCGGGCAGGCCCGCACCGTCGACATCCGCGTCGATCTCGGCGACGGTCGTCGGCTCACCGGCACCGTCGGAGGTGTACACGGCGAGGTACTGGCCCGCAGCACCTATTCCAAGCTGTCCCCGAAACACCGGCTGGAAGCATGGATCCGGTTGCTCGCCGTCGTCGCCTCGGGTCATCCCGGACAGTGGCGTGCGGTGACCACCGGGCGCAGCCGTTCGCGCTCGTATCCGGCCTGGCGCTCGACCCTTCTGGCTCCCGCCGATCCCGTCGCGCTGCTCGCCGCACTCGTCGATCTGCGCGATCGTGGACTGTGCCGGCCGCTGCCGCTCGTGACGGGCGCGTCGGCCGAGTACGCCGATCGCCGCCACCGCGGTGATTCCGTGGAGATGGCACTGTCGGCCGCCGGGAAGGCGTTCGGTGGCGCGTTCGGCGACGGCAAGGACCGTCACGTGCAGTATCTGTACGGGCCCGACGTCACGTTCGGGCAGCTCACCGCCGACGCACCGGAGGGTGTCGAGGCCGGCTGGTTCGACGACCCCACCCGTTTCGGTGTGCTCGCCCGACGGTTGTGGGAACCCCTGCTCGCCTCCGAGAACCAGGGACGCCCGTGAGAGAAGGACGCAGCGTGCCCGATACCGCCATCACCGATCCGCGCGCCGCGGGCGGTCCGCCGCCGGCAGGCTTCGATCTGCTCGGCCGGCTCCCGAGCGGCACCACCGTTCTCGAGGCCAGCGCGGGAACGGGGAAGACGTACGCGATCGTCGGGCTCGCCACCCGGTTCGTCGCCGAAGGGCGCGCCCACCTGTCGGATCTGCTGCTCGTCACCTTCAGCCGGGCTGCGACGCAGGAACTGCGCGAACGTACCCGGAACCGGTTCGCGCAGGTCGCCACCGCCCTCGCCGATCCCGAGAGTGCGCGGGCGAGCACCGACATGCTCGTCCGTCATCTCGCGAGCGAGGACGTCGACGCGCGGCGGGCCCGCCTACGACAGGCGTTGTCCGACTTCGACTCCGGCACCATTTCCACCACGCACGGCTTCTGCCGCCGCATGCTCGACGAACTCGGGATCGCCGGTGAACGCGAACCCGACGTCACGGTCGTCGAGGACGTCGACGACCTGCGGGTGGAGGTCGTCGACGATCTCTACCTGCGGCGCTACGGCAGGGGACAGGCCCCCATCACCTACGCCGAGGCGGCCGTCGCCGCGAAGGAGGCAATCTTCGACCCGCAGGCCGAACTCGCACCGAACGACGCCGACGGCACCGCGGCAGGCGAGCGTGTGGAATTCGCGCGTGCGGTCCGCGAGGAGGTCGAACGGCGCAAGCGCCGGCTCGGACTGCGCGACTTCGACGACCAGTTGTCCCTACTGCACGCGGTGCTCGGCGATCCGGAGCACGGCGACGCCGCCTGCCGGCGGATGCGTGCGCGCTTCTCCGTCGTCCTCGTCGACGAGTTCCAGGACACCGACCCCAAGCAGTGGGAGATCCTGCGCCGGGCGTTCCACGGGCACAGCACGCTCGTGCTCGTCGGCGACCCGAAACAGGCGATCTACGCCTTCCGCGGCGCGGAGGTGCTCAGCTATCTCGACGCCGTCTCCGAATCCGACACCTACTGCGAGCTGACCACCAATTGGCGCAGCGACGGCGATCTCGTCCGGGCGCTCGAACACGTCCATCTCGGTGCGGCTCTCGGTGATCCCCGCATCGTGGTGAACCCGGTGAAGGCGGCAGCCGCCGATTCCCGGCTCTCGGGTATCGCGCCCCTGCGGGTGCGTCACCTGCCCCGCGCCGGTGCCGGTCCGCTCAACGACTGGGGTTTCCCGCAGAACCTCGACGGCTTACGTGGGCGGGTCGCTCGCGACGTGGCGGCCGACATCGTGCGCCTGCTCGACGACGAGAACGTCACCGTCGACCTCGGTTCCGGGCCCGAGCGTGTGCAACCCGGGCACATCGCGGTCCTCGTGCGCAAACACAAACAGGTGACGCTCGTCCACGACGCGCTGACGAAGGCGAACGTGCCGTGCGTGGTCGCCGGGGGCACGAGTGTGTTCGCCACACCGTCCGCACAGCACTGGCTGTGGGTTCTCTATGCGCTCGAGCAGCCCCATCGCGCCGATCGCGTCCGGCTCGCCGCGCTCACCCCGCTGCTCGGCCGCACGATGACCGACATCGATTCGGAGGGCGAAGCGCTGGTCGTGGAGGTCGGCGGACTGCTCCGCGAACTGAACGACGTCTACGCCCGCACCGGCTTCGCCGCCGTCTTCGAACGCCTCGCGTCCTTCGGTTCGGTCGAGGCCCGCCTCCTCGATCAGCCGTCCGGGGAACGCACCCTCACAGACATCCGGCACGTCGCACAGCTGCTCGAGGACGTCGCCTCGGCACAGTCGCTGGGGCTGGCCGCACTCACCCGCTGGCTCGAGGATCGCATCAACGACCCCGACCGAGGTGGAGCCGACCGGATCCGGCGCCTCGACAGCGACGCCGCGGCGGTCCAGATCCTCACCGTGCACGGCAGCAAGGGACTCGAATTCCCCGTCGTCCACGTCCCGTACGGGTGGGATGCCGCGAAGAACCCCGAGCCCGACAAGCTGCTGCTGCACGAGAACGGCCGACGCATCCTCGATGTGGGCGGCAAGAGCGGTCCCGGTTATGTCGCGCGGCGGCGTCAGCACGAACTCGAGGAGGCGGGAGAGGAACTGCGCCTGCTGTACGTGGCGGTGACGCGCGCGCAGTGTGCGCTCACCCTCTGGTGGGCGCCGTCCACCCCCACCTCGCGGTCTCCGCTGCACCGATTGCTGTTCGCCCGCGATCCCGGTTCGGCAGAGGTCTCCGCGGAAGGCCGGATCGGCCACGACGAGGCCATGGCCGAGGAATTCGACCGGTGGGCCGCGCGCGCCGACGGGGTCATCGCCGCCGAAGCAGTCGGGCCGCACCCGATTCCGGTGTTGCGCTGGACCCGCCCCCGCGTGGAGACCGGCCCACTCGCCGCCGCGCGCTTCGATCGGGTCGTCGACGAGAACTGGCGCAGGACCTCCTATTCGGCGCTCACCGCCTCGGTGCACGATGCGCCCGTGGTGAGCGGTGAGGTGGAGGAACCGGTGACGACCGACGAGCCTGCCGAGCCTCCGCTGAGCGCACCGGAAGCGGCGCGCGAAGGCATTCCGTCACCGATGAACGGACTGCCCGGCGGCACGATCTTCGGCACGCTGGTGCACGCCGTCCTCGAGGTCGTCGACACCTCCGCCGCCGACCTCGAGGCCGAACTACTCGACTGCTGCCACGAGACGGTGCGACGCCAGATGTCGCCGATCGACCCCGTCCAGCTCGCGGCGGCGTTGCTCCCGGTGATGCGCACCCCGCTCGGGCCACTCGGCCGGACCCTCGCCGACTTCACGCCGTCCGACCGGCTCTCCGAACTCGACTTCGAGTTGCCGCTCACCGGAGGCGACAGCCCGGTGCCCGTCACCGTCACCCTCGACGCGGTCGGTGGGTTGCTGCGCCGGCACCTGCCCGCCGACGATCCGATGGCGACCTACGCCGATCTGGTGCGCACCCTCGAGTCCGTGCCGCTGCGGGGTTACCTCAACGGCAGTATCGACGCCGTGCTGCGCACCGACGGTCCGCGATTCGTCGTCGTCGACTACAAGACCAACCGGCTCGCGCCCGTCGACGAACTGACCACCGCCCACTACACCCGCGAGTCGATGGCGGCGGAGATGCTCCGCGCGCACTATCCGATGCAGGCTCTGCTCTATTCCGTTGCCCTGCACCGTTATCTGCGGTGGCGGATGCGCGACTACGACCCGCACGTCCACCTCGGTGGTGTGCAGTACCTGTTCGTCCGCGGCATGGCCGGACCGGACAGTCCACCCGGCAGCGGCGTGTTCGACTGGCATCCGCCGGCCGATCTCGTCACCGACCTGTCCGACCTCCTCGCCGGAAAGGCCATGATTTCGTGATCGAGTCCATGACCGACGTTCGGATCGCCCAGCGCGGCAAGGGCGCTCTGCGGCAGTTCAACGAGGTGGGCGCACTCTCCGCCGCCGACGTGCACGTCGCCCTGCGACTCGCGGCGCTCGGCGGCGAGGACGACCCGCACGTGCATCTCGCCACCGCGCTGGCAGTGCGTGCCGTGCGATCCGGGTCGGTGTGCCTCGACCTCACCCGTTTCCGCGAGGTCACGGTCGACGAGGACGCGGACGGCCATCCCGTCGTCGACCCCGCGAGCCTGCCGTGGCCTCGCGACGAGGACGTGCTCGCGGCGCTGCGTCGCAGCCCCCTCGTGGTCGGTGGCGACCGCGGACCTCTGCGTCCGCTGCGTCTCGTCGATACCGCGGAAGGTCCGCTGCTGTATCTCGACCGGTACTTCCGGCAGGAGCAGACGATCCGCCGGGTGCTCGCCGAGCGCACGGCGACGTTCCCCGACCTCGACGAGGAGCGCATCGCGGCGACACTCGACGAGCTGTTCCACCATCCCGACGATCCCTCCCGGCCCGCGCCGGCACCCGATCGTCAGCGCGTCGCGGCGGCACTCGCCGCCACCCGACCGACCACGGTGATCGCGGGCGGGCCGGGCACCGGCAAGACCCACACCGTGGCGCGGATCCTCGCGCTGCTCACCCGCCTGTACGGACACGAACTGCGCATCGGCCTGGCCGCTCCCACCGGCAAGGCCGCTGCGCGCCTCCAGGAATCGGTGCGCGAGCAGGAGACCGAGCTGGGTCTGCCGCCGAATCTCACCGCCATGACCGTGCACCGGATGCTCGGCTGGCAGCGCGGCCGCACCCGCTTCCGCTACCACGCGGGCAACCACCTGCCGTACGACGTGATCGTCGTCGACGAGACGTCGATGGTGTCGCTGACGATGATGTGCCGCCTGCTCGAGGCGGTGCGGCCCGACACCCGGCTCGTCCTCGTGGGCGACCCCGACCAGCTCGCCTCGGTCGACGCCGGTGCTGTGCTTGCCGACCTCGTGGGGCGCCCGGTCAGCGGCACCCTCGATCCGGTCTTCGAACGGGTCGTCGCCCGCGATGTGGCGGCCGCCGACGACCCCGCCGAGGCGGCCTTCACTCCGGCCCAACGCGCCCGGCTCGGTGGCGGTGTCGTGCGGCTGAGCCGCGGCCGCCGCTTCGGTGGTGCGATCGCCGAGCTGGCGGTGGCCGTCCGCAAGGGCGCCGGCGACGAGGTGCTCGACATCCTGCGCAGGGGCGACCCGGAGGTCTCGTTCGTGGCCCCCTCCGACCTCGACGCCCTACGCGACGACATCGTCCGCTCCGCCGCCGAGGTCACCAAGTCCGCCGAGACGGGGGACGTCGAGACGGCGCTGAAGCGGTTCGAGGAACATCGGTTGCTGTGCGCGCACCGCGACGGCCCGGCCGGCGTGCAGTGGTGGGCGCGGCAGGCCGCCGAGTGGATCGGGGAGGCCGCGGGGCAGCGACTCGATCCCGAGAGCTGGTATCCGGGCCGGCCGTTGCTCGTCACCGCGAACGACCATGACATGCAGATCTACAACGGCGACACCGGCGTGGTCGTGCGGCGCGGCGACGAACTCGTCGCGGCGTTCGCACGCGGCGAGACGCCGTTCGAACTGCGCCCGAGTCAGCTCCCGGCGGTGAGCACCGTCTACGCGATGACGATCCACCGCAGCCAGGGCAGTCAGTACGGCACCGTCTCGGTGGTGCTGCCCGATTCGGGATCGGCGCTGCTCACCCGCGAACTGCTGTACACCGCGATCACGCGTGCGCGGTCGCACGTGCGGATCATCGGGACCGAGGATGCGGTACGCGCGGGCGTGGCACGGCAGGTGCTCCGAGCGAGTGGGCTGCGGCGGGAGATCCGCGTGTAGCCGGTCGGTCTCCGCACCCGTATCGAGTGAGGACGAGGCCCGATCCCGTCGACCCATCGTCGCAACACTGTCTCCGTCGGCGAACCGGACGTGGCATGCTCGAGATGGCGCGCACGACAGACGACGAACGAGCCGAGCGATGGACTGGTTGGACGCGGACGGGTACACGATCGGGCGGCTGCTGGTCACCCGTGGACTCGCGGTGCTGTACGCCGTGGCTTTCCTCGCGGCCCTGCTGCAGTTCCGGGCGCTGATCGGCGAACGCGGCATCCTTCCCGCCCCGCGCTTCCTGGCGCTCACATCGTTCCGGCAGTCGCCGAGCCTGTTCCACTGGAGATACTCCGACGCTCTGTTCACCGCGGTTGCCGCGGTGGGTCTCGTGTTGTCGGTGGTGACGGTGCTCGGTGTCACCGAGCAGTTGCCGCTCGTGGTCTGCATGCTCGTGTGGTTCGTGATGTGGCTGCTGTACCTGTCGATCGTCAACGTCGGCCAGGTCTGGTACTCGTTCGGCTGGGAGTCGCTGCTGCTCGAGGGCGGTGTGCTCGCGATCTTCCTGGGCAACGCCGATACCGCGCCTCCGCTGCTCGTGCTGATTCTGCTGCGCTGGTTGCTGTTTCGCCTGGAGTTCGGTGCCGGACTGATCAAGATGCGCGGCGACCGGTGCTGGCGCGATCTGACGTGCCTGTACTACCACCACGAAACCCAGCCGATGCCCGGCCCGCTCAGCCGCTACTTCCACCTGATCCCGCGGCCGCTGCACAAGGTGGAGGTGGCGGGTAACCACTTCACCCAGCTCGTCGTGCCGTTCGGATTGTTCCTGCCGCAACCGGTCGCCGGGATCGCCGCACTGATCATGATCGTCACGCAGTTGTGGCTGGTGACGAGCGGCAATTTCGCGTGGCTCAACTGGATCACCATCGTCATCGCGCTGTCGGTGGTGCCCGACAGCTTCTACGGGTTGCTGATCGACTCCACCACGACCTACGGTCCGACACCGATCGCGTTCACCGTCGCCGTGGTGGCGCTGACCGTGCTGGTCGCGGTGCTCAGCTACTGGCCGGTGTCGAATCTGATGTCGCATCGGCAGGCGATGAACGCCTCGTTCAACAAGTGGCACTTCGTGAACACCTACGGCGCGTTCGGCACCGTCACACGCACCCGGCGGGAAGTGATCGTCGAAGGCACCACCGATGCGGTGGTGACACCGGCGACGGAGTGGCGCGAGTACGAGTTCAAGGGCAAACCGGGCGACGTGTATCGCAGGCCTCGTCAGTACGCGCCGTACCACCTGCGTCTGGACTGGTTGATGTGGTTCGCGGGGATCTCGCGCGACTACGCCGCGGGGTGGTTCCCGCGGTTCGCGGGAAAACTGCTGGAGAACGATCCGGCCACCGTGAAGTTGCTCCGGCACAACCCGTTCCCGGACGAACCGCCCCGTCTGGTGCGGGCCCGCCTGTTCCGCTACCGCTTCGCCACGCGCGCCGAACGACGCGCGACGCGCCAGTGGTGGATGCGGGACGAGATCGGCGATTTCATGATGCCGATGGCGCGGGACGACCTGCCCTGACCGCGCTCCTTGATCGCCGATGCGGTCACCACACCTCGCCACCGGTCTCCGACACGGTGAAGCCATGGGTGTCCGTCTCGCACGTGACAGCGGTCTTCTCGTCGACGGTGCACGTGAACGGATCAACGGTGAGAGTGCTGCCGTGAGGCAGTGTATTCGGGGCACCTCCGAGATCCGTGAACGCGATGTCGCCGATGCTGACCCACTCTCCGGGGCCGTCCCCTTCGAGCATCAGGGCGTTCGCGGGCACCAGCACGTCGGGCGCGCCGCTGCCGGGGACCCGGGGTGCACTCGCCGGCATCGTGCCCTGGCAGCCCGTCAGGGGGGCGGTGTGGACGAGGATGGCGCATCCGAACTGCCCGCCCGGCGAGGCGAAGTAGTACACGCCCTCGCTGGTCGCCGCGTAGTCGTCGGGGTCGACCGGCTTCGGTGCGGCCGTGGTGGTCGCGGTCGTGGTCGGCGCCGACGAGGTCGCCGTGGTGCTCGACGGCTCGGGGGGTGCTTCGGATGCGGTGGCCTCACCCTCCACGCTGCGCGAACACCCTGCCGCGACGAGTGCCGCACCCGCGACGACGACGAAGCTGACGAGGCGTGCGCGGCGACTGATCATGCGGGGCAGCATAGCGAGCGTCGGGATCGACGCAAGTTCCGCTCCGATCGACTCGGAGGCGGTGGCTTCGATCGGCTCAGAGCCGGCGCGTCACCCGAGCAGGTACGCCCGTCGCCACGACGTTCGGCGGCAGGTCGCGGGTGACCACCGCGCCGGCTCCCACGACCGTGTTCTCGCCGATCGTGACGCCCGGTCCGACGATTGCGCCACCGCCGAGCCACACGTTGTCGCCGATCGTGATGGGTTGCGCCGATTCCCACTTCGCGCGGCGGAGATCGGGATCGAGGGGATGAGTGGGGGTGAGGAGTTGCACGTTCGGGCCGATCTGCACGTCCGAGCCGATCGTGATCGGCGCGACGTCGAGCATGATCGCGCCGAAGTTGACGAATGTCCCGTCCCCCACGGTGATCCGATACCCGTAGTCCACCTGCAGTGGCGGCCGGATCTCCACGTCGTCACCGATCGAGTCGAACAACTCCTCGAGGAGTGCGCGACGCGCATCCGTATCCGCTGCACTCGACGCGTTGTACTTCTCGGTCAGCAGCGCTGCCCGCAGCGCGTCGGCGGCGAGTTCGGGGTCGTCGGCGATGTAGAGTTCGCCGGCCAGCATCCGTTCCTTCTGCTCGCCCACTGAGGATCCTTCCGTCGCCGGGTCAGTCGCCCACTCGTTCTCCGGTGTCGACGTGGAACAGGTGCACCGTACCTTCGCGCTTGCGCAGGTGCACGGTGTCGGCGAGGCGTGCGGGGGTGCGGACGAGGGCCCGCGCGACCACCTGATTGCCGGTGCCGGGCACCCGCGTGTACAGGTACGACTCGCTGCCGAGTTCCTCGACGAGTTCGACGACGGCTTCGACGCCCTCGTCGGCGATCTCGAAGTCCTCCGGCCGGATCCCGGCGGTGACCTCCTCGATGCCTGCGGAGTGCAGTCGCGCGATGCGGTCGCGTTCGACGGGGATGACGGTGCTGCCCACGACGACTCCGTCGTCGACGACCTTCGCGCGGAGCAGGTTCATCGACGGTGAGCCGATGAAACCGGCGACGAACGCGTTGGCGGGACGGTCGTAGAGTTCGGTGGGGCTGGAGAACTGCTGCAGCACTCCGTTCTTCAGGACGGCGACGCGATCGCCCATCGTCATCGCCTCGACCTGGTCGTGGGTGACGTAGACGGTGGTGGTGCCGAGACGGCGTTGCAGCGCCGCGATCTCGGTGCGAGTCTGCACGCGCAGCTTCGCATCGAGGTTCGACAACGGCTCGTCCATGCAGAACACCTGTGGCTCGCGCACGATCGCGCGTCCCATCGCGACGCGCTGGCGCTGACCACCGGACAGCTTGGCGGGCTTGCGGTCGAGGAACTGGGTCAGGTCCAGGATCTTCGCCGCTTCCTCGACCTTGCGGCGACGCTCGTCCGCGCTCACACCGCGCATCTTCAGAGCGAAGCCCATGTTCTCGGCGACCGTCTTGTTCGGGTACAGCGCGTAGTTCTGGAAGACCATCGCGATGTCGCGGTCCTTCGACGGCACACCGGTCATGTCCTTGCCGCCGATGGAGATCGACCCCTCGTCGATGTCCTCGAGCCCGGCGAGCATGCGCAGCGCGGTGCTCTTGCCGGATCCGGACGGTCCGACGAGGACCACGAACTCACCGTTCTCGATGTCGAGGTTCAGCGAATCGACCGCGAAGGTGTCGGAGTTCTCGTAGATGCACGAGGCGTTGCGGTAGGTGATGTCGGCCATGATGGAAGTCCTTGCTGGTAAAAGGAATCGGGTCTACTTGATGGCGCCGAACGACAGGCCGCGCACGAGCTTGTTCTGGGCGAGCCAGCCCGCGAGCACGACGGGCAGCGCCGCCATCGTCGCGGCGGCGGACAGCCGGGCCCAGTACAGGCCCTCACCGGTGATGAAGCCGACGAGGAAGACGGGAATTGTCTGCGCCTGAACAGCGGTCAGGTTGACGGCGAAGAAGAACTCGTTCCACGAGAAGATCACGCAGATCAGGGCGGTCGCAGCGATGCCGGGGGAGACGAGCGGCAGGATCAGCTCGCGCACCGCCGTCCACAGGCTCGCGCCGTCCATGCTCGCCGCCTCGAGCAGCTCGCCCGGGACCTCGAGGAAGAACGACCGCATCATCCACACCGCGATGGGCAGGTTCATCGCCGTGTACAGGATGATCAGGGCCCAGATGTTGTCGAGCAGGCCGACGTTCGCGACGATCACGTACAGCGGGATGATCGCCGCGACGATGGGCAGCATCTTCGTGCTGATGAAGAAGAACAGCACGTCCTTGGTCTTCTTCACCGGCCGCAGCGACAGCGCGAAGGCCGCCGGCACGCCGAGCAGCAGGACCAGCACCGTCGAGACGATCGTGGCGAAGGCCGAGTTGAGCAGGGCCGTGCCCACTCCGGTCTCGAACACCGCCCGGAACTGGTCGAGGGTGGGGGTGAAGAAGAACTTCGGTGGGTCGGAGTAGGCGTCGGCCTCCTGCTTGAAGGCGGTGAGCACCATCCAGAAGACCGGGAAGAAGAATCCGATGGCGGCGATCCACGCGACCACACCCCAGGGATTGAACTTGCGGTTCTTGCGCTTCCGGGCCGTGCGCATGACACGGCCGGTGGGTGCCGTGGTGTCCGAAGCTTGCGGCTGCGTGGCCGTGGTGCTCATGCCGCTTCCTCCTTGCCGGTGAACGATGTGAAGATCAGGCGCAGCGCGAAGGTGGCGATGACGATCGTGCCGATGACGACCACGACACCCATTGCCGCGGCCTGGCCGATGTCGAAGCCGAGGAACGCGCGCTGGTAGATGTAGAACGGCAGGTTGGAGCTGGCCGTGCCGGGTCCGCCCTGGGTCATCATGTAGATCGCGTCGAACGTGTTCACCAGGTAGATCGCGCCGAGAACGGTGCCGAGTTCGATGAACCGGCGCAGGTGCGGCAGCGTCAGTTCGCGGAACAGTGCGAAGGCTCCGGCGCCGTCGACGCGGCCGGCCTCGAGGATGTCGCGGGGCATCGACTGCAGGCCGGCGAGGATGAGCAGCATCATGAACGGCGTCCACTGCCACACCAGCGCGACCATCACGGCCGGGAGCGGGAACCGGCTGATCCAGTCCACCTCTCCCAATCCGAAGGGGGAGAGAACGAAGTTGACGATGCCGAAAACGGGATCGAACATCGACGTCTTCCAGATCAGTGCACTGGCGACCGGGGTGACGAGGAACGGCGTGATGAGCAGGGTCCGTGCGATACCGCGGCCGAGGAACGCCCGGTCGAGCAGGAGCGCAAGAAGCAGCCCGAGTATCACGGAGATCAGGACCGTGCCGACGATGAGGATCACCGTGTTCAGGGTGACCTGCCAGAACTGGCTGTCCTGGAAGACGTCGACGTAGTTCTGGAGTCCGACGAACCGGCGGGAGCCGGGGCTGACGAGGTTCCAGGACTGGGTCGAGTAGTACAGCGTGAACAGGAACGGGATCTGTGTGACAACGATCGTGAAGATCAGGGCCGGGAGCAGGGGGCCGCGCCGGCGCCATCCCTCGGCGCGGGAGATCTGCTCCTCCTTCGCTTCCCGTACGGCGCGGATGCGCTCGTCGGCGTCCGGTGCGGGACGCTGCGCTGCAGGTGCGGTCATGACGTCTTCTCCCGGTAGGTCGCGCCGACGGCCTCGGCGTACTTCTGTGCCTGGTCGAGGGCGTCCTCGACGCTCTGCCGTCCGGCGATGGCGGCGCTGATCTGCTGGCTGACCCGGGTGCCGAGATCCTGGAACTCGGGGATGGCCACGAACTGGATGCCCGTGTACGGGACGGGGTCGACCGTGGGGTTCTGCTGGTCGGCTCCCTCGATGGATTCGAGGGTGATCGGGCCGTAGGCCGCGGCGGCCTCGGCGTATTCGGGGATCTCGTAGGTCGACAGTCGGCTGCCCGGCGGCACCCGCTCCCAGCCGAGTTGCTCGCCGACGGTGCGCAGGTACTGCTGGTCGGTCATCCACGAGATGAACTTCCAGGCGTCCTCGGTGTGTTCGCTGCTCGCGGGGATGCCGAGCGACCAGGTGTAGAGCCAGCCCGAGGGGTCCTTCTCCTGGACGGGCGCGGCCGCGTAGCCGATCTTCCCGACGACGTTGCTCGACGCGGGATCCTCGAGGGTCGAGACGGCGGAGGTGGAGTCGTACCACATGGCGACCCGGCCCTGCGCGAGTTGCGTGGCGCACTCGCTGAATCCGCTCGTCGCGGCACCGGGCTGACCGTACTCGCGGACGAGGTCGACATAGAACTGCACCGCTTCGCGTACCTCGGGACTGTTCAGCTGTGCGTTCCAGTTCTCGTCGAACCACCGTCCGCCGAAGGTGTTGATGACGGTGTCGAGCGGTGCGAGCAGCTCACCCCAGCCGGGCTTGCCGCGCAGACAGATGCCGTTGATGTCGGGGCTGTCGAGTTGCGCTGCGGCCTCGGCCACCTCGGTCCAGGTCGGCGGGTCGGACAGCATGATGCCGGCCTGTTCGAACAGGTCCTTGCGATACATGAGGAACGACGATTCGCCGTAGAAGGGCACCGAGTACAGATCGCCCTCGTACGAGAGTGCTTCGCGCAGCGAGGGAATGATGTCGTCGGCGTCGTAGCCGTCGGTCTGCTCGATGTACGGTGACAGATTCGTGAGCCAGCCGTACTCCGCCCACTGGGGAGTCTCGTAGTTGCTGATCATCACGACGTCGAACTCGCCACCGCCCATCGCCGTGGACGCGGTGATCTTGGCGCGGGCCTGGTTCTCGGAGAGGGTGACGAACTTCAGGTCGATCTCCGGGTTCTCGGCCTCGAACTGCGACGCGAGTTGCTGTGCGTCCTGCATCTGGGAGTTCGACACCATCGCGATGGTGACGGTGCGGCCGGACGTACCGATTGATCCTGCACCGGCACAACCGGTCAGTGCGACGCTCAGGGCCACGGCTCCTGCCGCGGCCGCGCGGATGGATCTTCTTGCTGTAGGCACGATGGTCTACCTCATTTCGGTGGTGCCTCGTCCTTCGGGGTGCCGTTCTCGAGGGCGTTGGTCGGGATGGTCGAGCAGGTACTGGGCGCACGCGATGTCGCAGACGAGCATGTTCGCGAGACCGCCTCGGAGAGCACCGAGTACAGCGCGGTGCTTGGACTGTCCGCCGGTGACGAGAATCGTGGCGGGGCAGTCGCGGACGTCGTCGAGAGGTACCGACATGGTGCGGCTTTCGAGTTCGCCGTGCACGGCGGTGCCGTCGGCACGGAAGAACCGGCCGCCGATCTCACCGACCGCACCGAGGCCGTCGAGTTCGTTGAGCATCGTGGTGTCGAGGAAGCTGCCCTCGAACAGGGTGGTCGAGGTCGACACGGCGCCCACACCGAAGATCATCGCCTCCGCGCGGCGCCCGACCTCGAGCGTGCGGGAGATCAACGAGTCGGCGCGCATCGACGCGACCGTGGACGGATCGGCGTACAGCGGTGCGGGAAGCCGGAGCGGTTGCGCCCGAAGCTGTTCGGCGCAGCGGCCGAGGACGAACTCGGTACCTGTCTGGTAGGCGCTCATGGAGATGGAGCCGTCGAGTTGGACGATCGTGGCGCAGCTGGCGACACCCGACGGGATGGCCTGTGCCACGGCGACGGTCTCCGGACCCCACGTGAATCCGAGGGTGTCGGAGGGGCGGAGACGGCGGGTGAGCAGGCCGGCGGCGGCGCGCCCGAGGGCGGTGAAGCTTGCGGAGTCCTCGATCGGACCCGCGTCGTCGACCCGGCGCCCGACCACCACGGCCTCGACGAGTCCGTAGCGCTCCTCGAGTGCCCGTTCGGTCTCGGCGTGCAGGTCGTCGCGCCAGGCGGGTGGCACGGTGACCTCGATGCGCACCAGGCCCTGGGCGCGAGCGCGCGCGACGAGCCGGCCGGCGGTGGGACGGGAGACGCCGAGACGCTGCGCCACCTCGGCCTGCGTGAGTCCGTCGAGGTAGTAGAGCGTCGCGGCCCGCACGGCGAGACGGAGATCATCGGTGGATACCGGGCTCTCCGTGTCGGGGATGTTGGTGGGGCCGGGGGCGGTCACGAGCTCTCCTTGGTGTGAGCAGTATTCGGACGCTTCGTGAGCATCTGCTCAGGGGTGCGTGCATCTGCTCAGTACGTTAGCATCACAGTGTGACCCACACAACAGTTCGCCCGCCGCTCCCGGACACGATGCGTGCCGCCGTACTTCTCGAACCGGGCCGCATCGAGATGCAGGAAAGGCCACTACCTGCACCGGAGCCCGGCGACGTCCTCGTCCGGGTGACCACCGTAGGGGTGTGCGGTTCGGACGCGCACTACTACCGCGAAGGACGTATCGGCGAGTTCGTCGTGACCGATCCGATCGTGCTCGGCCACGAGGCGTCCGGGGTCGTGGTCGCGGTCGGGGACGGTGTTCCGCAGAGCCGGATCGGCGAGCGGGTCTCGATCGAACCGCAACGCCCCGACCCGCTCACCGAGGAGACGCGCCGCGGCGACTACAACCTGTGCCCGCACATGCGCTTCTACGCCACACCGCCCGTCGACGGCGCGCTGTGCGAGTACGTCACCATCGGGGCGGCCTTCGCGCATCCCGTTCCGGACACCGTGTCCGACGATGCCGCCGCCCTGTGCGAGCCGCTGTCGGTCGGTATCGCGGCCGTCCGGAAGGCCCGTGTCACCGCCGGCTCACGAGTCCTCGTCACCGGTGCCGGGCCCGTCGGCATCGTCGTCGCACAGGTCGCGCGCGCCTTCGGTGCGGTCGAGGTCGTCGTCACCGACCTCGACGAGCGACGACGCGAGACCGCACTGTCGTTCGGGGCGAGCGCTGCGCTCGATCCCCGCGTCGACGACCCGTCGGCCCTGCGTGTGGACGCCTACGTCGACGCGTCCGGCGCCCCCTCCGCCGTCGATTCGGGCATCCGCGCGGTCCGTCCCGGCGGCACCGTCGTCCTCGTCGGATCCGGCGCCGAGACGATGACCCTGCCGGTGCAGTGGGTCCAGAACCGCGAACTGATCCTGACCGGCGTGTTCCGCTACGCGAACACGTGGCCGACCGCGCTCGCGCTCCTCGGGGCGGGACGGGTCGATCTCGACTCGATGGTCACCGCCCGGTTCCCCCTCGACAAGACCGCCGACGCACTCGAATCCGATCGGACACCCGGAAACATCAAGGCCGTCGTGGACGTGACCGATCCGGCGGGAAAGGACTGAAGATCCATGCACGTGAACGAGCAGACGCTTCCCGAGTTGGGTGTGCCCGTCCCGACCTACCGTCGGGACGACGTCTCCGTCGGCATCGTGCACTTCGGTGTGGGCGGATTCCACCGCGCGCACCAGGCGATGTACGTAGACCGGCTCCTCGAACAGGGGAAGGCGAAGGAATGGGGTATCTGCGGCGTCGGGGTGCTCCCCGGTGATCGCCGTATGCAGGAGGCGCTCGCCGTCCAGGACCACCTGTACACGCTGGTGCTCACCCACCCCGACGGCACCTGGGAGCCGCGGGTGATCGGCTCCATCATCGACTATCGTTACGCCCCAGACGATCCCGAGGCGGTCATCGAGCTCCTCGCGGCCCCGACCACCCGGATCATCTCGCTGACCGTCACCGAGGGCGGTTACAACATCCGTCACGACACCGGTGAGTTCGACGTCGACGATCCGGCCGTGCAACACGATCTGCGGTCCGGCGAACCCCCGGCCACCGTCTTCGGTCTCGTCACCGAGGCTCTCGCCCGGCGCCGGGAGCGGGGGCTGCGCGCTCCGACGGTGATGTCGTGCGACAACATCGAGGGCAACGGAACCGTCGCGCGTCGCGTCTTCACCGAATACGCGCGCCTTCTGAATCCCGATCTCGCAGAATGGATCACCGAGCACGTCCGTTTCCCCAACTCGATGGTCGACCGGATCACCCCGGCGACCACCGACGAGGTGGTCTCGGCGCTCTCCGAACGCTTCGACGTGCAGGACCGCTGGCCGGTCGCCGCCGAACCCTTCACCTCCTGGGTGCTCGAGGAGGACTTCGCCGACGGACGACCGCCCTTCGAGAATGCGGGAGTCCAGATCGTCGACGACGTCGCTCCCTACGAGCTGATGAAGTTGCGTCTGCTCAACGCCGGTCACCAGGGACTCTGCTATTTCGCGTATCTCATGGGATACCGCCTCGTCCACGAGGCCGCGCAGGATCCGCTCCTCGCCGGATTCGTCCGTGCGTACATGGACACCGAAGCGACACCGACCCTGAAACCGGTGCCGGGCATCGATCTCGACGAGTACAAGACCACCCTGATCGAGAGGTTCGCGAACTCCGAGATCCGGGACACGATCGCACGCCTGTGCGCCGAGTCGTCCGATCGCATTCCGAAGTGGCTGGTGCCCGTGATCCGGGAGAACCTTGCCGCCGATGGGCACGTGCGGTTGTCCGCGGCGATCGTCGCTTCGTGGGCGCGCTACGCCGAAGGTATCGACGAACAGGGACAACCGATCGAGGTGGTCGACCGGCTCGCCGACACGCTCGTCCCGATCGCGCGAGGACAACTCACGCATCCCGCCGCCTTCATCGAGAACGCCGAGGTCTTCGGTGATCTCGCGCAGAACCACCGTTTCGTCGACGCCTACACCTGGGCGCTCAATGCCCTGCACAGCGACGGCGCACGCGCCACCCTGAAGGAACTTCCGGGGGAGCCGGAATGAACGGCCACGCCCTCGTCGTCGGAGAAGCTCTCGTCGACATCGTCCACCGCGGCGGCGCCGAACCCGTCGAGCACGTGGGCGGGAGTCCGCTCAACGTCGCGCTCGGTCTGGGCCGGCTCGGCCGGCCCGTGCAGTTCACGACACGCGTCGGCACCGACGCCCGCGGACGGCGGATCGTCGATCACCTCGCGGCCTCCGGGGTGTCGCTGACGCCGGGGAGCGCTGCAGCCGAGCGCACGGCGACCGCGCAGGCGGAGATCGACGAGAAGGGTTCCGCGACGTACGAATTCGACATCGTCTGGGATCCTGTCGAGCCGCCGCCGTCGGTGGACGCCGTGCTCGTGCACACCGGGTCCATCGCGACGGTGCTCGAACCCGGCTGCGATCTCGTCGCCGAACTCGTTGCGCAGCAGGCGGGAACATCCACGGTGAGCTTCGATCCGAACGTCCGACCGGCGCTGATCGACGACCCGGCGCGCGGACGGGAACGGATCGAACGTCTGGTCTCACTCGCCGACGTGGTCAAGGCCAGCGACGAGGACCTGACGTGGTTCGCGCCCGATCGTGATCCCCTCGACACCGCGCGGGACTGGCTCTCGCGAGGGCCGGCGATCGTTGCGGTGACCCGTGGAGAACAGGGTGCGGTGGCGCTGTGCGCGGCCGGGACCGTCGAGGTACCCGCCGTGCGGGTCGAGGTGATCGACACGGTCGGCGCCGGCGACGCCTTCACCACCGGTCTGCTCGACGGATTGTGGACCTGCGGTCTCCTCGGGGCCGACCGTCGGGAACGACTGCGTGGCATTGGGATCGACGATGTGCGCGATGTGTTCGACATCGCCGCGTGGACGTCCGGTCTGACGGTCGCCCGCGCCGGTGCCGACCTGCCCACGCTGGCCGACCGCACCGCGGCCCGGGAGGCGGCGCGATGACGCTCGTCGCCGGGATCGATTCGTCCACCCAGTCCTGCAAGGTCGTCGTGTGCGACGCCGACACCGGGGCCGTCGTGCGCGAGGGTCGCGCTCCCCATCCGTCCGGCACCGCGGTCGACCCGCTGGAGTGGCGTGCTGCCTTCGAGCGGGCGTGTTCGGAAGCGGGCGGACTCGACGACGTCTCGGCGATCTCGGTGGGAGCGCAGCAGCACGGCATGGTGTGCCTCGACGAGCGCGGCGACGTGGTCCGCGACGCGTTGTTGTGGAACGACACGAGATCCGCAGCGGCAGCGACCGATCTCGTCGACGAGGCCGGTGGCGCGGGCGCGTGGGCCGAGGCCGTGGTCCCGCTCGCCGCGATCACCGTCGCGAAGGCACGCTGGCTCGCCGACCACGAACCCGGCAATGCCGACCGCACGGCGGCGTTGTGCCTGCCGCACGACTGGCTGACGTGGACGATGCGCACCGACCGCGACCTCGACCGGCTCGCCACCGATCGCAGTGACGCGAGCGGCACCGGCTACTTCGACGCATCCACCGACACCTACCGACACGATCTGCTCGAACAGGCCCTGCGCCGGCCGAGCCCATTCCTCCCTCGGGTCGCCGGGCCGGCCGAGAGTGTCGGGGAGACGGTCGCCGGTGCCCTGCTCGGTCCGGGGGCCGGCGACAATGCGGCGAGCGCGCTGGCTCTCGACGTCCGCGAAGGCGATGTGGTCGTCTCGATCGGCACGTCGGGCGTGGTGTGCGCGGTGTCCACGACACCGGCCCGCGACGCAGACGGTTACGTCGCGGGATTCGCCGACGCGACCGGCCGGCATCTGCCACTGGTGTGCACGCTCAACGGGGCCCGGGTACTGGACGCCACCGCGACGGTGCTCGGGGTCGACCACACCGAGCTCACGCGGCTCGCATTCTCGGCGCCGGCGGGCAGCGACGGACTCGTGCTGGTCCCGTATCTGGAAGGGGAGCGTACCCCGAACCGTCCCGGCGCGACGGGCGCCCTGCACGGGCTGCGGCTCGGAACGGCGACGCCCGCGCATGTCGCCCGCGCGGCGTTCGAGGGCCTGCTGTGTTCGCTGGCCGACGGCATCGACCACATCCGGGCGCAGGGCACCGAGGTCCGGCGGGTGCTGCTCGTCGGCGGTGGGGCGCGCTCGCAGGCGGTGTGCGAGATGGCGCCGGCGGTGCTGGGCATGCCTGTCGACGTTCCCGAACCGGGGGAGTATGTGGCGCGGGGCGCCGCCAGGCAGGCGGCGTGGGTGCTGCGCGGAGGCGACGATCCCCCGGCGTGGGAATCCGGCGCGACACGCCGCTACGAGGCCGACCCGACCCCGCACGTGCGGGAGCGCTACGCGGAGGTGCGGGACCTGACGGACGGTTCGGACATCGCCCTGGAATCACGCTCGGTGGGATGAGAGCACTCGCTCGGCACCGGGGTCATGCGATCGGATCGGTGAGCAGGTCGAGCAAGAGTCTCGCGGCCCTACTGGGGGACGCGTTGGTGCGTCCGACGAGTGCGAGAGTGCGGCACCGGTTTCCGGTGTTCATGCGAATCCGCCGAAGCCCGCTGCGCTGCGCGATCGGTTCGGGCACGACCGTCACTCCGAGGCCGTAGCGGACCAGTTCGAGGAGCCGGTCCATGTCGCCGACCCGGAACGTGATGTGCCGGTGCACTCCCGCAGCCGCGAACAACGACTCGATCGTGCTCTGCAGACCGGTGCCCGCGTGGAAATCGACGAACGAACAGGACTGCAGGTCGTGCATCTCGATGTCCGTCACCGCAGCGAGCGGATGATCCGGGCCGCGACGACGGTCAGTTCCTCACGGTAGGTCCGGAGGGCGGTCAGCCCCGACCGGAGCGGGCGTGCATCGAGTGCGACGAATGCCAGGTCCAGCTCCGCTGTGGTCACGGCATCGAAGAGTTCGTCCGTGGTCGCTTCTCTCAGCGTCACTCCGATTCCCGGAAACCTGCCGTGCAGGCGCGCCAGCAGTGCGGGGAGGTCCACTGCGGTGAACGTCTGCACCGTCCCCAGCGTCAGTGTGCCCAGTTCTCCGGTCCGCAACCGGCCGACGGCGGCCACCGCGTCCTGTGCTTCCCCGAGCATTCTCTGCGCATAGGGATAGAGCACCTTGCCGGCATCGGTTGGGACCACCGAGCGGGTGGTGCGTTCGAACAACGGTGTTCCCAGCTCGTTCTCCAGCGCGCGGACGGAGGCGCTGAGGGCCGACTGGGACAGGTGCACGGATTCGGCGGCACGGGTGAAGTGACCGTGCTCGACGACCGCCAGGAAATGGCGGAGCTGACGAAACTCCATTGATCGATTCTACTTCTGGGATCGATCGATTTATCCTGTTGGACAGATCGGTGGACGGCGTTCGACGATCGGATCCATGTCACGCACCGATATCTCGACGCCTCGCATGGATCGCCGACTCGTCGCGGTGATGGCCCTTGCCTCGGGGTTGGTGGTGGCCAACAGCTATTACGCGCAACCGCTGGTCGGCGCCATCGCCGAGACGCCGACCGGGGATATGCGCGTCGCCAGACCGGATTCTTCGTCGCCGTCACCGCGGCGAGTTTCGTGCTGCTCGCCGTCGGGGAGCGTCACGTCGTCGCGCTGGCGATCGGGGTCGCACTGCTCGATCTGGGGATCCAGGGAACACACATCAGCAACCAGAGTCTGATCTACCCGCTTCGGTCCGACGCTCGAAGTCGCCTCAACACCGCCTACATGACCTGCTACTTCCTCGCAGGATCGCTCGGGAGTGTGCTGTCCACCCTCGCGTACTTCGGTGGAGGCTGGAAAGCGGTGTGCGTGCTGGGGGCAGTCTTCCCCACCTGTGGTCTCGGGCTCTGGATTCGCGAGATGCAGGGCGTGAGGCGTGCGCGGACATGCGTTCCCGTCGAACAGGCCGGGAACGCCTGACACCGCAGTGATCCCCCCGAGATTCCGGACGTGCGGCCGGCGGGTCTAGTGTTCGGCGATGTGAGTAGACGCACCGAAGTGGTGTCCGCGCCGATCCGGCGCCTCGCGAACCGGTTGACGCACAGCCCGGCCAGGGTGGTGGCGCTGGGCTTCGCCGCAGCGATCGCGGTGGGCACGGTGCTGCTGCTGACCCCGGCCGCGACGCAGTCGGGTACCGGAGCAGGCGTGATGGCGGCGCTGTTCACCGCGACCTCCGCGACGTGCCTGACCGGCCTGATCGTCGTGGACACGCCCACCCACTGGTCCGGATTCGGGCAGGGTGTGATCGTCGGGCTGATCCAGGTGGGTGGACTCGGCATCATGACGATGGCCTCGTTGATCGGTTTGGTGCTGGCCGACCGGATCGGCCTGAAGGCCCGGCTCAACGCTGCGGCGGAGGTTCGTACGTCCGGACTCGGCGACGTCCGCAGTGTCGTCGTCGGTGTGGTGCGTACCAGCGTGCTCATCGAAACCGTCGTGGCGTCGGCCCTGGCGCTCCGTTTCGCCGTGGGCTACGACGAAACCCCGGCCCGAGCGGTGTGGCTGGGGGTCTTCCACGCGATCTCGGCGTTCAACAACGCGGGGTTCGCTCTCTACAGCGACAACATCGTCGGGTTCGCCGCCGATCCGTGGATCTGTGTGCCGTTGATGATCGCGGTGATCCTCGGTGGCATCGGGTTTCCGGTGCTGTTCGAACTCGGCAGGCACCTGAGAGGACACCGGAAGCGCTGGTCGCTGCATACCCGGTTGACGGTGGTGGTGACCGCGGTGCTTCTGGTGGTGGGCCCGCTGCTGGTCCTGGCGCTCGAATGGAATCACACTCTGCAGGGGCACGATTGGGGCGCGAAGCTGCTCACGGCCACCTTCCAGGGCGTCATGCCGCGCACCGCGGGGTTCAACAGCGTCGACTACGCCCAGGTGGACAACGCGACATTGCTGGTGACCGATGTACTGATGTTCATCGGAGGCGGGAGCGGCGGCACCGCCGGCGGTATCAAGGTCACGACGTTCGCCCTGCTGTTGTTCGTCATCGCCGCCGAGGTCCGGGGCGAGAAGTCCGTGACGGTGTTCGATCGGCGCATCGATCCGCGTCTCCAACGCCAGGCCCTGGCGGTGGCGTTGATCGGTGTGGCGCTGGTGATGGTGCCGACACTCGTGCTTCTCGCCGGTACCGCATTCGACCTCGACGTACTGCTGTTCGAGGTCACCTCGGCGTTCGCGACCGTGGGGCTGTCCACCGGCATCACCGCTCAGTTGCCGTCCTGGGGACAACTGATCCTGGTGGCGCTGATGTATCTGGGCCGGATCGGACCCATCACGCTCGTCAGTGCATTGGCGGCCCGAGACCGTGGTCGCCGCTACGAACTACCCACAGAAAGGCCCTTCATTGGCTAGGAAACCGGCCGCCGATGTCGTCGTCGTCCTGGGGCTCGGACGATTCGGCAAATCGCTTGCGCTCGAACTGATGGCTCAGGGCACCGAGGTGCTCGGTATCGATGCGAGCGAAGCGGTGATCGAGAAGGTGTCGGGCCGGCTCACACACGCCGCCGTCGCCGACACCACCGACGAGGAATCACTTCGGCAGTTGTCGGTGCACGAATACGGCCGGGCGGTCGTGGGGATCGGGTCCGACCTCGAGGCGAGCCTCCTCACGGCCTCGGCGTTGATCAACATGGCGGTACCGAACGTGTGGGCCAAGGCGATCAGCAACGCGCACGCCCGGATCCTCACCCAGATCGGTGTGCATCACGTCGTGCGACCCGAGCACGACATGGGCAAACGCGTTGCGCACCTGGTGCGTGGGCGGATGATGGACTACATCGAGTTCGACGACGGCTTCGCCATGGTCAAGACGGTCGCACCGGCATTCACCGTAGGAAAGCCTTTGTCGCAGACGACGATCCGAAGCCGCTACGGCGTGACGGTGGTGGCGATCAAGCGACCGGGGGAGGGATTCACCTACGCCACGGCCGACACCGTGATCTCTCCCGGCGACACGATCATCGTCTCCGGGCAGGCGCGCGACACCGAACGGTTCGCCGAACTGGCGTGAGGTCGGATCGGGCGACGGGAAAGGGTGTCGGCCGTCACGCCCCCACGTGTCATACTTTTGGTATGACGCCGGGTAACGCCTACGTTCACCACGATGTGGTCGTCATCGGTGCCGGTATCTCCGGTCTCGGTGCCGCGGTCCACCTGCGCCGACACGGTATACGGGTTTCCACATCCTGGACATGCCGATCGCCGGGCGGATCGTCGACGGGCAGGGTCGTAGCCTCGACGATCACTGGAGTGGCAGCCCCCAGGCGTATCTCGGAACGACGGTCGCCGGTTTCCCCAATGCCTTCGTGCTGCTCGGCCCCTCGTTGGGCACCGGACACACGTCCGCCTTCACGATCCTGGAAGCGCAACTGGGATACGTCATGCAGGCGCTGATCCGAGCGCGGCAGGAGGGATGGACCCGGATGGAGCCGCGACGGGCCGTGCAGGATGCCTTCAACCGGACGGTGCAGGACGCACTCGACGGGACGGTGTACAACGCCGGCGGTTGTCGTAGTTACTTCTTCGATGTCAACGGCCGCAACAGTTTCAACTGGCCGTGGTCCACGGACCGGATGCTGCGGGAGCTGTCGACGTTCGACGAGGCGGCGTTCGATGTCTCCTCGGTCCCACCCGTACGAATGTGATCGGTCGGGCGGGGAATCGTCCTCAGGAGGGGTCTTCGATGCGCAGACCGAGATGAGCGGCGAAGTGTCCTGCCAGTTCGACGGCCTGATGGGCGCTGATCGTCGCACCCTTCATACCGCCCATGTTGCGGATCGTGTCGATCCGCAGGCCGCGCAGATCCACCTGGTCGAGGGTTGCGCGGTCGACGTCGAGGACGCCGACGGAACAGTCCTCGAAGGCGACGCGGGTGAACGTGCCGCCTCCCAGATCCAGTTCGTCGAGGATGCAGCCGCGGAAGAGCACGTCGCGTCCCGTGGCGGCCCGCAGATTGACCAGGCCGAGTTTCGAATCCGCGATCGTGACGCTGCGCAGATCCGCGTCGAAGAGGTCCAGCGCACCGATCCGGCTGTCCCGGATGTGCACGCGGTGCAGGCCGCTGCGCGGCGCGAACAGATTCGGTGCCTGCATGCGCTCGACCAGAGTGTCGCGCAGGCGTGCGCTCGTGAGGTCGCTGTCGGCGACGATCGGTGCGACGAGCGAGCATTCGGACAGGATGATCCCGGCCAGATCACGACCCGTCAGGTCGGTGTCGGTGTAGCGGCTGTTCTCGAAGATTCCGTGCGCGAGCAACTCGTCGCCGTCCGCGTCGGTGAGGACGCCGAGGTCCGGGGCGTCGATCCTCGGCGGGCGGGTGGTGGAACGAGCAGCCATGGTTCTCGGGGCCTCCGGATCGGTGGGGTGTCTGCGGTCCAGCTTCCCAACCCGTCGGGTTCGCGGGAACGTGGGGGACAGACCCGTTCCCGATTGCGATGTGCTACTCGGGCTATGCGGGTCGACGCTGCTGGGCCGCTCGCGCTCGGTGCCGGCGCACTGCAGCGCGGTTCGCGCAGCGCACGGAGCAGTACTGCTGGCGGCCGTTGCGGGTGATGTCGACGACCACGGCCGAGCACGGGTTGGTCGGGATGTCCGCTGCGGCGCACCGGTGGAGGCGGTGTATTCCACGAGTGGTGAGGTGCAGTGCCGTGCCGACGCTGATCACCGCGCGCAGTACGTCGGGGAGCGGTTGGACCTCGTCGCGGTAGTGCAGGTGCCACCCCTCGCCGTCGTGATCGGTCAGCCGGGGATAAGCCGCTGCGGCGGCCATCTGCTCGTTGAGCAGGCGCGCACGTTCCCTGGGGTCGGGCGCGTCGACGACGGCGAGCCAGTCGTCGATGACCTCACGGGTGCGCTGATGGTCGTCGGGCGCGGTCGGGAAGTCCATGGTCATGCCCACCTCGCGCGTACGGGCCATGATGCCGGCCCGGTCGTCGGGCCAGTCGCCGGCCAGCGACGCCGCGAGGAGGACCGCATACTCGCCGTAAGGGTTGAGATGCATAAGGGCATTACATCATGGTGGTGGGCATGACCGCCATCGAAGCTCGGAACCCACAGGAATGCCCGACCTCGACCCGTCCTCACGAACACGCATGGAGTGTGGAGTCGAGCCACGCCACGTCGATCGGACAGGTGCTGTACGTGCGCTGTGTCGGGTGCGGGACTCGGCGTGTCGATCTCGGCGCGGCCCCGTTCGTTCCGCCGTCCACGCTGAGTGCCGAAGTGTCCCAGCATGATTGAAACATCGTTCGAGAACCGGGTATGCGCCGGTGCTCGTCAGAAGTCGCCCTCGGCGACCTGGAAGCACACCAGTCCCATCCGTCGCCACATGCGCACCACCTGATCGCGATCGTCGAGCACCGCGATGATGCGATAGCGGTGCCGGATGTGACGGTCGAACAGCTCGGCCTTGACGATCGAATCCTTCCGGTTGTCGCCGGCCGGACGCATGTACAGCTCGTCGTAGGGGATGTCGTGCCGGGCGAGCCACTCCTCGGTTTCCGGTCGGCACACGCCGTCGCGTCCCGAGAGCAGCACGATCGCCGCCCTGTCGGGTGCGGCGGCGAACCCTCGCACCGCGGCCTCGACCGCCGGGGAGACGGTGTCCTCGCCCACCCTGTGCCAGTGGAAGGGACTCCGGTCGCTCATGTGCGCGAGCGTTCCGTCGATGTCGACGAGCCAGGCCGCCGGCAGCGTCGGATCCTCGACGTATCGCGCCGGTGGTGGGGGCGCGGTGCTCGGCGGCCGGTGCCGTTGCCGCCCCGGTTTCCTGCGATCGCGCGTCTTCTTCGTCACGGACGATGTATACCCACTCCGACGACTACGTGTGCATGCGCCCGGCCCGCGAGAGGGACGAAGATCGTGCCGCCGGACCGGCGGGTCCCGGAGACGACCGGCGAGGCGGCATCGCGGATCCGTCGGCTCGGCGCCACGGCCACGCGACCGAATGCGAAATGTTCTGTCGGACAACACGTGCCATGATTCCTGGGCGCATCAATGCCGATGGGGGATCCAGCAGTCCGGACACCCGGGCGAACGCTGTGCCCACCTTCGTGTCGTATGCGGCTGCCGCGTGCACCATCGGTACGTATGCATTGCCGATCCTCGTCTTCGGGTCCCGCCGGCCCTCGACACCGGGGAACGCGAGATCGCCACCGGTGGACATCGCCCAGGCATCGTCGACGACACGCGCGAGCTTCCGCTGCACGGCAGCGGACGGCCCGTGGTCGTCGAGGAGACGGCCCATCGCGGTGGCTTCGAGAGCGGCGACCGTCATCCCTTGGGCATAGATCGGATCGAAACTGCAGAATGCATCGCCGAGGACGAGGAATCCGTCGAGAAGGTCGTAGCGATGCCACGTGCTCGCCCGGAAGCGATACCGGACGACATCCTCGACCCATTCGGCATCCGCGATCGCGTCGTACACGTCCGGGTACCTCAGGGACCATGCGAATTCGAGATAGTCCCTCCGAGTCGCCGGCACGGTTTCGCCGCGGACCCCGATCAGAGCCACCATGCACCGATCTGATTCGAGGGTGAGCAGGGCGGCACCGCGTGGATGTTCGGGCGTGGGCGCCATGACGATGCCCCGGTCGCTGCCGAGTGCAACCGAAGACGCGCGGAACACCGCGGTGGCGTAGCCGACATCGAGTTCGACGGTGTCGACCCGGGGCTGCGGGCAGCCCTGTCTCCCGAGCCATTCGGAGGCGCGGGATCCGCGTCCGGTCGCATCGACGACGAGGTCGGCATCGAGCACCTGCTCGGCGCTTCCGTCGGCATGGCGGATGATCCGCGCACCGACCACCCGGCTGCGGTCCGCGGTCGCGACGAGACCCGCGGCATCACACCGTTCGACGATCTCGACGTTCGCCAACGCGGCCACACGGTCACGAATCCGGCGCTCCAGCAGCGAACGGCCGGCTGCCAGTACTCGAAGACCGCTCGGCCCCTGACGAATCCGGTGACCACTGAGAATCCACCGTACGTCGCCCAGGTGGTCGAGGGTGGGAACGCCTGCAGCGGTCAGCTCCTGTGACAACCCGGGGAACATCTCCTCGAGGAGTTGCTGTCCCCGTGAGATCAGCACGTGGATGTGCCGTCCCTGGGGCACCCCACGGCGTGGTTCGTCCGTGGACGGCAGCCGGTCACGATCGATCACCGTCACCTCGGCGAACCTGTCCGACAGGACACGGGCCGCCGACAATCCGCTCATGCTCGCGCCGAGAACCACGGCGCGCTCTCCGATCGGCATGATCACACCTCCTCCTCGGAATCGATCGTCGCTGCGGAAGGTGCTCGGTCGACAGGCCGGAACCTGCTCACATGTGCTCACGGCCGGACGGTGCCTCGCCGTACACCTCCAGATCCCACAGCCATCCGACGACGCGGGTGACGCCGCGGGTCAGATGTCGGCGGTACGTACTGAACGGCAGCCCGAGTCTGGCTGCCGCTGCTTCCCGTGTTGCTGCGCCGCGCACGTACGTGCGGTCCACCGCGCGGAAGAGCTTGTCGTCCCGAGGGTCGCTCGCCAAGGAATCGATCGCCTCACGAAGGAGCGCGCGCAGCACCACCGGATCGGGATCGTCGGGAGAGGACCGTTTGTGGAGGACCCTCTTGTGCAACAGGGGATTACGAGAGAGGAGATCGGGCCGACGGAGGTCGTGCAGCGCATTTCGGACCGCCTCCGCGAATTCTTCTCCGACAGCGCGAGAGGCAGGGACATCGTGGGCTCGGGACCGCTGTGCCCCTGAGCCAGAGCACGATCGGTTACGACGGTGAGCCACTCGTCGACATCCCGACGGCGGAAGTCGTGAGCGAACAGTCCGTAGTGACGATCGCCGACCGTGAAATCCGCTCCTTCGGCACGGGGGAGATCTGCGACCGCGAAGTACTCGTTCCACCGGTCGGGCTCCGCCAGCGCCAGGAAGTCCCACGACAGATGCGGCAGGGTGAAATAGCGCTGGAAGGTGAGCACCGGAACCGAGTTCATTGTCGGAGAAGGATTCTGGTAGTCAGCGCGGTCGATGACGATGCGTGTGATCGCGACACACTCGCCGGGACGGGAAGGCGCTGTCCGCCGGGCGAAATCCCACGCGGCTCGCGTCGCCGGGTCGGCACGGACATCCTCGGGTGACGCTCGCGAGAGTTCCAACAGACCGAGCACACCACGTATCGATCCGTCGGCGTCGCGCAACACGAAGAAACCCTCGGGTTGTCGCTCGAGCCATCGTCGCGCATGCACCGCGGATTCGTCTCCCTCCGACGTCCGCACGAGATCGACGATCGCGGAGTGATCGGCCTGCTCCGCACGTTCGGGTTGCGCGCTTCCCCACGACTGCCAATCCACCGGCGACAGCACACCGGGGAGATTGCGGAACACGAACTTCAGGTCCACGATGGCCTGCTGCTGTTCGCATTCTCCTGCAGAATCGAGACCGCGGCGAATGCCCTTCCACACGCGGTGAAAGGTGTACCGGTAGGCATCGGGATCGCGCCAGCGCAGATCGGCGTCGAGGACATCGCGTGCCAGATCGTGGGGAAACAATCCGTCCGGCCCTGCTTCGACGAACGACAGCTCACGGAGCCATTCGAACTCGGCGTGTGCATCGGTGAGCTCGAGGGCGTCACGCAGCAGGGCTTCGGTGGTCACCCGGGCGAGCGCACACACTTCCAGGGCGCGGCGATGTGCGATCCCCGGCTCGGTATCGAGAAACCGTCGGAGCAACATCCCGACGAGATCCGGAGGCCACGGCACACGTACATCGCCTCCTCGGGCGAAGACATCCGTGAGCAGACCGAGCCCGAGCGGATGTCCGTGCGTTGCCCCGATGATCTCGTCGTGCAGTTCCTCGGGAACCCGCGCAGCGGTGAGGTAGGCAGCGCTCGTAGCGGGGTCGAAATTCCTGAGAGACACGATCCGGAGCAGATCACCCCAACCCGGATCGGTGCGCCATCCCGCGGAGGGCGGTGACCTATCGGCGATCACCGTCAGCGTCGTCGCAGGAAGGCCGGGAAGAAAATCGGTTCGGATCCAGTCGTCGAGCACGCGTAGCCGCTCGTACGAGTCCAGGAGGAGCACCCTCGGCCGGTCGCCGATGTGGCGATCCACCGACGCGAGGACCGAGCCGGGCGACGCATCCGTGTTGCGCCCGTCGATCACAGTCACCGCGCGATGGCTCCGTTCCGCAAGATCGGAGATCGCGCCGAGCAAGCAGGTCTTGCCGATGCCTCCCGGACCGTACAGGTACAGCACGGCGATCGAGGGTTCGGGGGAGTCCAGTGCGGAGCGAACGATCTCGAGTTCGGCATCGCGACCGACGAACACACGTCGCGCCCGTGCGGCGAGACGATCGCTGAGAGGCCGTGAGGACCGCGAGGCGCTCCCCATGCCATCCGATACTACGCCCGGGGGACCTACACCTAACGGTCGGGCAGTCCGACGAGCCGTGCGCTCTCGCGCCACGACCGTTCGGCCTGCTCGTCGCTGCGAGCGAGCACTGACGGTTCGCCGCGGCGCAGTGCGAGATAACCCCGGCCGTCCGGAACGTCGATGTCACCGAGAACGAGGTCTGCGAGCGTGTTCCCGGCTTCGGTCTGCGTGTTGAAGGTGTCCTGCACGATGCGGAGGAACATGCCGGCCCGCGTCCCGAGGCCGCGCCACGCCAGTCGCATCGGAGTGGGAAGTGCTCGTGCCAGACCGGTTCCGAAGACCTGGCCGGGATCGAAGGCGACCGCGGTGATCCGTCCGGCTCGAACCGTGTCGTCCTTCGACAACCTCCGCATCGTGAGGACGGTGCACAGTTTCGAGGCGGTGTAGGCGTGCTGTCCGGCCTTGCGGGGATGCGTATCGAGGTCGGGATCCCGTTCAGGGTGGGCGAGCAGCCCGGCGTCGCCATGTCGTGGCGGTACCAGTCCCGCACCGGTCGCGGGGTCGCGTGTGCCGCTGGTGGTCGCAACGACGACGGCCCGGTCCGCCAGAGCCGGAAGCAACGGGCGCAGCAGCAGGTAGTGGGCGAGATGGTTGACGACGAAGGTCGTCTCGAAACCGTCGACGGTCCGCGCGGCGACGTCGCTCCGGATCATCTCGGCGTTCAGCACGAGCCCGTCGATCCGGTCGCTCCGTTCGCGAACCGTCGCCGCGAAGGTACGAACGGAATCGAGAGAGGACAGATCGAGCGGTAGTACCTCTCCGGTGGATGGGGCGTGCCGGGCACTGGGGACGAGGCGAATCCCGTCTGCGCCCGAGATCCGTTCGGCGGCGATCGCCCCGAAACCCGACGTGCCTCCGGTCATAACCGTTGGGGCATGCGTTCCCCCCTACGAGCACGGGAGCCCTGCGGCTCGGCCTGCGAGTGCGCACGGCGATGAGAATCCGGGCCGGACAGGGTCTGCCTTCGTGACAGTGGAACACATTCGACGACACGAGGAGTCACGATGCCCAGGATCACTCCGTGGTTGTGGTTCGACATGAACGCCGAGGAGGCCGCGAACTTCTACATCGGCATCTTCCCCAACTCCGAGATCGGTGAGATCACCCGCTACACCGAAGAGTCCACCGGAGGCGACATCCCGGTCCCGCCGGGGACTCCGATGACGGTCGAGTTCTTCCTCGACGGTCAGGTCTTCTACGGACTCAACGGGGGACCGCAGTTCCGGTTCTCCGAAGCGGTGTCCTTCCAGATCGACTGCGCCGATCAGGAGGAGGCCGACCACTACTGGTACGCGCTGACCGCCGACGGCGGCGAGGAATCCGCCTGCGGATGGTTGAAGGACAAGTACGGCCTGTCGTGGCAGGTGGTACCGAAACGGCTGAACGAACTGCTCGCCGACCCCGATCCGGAGGTCGCGAAGCGCGTGACCGCCGCGATGATGAAGATGCGCCGGATCGACGTGTCGGTGCTGGAGGCCGCCGCGCGCGGCTGATCGGCGCCCGAGCGCTGCGGTACGTTTCGGTGCATGACCACTCGCACCCAGCGGCTCGACGACCTGCCGTTCACCGGCAGACATCGCCGCCTGCTGACCGGCTCCGGCGTGGGCTGGGCCCTCGACGCCATGGACGTCGGGTTGATCTCGTTCGTCATGGCAGCCCTGGCCGTGCAGTGGGATCTGTCGTCGACGCAGCTCTCGTGGATCGGATCCATCGGCTTCGTCGGCATGGCGATCGGTGCGTCTCTCGGTGGTCTGCTCGCCGACCGCATCGGACGCCGGCAGGTCTTCGCCGCGACGCTGCTCGTCTACGGTCTCGCGACCGGCGCGGCGGCGCTGTCGACCTCGGTGGCGATGCTCATCGTCCTGCGGTTCGTCGTCGGACTCGGTCTCGGCGCCGAACTGCCGGTCGCGTCGACGCTGGTCAGTGAGTTCGCGCCCCGCAAGGTGCGAGGACGCGTGGTCGTGGCCCTCGAGGCGTTCTGGGCGGTCGGCTGGCTCCTGGCCGCTCTCGTCGGTTATTTCGTCGTTCCCACCGGCGACGACGGGTGGCGGTGGGCGCTCGCCGTCGGGCTCGTCCCGGCTGCCTACGCCCTCGTCGTCCGGTTCGGCCTACCCGAATCGGTGCGCTATCTCGAGAGTCGCGGACGGCACGCGGAAGCCGAGGCGATCGTGCGCGACTACGAGCGCTCGGCCGGGGTCACCTCCGTGCCGGACGATGACGAACAACCCGGCCGACCTGTCGCCCAAGTCGAGCGTGTACCCCGGGGATCGGTATGGGCGCCGAACCTACGCCGCCGCACCGCGGCGCTGTGGGTCGTGTGGTTCGGCATCAACTTCTCGTACTACGGCGCGTTCATCTGGCTGCCGAGCCTGCTCGTCGCGCAGGGCTTCGACCTGGTCACCTCGTTCGGCTACACGCTGCTCATCACGCTCGCCCAGCTACCGGGCTACGGCGTCGCGGCGTGGCTGATCGAGGTGTGGGGACGTCGCCTGACTCTGGGGGTATTCCTCGCCGGATCGGCAGTCTCGGCGGGGCTGTTCGGGCTCGCCGAGACTCCGGGAACGATCGTCGCGGCGGGTATGGCGCTGTCGTTCTTCAACCTGGGCGCGTGGGGTGCCCTGTACGCGATCGGACCCGAGCTGTATCCCACGCCGGTGCGGGGCGCGGGCACCGGTTCGGCAGCGGCCTTCGGGCGGCTCGCGTCGATCATCGCGCCGCTGCTGGTGCCGGTGCTGCTGGGCGCCGGCGGCAACGGTCTCGTCTTCGGTGCGTTCGCGGCATCGTTCGTCGTCGCCGCGGTCGCGGCATTCACGCTGCCCGAGCGGGCCGGGACGGTTCTCGACGAGAGGTGACGTCGGGAACCGCCCCGGCCGGTGCTCAGAGACGCTCGCGCAGTTCGACCTTGCGGATCTTGCCCGAGGCGGTCTTCGGCAGGGCACCGAAGACGATGCTGTCGGGAACCTTGAAACCGGCGAGCTGCGAACGCACATGCGCGCGCAGTTCCGCTTCGTCGGCACTCGCGCCGCTGCGCAGTGCCACGTAGGCGACGGGACGTTCGCCCCACTTCTCGCTCGGCGCCGCGACGACGGCGGCCTCGAGAACGGCCGGATGGCTGATGAGCGCCGCTTCGACCTCGACGGACGAGATGTTCTCGCCCCCGGAGATGATGACGTCCTTCGCGCGGTCGCGGATCTCGATGTAGCCGTCCGGATGCATGACGCCGATGTCGCCGGTGCGGAACCAGCCGTCCGGCACGGCGCGGGCGGTCGCGTCCGGGTTGTTGTAGTAACCGAGCATCACGTTGTTGCCGCGCAGCGCGATCTCACCGGTCGTCTCACCGTCGGCGGGAACGTCGGATCCCATCGGGTCGACGATGCGGAGTTCGCCGGCCACGACATTGCCCACGCCCTGCCGCGAGCGCAGCCGTGCCTTCTCGTCCTCGGGGAGGACGTCCCATTCCGAACGCCACTCGCAGATCGCCGCCGGGCCGTACGTCTCGGTGAGCCCGTACAGGTGCGTGATGTCGAGTCCGAGCGCGGTGCACCGCTCGATGAGGGCGGGCGCCGGCGGTGCGCCACCGATCGCCGCGACGACACGATGGTCGATGCCGCCCGCATTCGGGGCGTCGACCAGCGACGCGAGAACGGTCGGCGCGCCGCACAGGTGCGTGACGTTCTCGGTGCGCACGAGATCCCAGATCCGCTCGGGGTCGACCTTGGGCAGGCACACGTGCGTGCCACCGGCTGCTGTGACGGCCCAGGTGAACGTCCAGCCGTTGCAGTGGAACATAGGCAGCGTCCACAGATAGGTGGATCCGCTGTCGAGCCCGAAGTGCGCGACCATCGCCAGGGCCTGCAGGTAGGCGCCGCGCGCGTGGTACATCACGCCCTTCGGATCACCCGTCGTGCCGGACGTGTAGTTCAGGGCGATCATGGTGCGTTCGTCGGCGAGCGGCACGCACCGATGACGGGCGGCGGCGAGCTTGTCCTCGTAGTCGTCGCCGACGACCGTGATCGACGGCAGATCGGCCGTGGCCTCGCGGGCCAGGTCGGCCAGCGACTCCTCGACGAGCAGGACCCGGCTGCCCGAGTGCTCGAGAATGAACCGCAGTTCCGGCGCGGTGAGGCGCGTGTTGAGCGAGACGAGCACGGCGCCCGCGTAGAGCACACCGTAGTGCGCCTCGAGCATCAGCGAGGTGTTCGGCGCGAGTACTGCGACACGGTCGCCGGGCTCGACACCGAGAGCGTGCAGCATGCCCGACTGTCGCAGGCACCGATCGCGCAATTCGGCATAGGTGCGACGGATGTCGCCGTCCACCACTGCGAGGTCGTCACGGAAGACCCGGGCGGAGCGGTCGAGAAATGCCGTGGGCGTGAGTGTTTCGAAACTGAATTGCTCGGTCACGTCTGTCGGTTCTCCTTCGGATTACGTCGCGCGCGCACTCCCCATCGCGAACGATGATGCGCACACCTCCCCGTGTGCTGTGAGGGCGATGACCATTCTTCCAAGAGCCGTTACCGATCTTGAACAGGGTCCACCCCTTTTTCCGTACCGGCTGAACGCTCCGTCTGCCGTTGACCGGACCCGGAATCCGGCGTTCACTGAGAGGCACCGTGCTCGTCCACGAGAGAAGGCGAGTGGTATGAGTGCTCGGCAGAACGAAGCCCGTCGAACCTCCCGTCCGGCGCGGCGGCCGACCGCGACGCGCGCGAGGGCCACGGAGACGGAGACTCCCGTCGAGCCTGTGCGGACGCGCAGCCGTCGACCTCGCGAGCCCGAGCCCACCGCGCGGCGTCGCACCCGCGAACCCGAACCCGCTGCACGGCGTCGGGACCGCGACCCCGGAACCGGCTCGCGGCGCACCTCGACCCGAACCTCATCCCGATCGACCACTCGGACATCGACCCGTTCGGACGCCACGCCCCGCTCTCGTGTGAAGCCGGCGCCTCCGAAGGAGAGACGACGACCGCGTCCGCCGGCGAACGACGCCCGGGCAGGGAAACCCACCCGCCCCGGACGTGAGCGGACACGATCCGAGCAGACCCGACCCGAGCAGGCACAGCCGGAACCCACATCGCTCCTCGAGAGGTTGCAGGATGCGCTGCGGGCCGGTGTCCGCAGCGCACTGGCCGAACTCCGGGGACTCGGGGCGAGACTGATCCGGAAGATCCGCGGATGGGTGGACTCGCTCCTCGGCGAGGTCACCAGCGGCGGCGTGGGACTGCAGGCGGTCCTCGCCGGCATCCGAGCCGCGCTGGAGGGTCGCAATCCGGCCCTCGCCGCGCTGGGCGGGCTGATTTCCGGACTCAGCACCAAGGCGAAGATCGGCCTGGCCGTCGTGATCACGCTGGTGCTGCTGCTCGGACCGGTCCTGCTCGTGCTCCTTCTGCTGGCCGTCCTCGTCGCAGCGGTGATCAGCGCCTTCCGGTCCGCGGGGGACTGATCTGCCGGAACGACCGGTCCGTCTGCCGTGAGCAGACGAACCGCCGGTTCGCACCCATCGGGGGTCAGGCTGGCTGCATGACGACCACCGAACCATTCTCGTACCGGGACCAACTGGCCGACAGGCTCTTCCGTCAGCGCATCCTGCGACTGACCGGAGAGGTGGACGACGAGATGGCCGAGCGCGTCTGCTCGGAACTCGTCCTGCTCGCCTCCGCCGACGACCGGCGCGACATCGTCCTGCATATCAACTCACCCGGCGGATCCGTCTTCGCCGGCCTCGCCATCTACGACACGATGCAACTCGTCCCCAACGACATCGTCACGGTGGCAGCGGGATTCGCCGCCAGTATGGGGCAGGTCCTGCTCGCCGCGGGCACGAAGGGCAAACGCGCGAGCCTCACCCACAGCCGGATCATGATGCACCAACCCTCGGCCGGATTCTCGGGGACGGCCGTCGACATCGCAATCCAGGCCGAGAATCTCGAATACATGAAACTGCAGTCGCAGCAGATCCTCTCGGACGCCACCGGGCATTCACTCGAAGAAATCGAACGCGACAGCGACCGCGACCGGTGGTTCACCGCCGAACAGGCACGCGAGTACGGCATCGTCGACACCGTCGTCGGTTCACTCGTCGAACTGGCGCCGTTCGTCGCGGGACGACAGATGGGACTGGGACGATGAGCACCTACACGATCCCCAACGTCATCGAACGCACCCCGGCGGGGGAGCGGTCGTTCGACATCTTCAGCCGGTTGCTCAACGAACGCATCGTCTTCCTCGGCACCGAGATCGACGACGGGGTCGCCAACGTCGTGATGGCCCAGATGTTGCATCTCGAGGCCGAATCCCCCGACCGGGAGATCGGCCTCTACATCAACTCACCCGGCGGATCGTCCACCGCGATGCTCGCGATCCACGACACCATGCAATTCCTGCGACCGAAGGTCGCGACCTACTGCATGGGGCAGGCCGCGTCGGCGGCTGCCGTGCTGCTCGCGGCCGGAGCCCCCGGTCGCCGGCACGTCCTCGCCCACTCGCGGGTGCTGCTGCACCAGCCGTCGGCGCAGGGGCAGGGCACCATCTCCGATCTGGCCCTGCAGGCAGCGGAGGTGATGAGGGTACGGGCCCAGACCGAGGAGATCCTGGCCGCGCACACCGGACGCAACATCGAACAACTGCGTCGCGACACCGACCGGGACCGGATCTTCTCACCGGCCGAGGCGGTGGCCTACGGCCTCGCCGATCACGTCGTCGTCGACCGGGACGGATGACCCGTCACGCTGTCATGTGGTCGCACCGTCATGCCGCGCACAACTCGACGCCGGCGTGACCCGTGGTTCGGAGTGTGCGGTGCGCGGTCATCCGGCGGATCCCGCGCGCGAGCAGTTGATCCATCGGAAGTTCCAGCGCATCGCACACGGACCGCAGCATCTCGGAGGAGGCCTCCTTGCGCCCACGTTCGACCTCCGACAGGTACTGCTTCGACATCCCGACCGTGCGGGCGACGTCCTCGAGGCTGCGGTCCTGATCGCGACGCTCGTCGCGCAGGATCTCGCCGTAGATCTGACGGAGCAGACGGGGCTCGGTGTTGTCGGCTCCCCGCACGGGAGTCCGTGCCGCGTTCGCGGCGGTCGCACGCGCCGCCTTCGCGGCAGTCACACGTGCCGCCTTCGCGGCAGTGGCGAAATCGATCACGCGACCCTGCTCCGGCTCCATGCCGACCATTGTGCCGTCGATCCGGCGGCATCGGGCCGGGTTCTGCCGAGGACGAACACCGCCCTGCCGGATGTGTAACGGGCCCGTAACCGCAGTTAACCGAACACATGACCTGGCGCCGATAACGTCGGCGCACCACGACGTATACAGCCGTGGATACAGGACAGGAGTTCGGGTGCCGACAGGATTGCACAGGCTTGCGGCTGCGCTCGACGCGCATCTCGCGGACATCGACGCGGCATACGCCGCGACCTATCCCGGGACCGACGGTGCCCGCCAACCGGTGCACACCGTCTACGTCCCGGCCGACCGCTACGACGCCGGGATCGCGGCACGATGGGGAGCCGACGCGCTCGACGTCCTCGACACCCACATCGACGGTCCCGCGGACCTCGCTGCGGTCACCGGCATCGAACCCGAACTGGCCGACGCCGTCCTCCCTCTCGTGGAGGCCAAACTGCGCACCGAACCGATCGAGGATCTGCGCATCGACTTCGAGGACGGGTTCACCCGCCCCGGCATTCCGGAGCACGAACGTGACGCCGACGAGGACGCCCACGTCGCCCGCGCCGCCGCCGCGCTCGCGACCGATCCCACCGCGACACCCTTCGTCGGCATCCGGTTCAAGTCCTTCGAGGCTGCCACCCGGCGCCGCGGACTGCGCACGCTCGACTTCTTCGTCGCCGAACTGACCGGAAAGTGCTCTCTCCCCGACGGATTCGTCGTCACGCTGCCCAAGGTCACCGCGCCCGAACAGGTCGCCGCTATGGTCACCGTCTGCGAGCATCTCGAGTCCACCTACCCGCTCGCCGCGCCCCTGCGGTTCGAGATCCAGATCGAGACGCCGCAGGCGATCTGCGGACCCGATGGCACCGCTGCCGTCGCCACCATGATCCGAGCGGCCCGGGGCCGCTGTTCGGGACTGCACTACGGCACCTATGACTACTCGGCCGCGTGCGACATCGCCGCCGAGTACCAGGCGATGGACCACCCCGTCGCCGACCACGCCAAGGCCACGATGCAGGTTGCGGCAGCGGGCACGGGGGTGCGGTTGTCCGACGGCTCCACCAACCGCCTTCCCGTCGGCACCCGCGGCGAGATCCGCGCGGCATGGGGGCTGCACGCCCACCTGATCGACCGGTCGCTGCGCCGCGGCTTCTACCAGGGATGGGACCTGCATCCGGCGCAACTGCCCACCCGCTACGCCGCGACCTTCGCGTTCTACCGCCGGTCGCTGTCCACTGCCGTGGGACGCGTCGCGGCCTACATCGACCCGGCCCTGTCGTCGGGATACCTCGACGAACCCGCCACCGCCCGTGCTCTCGCCGCCTTCCTCCTGCGGGGAACGAGCTGCGGGGCCCTCACAGAGAAGGAAGTATGCGATCGCACCGGCACGAATCTCGACCACCTGGCCCGGCTCGCGGGTCGACCGACGGCGGTGACGCGATGACCACCGTGATCCGCGCGCGACGCGCCGTAATGGGGGACGACGAACGCGGCTGCGCCGTCCACGTGCGCGACGGCCGCATCGTCGCGATCGAGGAATACGACGGTGCCGCTCCGGCCGATGCACGGGAGATCGTCCTCGCCGACGACGAGGTGCTGCTCCCCGGTCTCGTGGACACGCACGTCCACGTCAACGAACCCGGCCGCACCGAATGGGAGGGCTTCGCGACGGCCACGCGTGCCGCCGCGGCCGGGGGAGTGACGACGATCGTCGACATGCCCCTCAATTCCATCCCGTCCACCGTCGACGTGGCGGCCCTCGAGGTGAAGCAGAAGGTCGCGGCCGAGCAAGTCACCGTCGACGTCGGATTCTGGGGCGGTGCGATCCCCGGCAACCTCGCCGATCTCGAACCGCTCTGGGAAGCGGGGGTGTACGGATTCAAATGCTTCCTCGCGTATTCGGGTCTCGACGAGTACCCGCCGCTCGATCGTGAGCAGATGATCGAGGCGATGCGCGTGATCGTCGGCTTCGGTGGCCTGCTCATCGTGCACGCCGAGGACGGACCGACCCTCGACGCGCAGGACCCGCCGGCCGGACCCCGCTACGACGACTTCCTGTACTCGCGACCATCGGTCGCCGAGTCCCGTGCCGTCGCCCAGGTGATCGACGGTGCGCGGCAGACCGGATGCCGCGTGCACATCCTGCACCTGTCGGACGCGGGAAGCCTTCCGCTCGTCGCCGCGGCGAAGGCCGAGGGTCTGCCCGTCACCGCGGAGACCTGCCCGCACTACCTGTCGCTGTTCAGCGAGGAGATCCTCGACGGCTCCACACATTTCAAGTGCTGTCCGCCGATCCGTGAGGCCCGCAACCGGGAAGCGCTGTGGCGCGGCCTGGCCGACGGCACACTCGACTGCATCGTCTCCGATCACTCGCCGTGCCTGCCGGAGTTGAAGAAGTTCGTCACCGGCGACTTCGGCGAGGCGTGGGGCGGAATCTCGTCGCTGCAACTCGGACTGCCCATCGTGTGGTCGGAGGCGCGCAAGCGCGGGCACACACTCGTCGACGTGGTGCGCTGGATGGCCGGTCGCACCGCCGACCTCGTGGGCCTGGCCGACCGCGGTGCCATCGCCGTGGGCAACAGTGCCGACCTGTGCGTCTTCGCGCCCGACGACGCCTTCGTGGTCTTCCCGGAGCGACTGCACCACCGCAACGCGGTGACGCCCTACGCCGAACGTGCACTGGCCGGGGTCGTGCGGCAGACCTGGCTCGCCGGTGAACCACTCACCGTCACCCTCGGCGCCACCGACCCCGCACCGCGTGGTGCGCTGCTCTCCCGAAAGGAAAACCGTTGACCGAAGCAGCTTTCCTGCAACTGCCCGATCTCGCCGCGCGATCGCTGGGCGGGGCCGTCGTGTACGCGAACGACGAGTTCTTCGCGAGTCGCGAGAATCTGATCTCGCCGGGCGCACCGGATTTCGATCCGTCGGAGTTCGGGCACAAGGGGAAGGTCTACGACGGGTGGGAGACCCGGCGTCGCCGCGAACCCGGGCACGACTTCGCGGTGGTCCGGCTCGGAGTTCCCGGTGTCGTCGAGGGCGTCGTGATCGACACCGCCTGGTTCACCGGCAACTACCCGCCCTACGCGTCCGTCGACGGGGTGAACCTCGACGGCTACCCGACCGATCAGGAGTTGCTGGACGCGCCGTGGGAACCGGTCCTCGAGTGCGTGGCCCTGAAGGGCGACACCGCGAACGCCTTCGCGGTGGAAGACGACCGGCGCTGGACGCACCTGCGCCTGAACATCTTTCCTGACGGCGGTGTGGCCCGCTTCCGGGTGCACGGATATGCACGCCCGGACCCGGCCTTCCTCACGGGCACGATCGATCTCGCGGCCCTCGAGAACGGTGGCGACGTCGTCGCGTGCTCGAACCGCTTCTATTCGTCGCCGCGCAACATCATCGGCCTCGGTCGCTCGCGGCACATGGGGGAGGGCTGGGAGAACGCCCGGCGCCGCGACGACGGCAACGACTACGTGGTGATCCGTCTCGCCGGGCAGGGATGCGTCGACCACGTCGAGGTCGACACCTCCTATTTCGTCGGCAACGCACCGGGAGCGGCGCGCCTGAGCGGAATCCCCAGCGGGGACGCGATGTCCGACGAATCGTCCTGGGTCGAACTCGTCCCGCGGACCGCACTGCTGCCGGACTGCCGGCACCGTTTCCGCGTCGATTCGCCGACGCCGGTGGAGTTCGTGCGGCTCGACGTCTATCCCGACGGTGGCATCGCCCGTCTGCGCGTGAACGGACGACTGACCTAGCTCCGATGCGGGTGCGGTGAGCGGTTTCTTACCCGCGCGAAACACGATGACTCGAGCCCGAAAACTTCGGCCCCCAAGCTGTATCCGGCACCGTATACAGCACTGCATCCGAAATGGGAGCGATCACATGACCTCACCGCACCCCGTCGACGCGCGACTACCGTTCCTCCGGCAGTTCGCGTTCGGCCTCCAGCATGTCCTGATCATGTACACCGGATGCATCACCGTCCCGTTGGTCTTCGGCGCGGCCGTCGGACTCGACCGCGACACCATCGCGATGCTCATCAGCGCCGACCTGCTGATCGCCGGCCTGATCACCATCGTCCAGAGCCTCGGCGTCGGCAAACTCGTCGGCGTCCGCCTGCCCATCGTCTGCGGTGCGACCTTCGCCGGCCTGACGCCGATGATCCTCATCGCGAAGGAATACGGCCTGCAGGCCGTCTACGGCTCCATGCTGATCGGCGGCATCGTCGGTCTCGCCCTGGCCTGGCCCTTCGCCAGGATCATCCGGTTCTTCCCGCCGCTCGTCACCGGTGCCGTCCTCACCGTCGTCGGGATCTCGCTCATCGGCGTGGCAGGCGGGCTGATCGTCGGCACCGACCCGTCGTCGCCCACCTTCGCCTCGCCCACCAACATCGCCCTGGCCGTGCTCGTGATCGTCGTCGCCGTCGCCTTCCTGTGCCTCGGTCGCGGCATCTGGGCGCAGCTCGGGGTGTTGATCGCCCTTGCCATCGGCACGGTCGTCGCGGTTCCGCTCGGCCTGATCGACCTCGGCGGCGTGGCCGGCTCGTCGTGGGTGGGTCTGCCTGCCCCCTTCCACTTCGGTGCACCGGAATTCCCCATCACCGCGGTCGTCGCCATGAGCATCGTCATGGCCGTGGTCTTCGCCGAATCCACCGCGAGCATGCTCGCCGTCGCCGAGATCACCGGTAAGCGCGTCAGCAAGGGCGACATCGCCCGCGGACTCGCCGGCGACGGAGCGTCCGCTGTGCTCGCGGGTGTCTTCAACGCCTTCGTCGACACCGTCTTCACCCAGAACGTCGGTGCGGTCGCCACCACCCGGGTCTACAGCCGCTACGTCACCGCCACGTCGGGTGCGATCCTCGTGGTCCTCGGGGCGTTGCCCAAGGTGAGCTCGGTGGTCGCGGCGCTGCCGAAGCCGGTGGTCGGCGGTGTCGGCCTGATCCTGTTCGCCACCGTCGCCCTCGTGGGCATCAACACGCTGCGCTCGGTGGACCTGTCCGACCGCATCAACTCGACGATCGCCGCCGTCGCGGTGGGTGTGGGTCTGCTGCCCGAACTCGCCGAGGGCATGTTCGAGCGCTTCCCGTCCGCTGCGCAGATCCTGCTCGGCAGCGGCATCACGCTCGCCGCGATCGCGGCGTTCTCGTTGAACCTGCTGTTGAACCACACTCGTCTCGGGACACTGGCTCGCGCGTCCCGGTCCGGCACGCCGGCCCCCGTCACCTCGGCCGGTACCATCTCTCCCAACGGAGTTGCCCATGAACCAGTCGCCGTCTGACGCCTTCGTCGTTCCCGCCGTCGACATCGGCCCGTACGTTCGGGCCGGCGACGAGGCCGAACGAGCTCGTGTCGCCCGTGAGATCGACGAAGCCTGCAGCCGTGTGGGATTCGTTCAGATTCTCGGACACGGCATTTCCGATCCGGTGGTCGACGGCCTCGCCGATGCCCTCGACGACTTCTTCGGTCTGCCGATGGACGACAAGCAGCAGTATCGGGTGGTGGGTGCGAACCGCGGGTACAGCCCGCCGAAGAGCGAGTCGCTGAGCCTGAGCCTCGGCGTCGAATCCGCCAGCCGCATGAACGATTTCTTCGAGGCGTACAACGTCGGCGTGGAGGCCCGGTCGTTCGCCCACCTGGACCTGTCGGAGGACGACTACGGAATCAACGTCTGGCCCGACGTCCCCGGCTTCGAGGACCGTGTGCAGACCTATTTCACCGAGGCTTCGCGGGTCGCGCGGACCCTCACCCGGATCTTCGCCGACGCCCTCGGGCAGGCCCCCGACTACTTCGAACGGCTCACCGACCACTCGATCGACGTGTTGCGGATGAACAACTACGCGCTGCCCGAGGGCACCGTCGACCTCGACGGCGATCTCACCGGCATGGGTGAGCACACCGACTTCGGGATCGTCACCGTGCTGTGGGCCGATCGGGTCGCGGGGCTGCAGGTGCTCGGCTCCGACGGTGTCTGGCACGACGTCGAACCGCTGCCCGGCGCCCTGCTGGTCAATCTCGGCGATCTCACCGCCCGCATCACCGACGACCGGTGGATGTCGACGCTGCACCGCGTCAAGCCGCCGATCGTCGACGGGAGGATCCGGCGCCGTCGTTCGGTGGCGTTCTTCCACGACGGCAACGTCGACGCGGTGGTCTCCACGTTGCCCGAATATGCGGGCCTGGAACCCTATGAACCCATCCTGATCCGCGATCACATCAAAGCGAAGCTCGCCGGGTCGCGGCACGGCAAGGCCAACACCGCTGCTGTGCGGGAAGCCGCCCGGGTGCTGGCGGCGACGGGGGAGAACCGCGCGTGAGTCATGTCGTGCTCGTGCACGGCGCGTGGGCCGGAAGCTGGGTGTGGGACACGCTGCTCGAACCGCTCCGCCGGTCCGGGCACGTCCCACACCCACTCGCGCTTCCCGGTGTCGGATCATGGGGCGCCGACGACGTGACGCTCGACGACGTCGCCGCGGTCGTGGCCGACCACGTTGCCGGACTGGATGGCTCTGTGATCCTCGTCGGTCATTCCGGTGGTGGCATCGTCGTCACGCAGGTCGCGGAGATGCTGCCGGAGCGTGTCACCGGGGTCGCCTATGTGGCGGGGATGATGCTTCCGTCCGGGGTCGACTTCGGGATGCTCTGCGACGGAATCGGTCTCGAATCGCCGGTGGGCATCTCGCGATGGCTCGAACCCACCGAGGACGGTCGCGGGACGATCGTGCCCCCGGAGGCCGGTGCGGCGGTGTTCTTCCACGAGGCGGATTCGGCCGACGCGATCGGTGCCGCGCGCCGACTCGTGCCGCAACTCGAGACCACCCGGCTCATGGCGCCCAGCTGGACACCGGAACGATTCGGGCGCCTGCCACGCCTGTACGTCGAAGCGACACTGGATCGTTCGGTTCCCCTCGTCACCCAACGGGGGATGCAACGCCTCACCCCGGGTGCGCAGGTCGTGTCGCTCGAGTCCGACCATGCGCCACAGCTGTCCGCCCGCGACGACCTCGCGGCGGCGCTGGTGGAGTGGTGCGCGGAGCGCGTCCGAACATAGGTCGGATCTTCACAAAGGTCGAAGCTACGGAACGAGACCGACGTTGTGTGCGAAATCCGGTGGGAAATCGCGCACAAGGTCAGTCTCGTTCGTTCTACAGGAGGTGCTCCGGGTCAGTCGCCGCCCTTGTACTCGACCTCGAACTCGCCGGCCATGATCCTCTCGCGGTACTCCTCGAACAGCGCCATCGCCTCGGGCGAGATCTTGTCGGCGAAGGCCGGATTGATGACGACGTCCAGGCCGCCTTCGGTGATGTCCACCTCGTAGTACTTCGCCGGGTCGACGTTGCCGGCCTCGACGTCGGCGATCATCGCGCGGAGGACCTCGTCGAGATTCCACACGACGGAGGAGACGACGTTCTGGGGTGCCAGCGGGGTCTGATCCATCGTGTAGCCGGCGACGCCGACACCGCGCTGCTTGGCGCCCTCGATGGTGGCCGCGTCGACACCGCACGTGGAGAACTGGTCGGCGCCCTGGTCGACGAGGGCGTTGACGGCCTCGATGGTCTGGGCCGCCGCGTCGGACCATCCGCCGATGTAGGCCGGACGCAACTGGATCTCACCGGGGCCCTTGTAGGTCAGGCGCGCGCCGTCGGCGAACGCCTCGATCTGGGCCTTGCACACCGGGATCTCGAAACCGGCGGTGCCGGCGAGGATGCCGGTCTCCGTCAGGTCGCCGGCGAGGATGCCGGTGAGGAACGAACCCTGATAGAACGGCTGGCTGTAGTCGGCGAGGTTGGCGGTGATGTCGCCGAAGCCGCCGGGATAGGCGAACAGCACGTCGGGGTAGTCGGCGATGATGCCCTTGATGGGTTCGCCGTAATTGAACGAGTGGCCGACGATGAGCTGGTTGCCGTCCTCCGCGAGGTCGGTGACGATCTGGGCGATCTGCTCCGAGGTCGCGCCCGAATCCTGCTGCACCACGGTCAGGTCGATAAGACCTTCCGCTTCGAGTTTCTCGGCGCCCTCGACCATGCCCTGGTTCCAGCCGACGTCGTTGACCGGACCCGAGGTGATGATCGCGGCCTTGACGACCCCGTCGGCCGAGCCGCTCCCACCGGGGTCGGAACTCGAACACCCGGTCACGGCGGCTCCGACGACGGCGGCGGCCGCCACAGCGGTACCCAATTTCTTCACGTGGTTCTCCTCGGGGAAGGGAGGGCTCGCGACTGCGAACCCCAGGACTGACGGGAAAGCTGACGGAAAGCTATTTCGCGGGCACGAACGGGATGCCGAGCGCCTTCGGAGAATTGCTGCGCGAGAACCACACGGTTGTGGCGATGACCGCGAGCAACGTCACCGCGTACGGCATGGCCTGGAACAGCTCGTACGGTACCGACGTGGCCTGTCCACCGGACGCGGCCTGTACGCGCAGCTGGAAGGCGTCGACGAGACCGAACATGAAGCCACCGACGATGGCGCCGAGCGGATTCCACCGGGCGAGGATGACGACACCGAGCGCGATCCAGCCGCGACCACCGGTGATGCCGTCCTGGAAGAAGCCCAGGCTGTCGATGACGAGCGCGCCGGCCATACCTGCTGCGGCGCCGGAGATCAGCAGCGTGCTCCATCGGGTGCGGGGGACGGAGACGCCCACCGAGTCGGCGGCCTCGGGGCTTTCCCCGGCCGCGCGGATCGACAGGCCGAAGGCCGTGCGGGTGAGCACCCACCACAGGGCGACGACGAGTGCGAGCGCGAGGTAGACGAGCGGGGACTGCGAGAACACGATCGGGCCGAGCACCGGCAGGTCGGACAGCACCGGAAGGTCGAGGGGAATGGTGCCCTGGATGCGCGGCGGTGTACCGGTCATGCCGAACACCTGCAGGTACAGGAAGGACGCGAGTCCGGTCCCGAGGATCACCACCGAGATCCCCGTGATGATCTGGTCGACGGCCATCGTGATCGTCAGGTAGCCGACGATCGCGGCGATCACGAGGCCCGCGGCGGCGCCGGTGGCGGCGCCGAGCATCGGTTGCCCGGTGTAGTACACCGTCACGAACGCGATGATCGCGCCGACCATCATCTGTCCCTCGATACCGAGGTTCATCAGCCCCGAGCGCTCGGCGAGGCACGCGCCGGCGGCGGCGAGGATGATCGGCACCGCCAGCCGCAGCGCAGCGGTGAACAGCGGGACGAGCGCACCGGCGCCCAGGACATCGGACCAGTTCATCGAGCACGCTCCACGATTCGGTTGGCGAGCAGCACCGTCAGGATCATCACTGCCTGGACGACGGTGCCGATGGACGCGGGGATCTCCTGGGTACGCTGCACCGCCTGACTGCCGAGGGTCAGCCCGGAGACCAATGCTGCTGCGAGCACGATGCCGAACGGATTGCGACGCCCGAGCAGTGCTACCACGATCGCGGTGAACCCGATCCCGGAGGAGATCGCCAGCGACAGTCGGAACTCGCTGCCCAGCAACATGATCGCGCCGGCGATACCGCCGAGTGCGCCGCTGATCAGAGCGGAGGTGACCACGGTGCGGGCGACGGAGATGCCATTGGCCTCGGCGACGCTCGGGCTCCCACCGACGATCTGCGACGCGAAACCGAACCGGGTCGAACGCATGAGCCACCACACCAGCGGCACCGCCGCGATCGCGACGAACACACCGATGTGGATGCGGGTGCCGGGAATCGTCGCGAGTGCGGCCCAGTCGGGAATGCGTTCGGACTCGGGGGTGAAACCGTTGGGATTGGCGAGGGGTTTGCGCACCGCCCACGCCAATGTGTAGAAGACGAGGTAGTTGAGCATGAGCGACGAGATGATCTCGTTTACCCCGAGCCGCGCCTTCAGCACGCCTGCGATGCCGCCGATGCACGCACCTGCGGCCGCGGCGGTGACGGCGACGATCGGGATCGCGATCCAGCTCGTCCCCAACGGCATGCTCAGCACCACGGCCGTCGCGGTGATGGCGCCGACGTCGTAGTGGCCCTGCGCGCCGATGGTGATGAAGCCGGTGCGGTACGCGATCGCGTAGCCGAGCCCTATGAGCACGAGCGGCGTCATACCGGTGAGCAGGCGGCCGAGCTGTGTGTCGCCGCCGAGCGCGGCGTCGAGCATCGTCGTGTAGGCCTGCCCGGGATTGCCGCCCGCGAGGACGATGAGGATCCCGCCCGCCGCGAGACCGACGGCGACGGCGAGCAGCGGCACGCCGATGGTGGTCGCGAGGCCCCGCATCCGCGACGCGGTGGGCGGCTCGGGTGGTGTCGTCACCGGTGGGCTGAGCGTGGTGGTCATGCTGCGGCCTCCTGGAATCCGCCCATGGCCGAGCCGAGGGCTTCGCGGTCGAACGGGCCTTCGTCGAATTCGGCGACGATCCGTCCGCGGTAGAGCACGACGATCCGGTCGGCGAGGCTGCAGATCTCGTCGAGATCGGACGAGATGAGCAGGATCGCGGCGCCCCGGGAGCGGTGGTCGACGAGGGTGTCCCACACGAATTCGGTGGCGCCGATGTCGAGACCGCGGGTGGGCTGGGCGACGACGAGGACGTCGGGTTCACCGTCGAGGACCCGGCCGAGCACCACGCGCTGGGCGTGCCCACCGGACAGGGTGCCGGCGAGCGTGCGCGGGCTCTGGGCCTTGACCGACAGGGCGGCGATGATGCGCTCGGCGCGTTCGCGGACGGCTGCCCGCGACAGGCGGCCCCAGCGACGGGCGAGCGGGGGATCGGTGTAGCTGTCGATCGCGAGATTGGTGTCGATTCCCAACGACTTGATCAGTCCCCGGGTGTAGCGGTCGGCGGGGACGATGCCGACACCGGCCTCGCGCATCGCGCGGGGGGACGAGGAGTCGATCTCCCGTTCGGCGACGACCACCGCACCGGTGGAGTCGGGGGAGAGCCCGGACAGGACGTCCTCGAGGGCGGACTGGCCGTTGCCCTCGACGCCGGCGACGGCGACGAGCTGCCCGGATGCGACCCGCAGGGTCACGTCGTGCAACTGACCGGGGACGGACACACCGACCAGTTCGAGCATCCGGTTCCCGGCCGGTTCGGTGGCCGCACGGCGGATACCGAGCCCGACCTCACGGCCGACCATGTCGCGGGCGAGTTCGGCGGTGGTGACCCTCTCGGCGCCGTTCCCGCGGATGGGGCGTTCGGCGACGAGCCGTCCTCCCCGCAGCACACCGACCCGATCGGCGGCCTCGAGGACCTCTTCCAGATGGTGAGTGATGAGCACGATCCCGACGCCGCGTTCGGCGGCGAGTCGGCGGACCTGTGCGAGCAGTGAGTGCACCTCGGCCGGAGCCAGATTCGCGGTCGGTTCGTCGAGCAGCAGGTAACGGGCGCCCAGGTGCAGGGCTCGGAGGATCTCGACGCGCTGCTGCTCGCCGACCGACAAGTTCTCCACGCGTGCGGTGGGGTCGCAGGCGAGACCGGTGTCCTTCGCGAGGGCGGCGATCTCGGCTTCGCTGCGCCGCAAGCACTTCCGGCCGATCACTCCGCGGGACCGGCCGAGCAGGAAGTTCTCCGCAACCGTCATGCTCGGCACGAGCATGAAGTGCTGGTGGACCATCGCGATCCGTTCCCGGCCTCCCTCGATGAGCGACTTTCCGTCCACCGCAATGGAACCGGAGTCGGGCGGGAGAAGCCCGGTGAGGATGCGCATCAGGGTCGACTTGCCGGCGCCGTTCTCGCCGAGCAGTGCGTAGACCTCGCCGGGGCGCACATGCAACGACACGTCGCGCAGGACGGTGTTCTCACCGAAGGACCGGTGGATACCGCGCATCACGACGCCCTCGGCGGGAACCGATTCTGTCACTCCCGCAGTGGTGGTGACGCTCGCGGTCGAAGTTGCTGTCACCATACGGTGGGGCCTTCCGAGTAATCGCTATGTGTCGAGTCGAGACGATCCAGGTTGGTAGTTGAGCGGTCGTGTCCGATTCATGACGATTGTGTTTCGGGCGGCGGAAGGGAATGAAATTCGTGATGCCGACGGAGAATGCAGTGCCGGAACAGGATCGCGTCGCTCGGACGGTCGCCGTCGGACTTCCTCGATCCGGCTCGCCCGGTGCTCTGCGTCGGGGCGCGGTCCGGGAACCCGTAACACGGTCCTCACCTCAGCGAGACGGATCCGCAGTATCGCAGGAGTTGACTCGGAGCGATCACCCGTCCGCTCTGTCCAGGAGTCACCCATGGAAGCCCTGCCTCTCATCGATCTGCGTCCGCTGCGCGACGGGAGCGACCCGCACGCCGTCGTCGGCGCGCTCGACGCCGCGTGTACCGACCTCGGGTTCTTCGTCGTCACCGGTCACGGACTCGACCCCGACCTCCGCGCGGCGACGATGGAGCAGGCGCGGCGCTTCTTCGCGCTGCCTTTCGAGGAGAAGATGGAGATCGCCATCGCGAGATCCACCTGTCACAGCGGATATGTGCCGCCGAAGACCGAGGCACTCGACCCCACCGTCGGAGCCGACGGCAAGGAGGCCCTCGACATCACCACCGACCGTGCGGCCGATCATCCGGAGGTGATGGCGGGTACGCCGCTGCACGGTCCGGCACAGTGGCCCGCCTCGCTGATGCCCGACTTCAAGAGTGTCGCCGACGAGTACGCGAAGGCGTGTCTGGACATCAACGCCCACCTCATGCGCGGTCTCGCACTCGCTCTCGGCCTCGACGCCGACGCCTTCGTGCCGATGTTCACCGACCCGCTCGGGTCGCTCCGTATGCTGCACTACGCACCCGTTCCTGTCGGCGATACCACACTCGGCGTCGCGCCCCACACCGACTACGGCTCGTTGACACTGCTCGCCCAGAACGACATCGGTGGGCTGCAGGTCGCCGCGCGAGGCGGCGGATGGATCGATGTCGTGACCCCGCCCGACGCGCTGATCGTCAACCTCGGCGACATGATCGCCCGGTGGACCAACCACCGCTACGTCTCCACCCGCCATCGTGTGCTGAATCCCACACACGGACACCGTTATTCGCTGCCCTATTTCGTCACCCCGGACTACCACGCCGTGATCGAGGCGATCCCGACCTGTGTCGAACCGGGCGCGGAGCCGATCCATCCACCGATCTGGGCCGGCGAGTACCTTCAATCGCGGTTCGAAGCGACGCACGCATACCTCGGGGCCCCGACCGACGGTCAGATCGACAAGCACACCGTCTTCGTCTCCAAGTAGTTCTCCGGCCCGGCGGCGCCGTTCTCGTAATCCCAGACGACAGTCTCCTCTCGGTTCCGGTGATCAGCGAGGCCGCGCGCTCGGCGAGGGCGATCACGGGGGCGTTGGTGTTGCACGACGGGAGCACCGGGATGACGGAGGCGTCGACGACGCGCAGTCCGTCCACGCCGTGGACCCGCAGGTCCGGGTCGACGACGGCGTCGGATCCCACGCCCATCGCGCACACAGCGTGATGGGTCGAATCGACCCCGCTGCATCAACTTCGTGTTACGGCTGCGTTGCGTATCCGGCCGTACAGCGAACGAGACCGATGTCGTGTGCGAAATCCGGCCGGAAATCGCACACAACACCGGTCTCGGCGGATCGGTCTCACTGCATGAGGCGCCAGATACGGTCGCGGGAGAGCGGCAGCTCGTGCGGCCGCACCCCGATGGCGTTGCGCACGGCGTTCGCCAGCGCCGGGGCGACCGGGTTGAACGGGGCCTCGCTCATCGACTTCGCGCCCATGGGGCCGAGTTCGTCGTAGGTGTCGGCGAAGTAGACCTCGGTACGCGGGACGTCCGCGAACTGCGGAATGTGGTAGTTGCGCAACACATCCGTCGTCACGCGACCGGCGTCGTCTGTGATGATCTCCTCGTACATCGACGCACCGAGCGCCTGCGCAGTGCCGCCTTCGATCTGCCCGCGGCACTGCTCGGGGTTGAGGACGGTGCCGGCATCGGCGGCCTGGACCGAGCGGAGGATCTGCACCTCACCGGTACGGGTGTCGACGGCGACGCGGAAGGCCTGCACGTTGAACGACAGCGATCGCGGCAGCCCGCCGTGCCGGCCCTCGGCGCGCAACCGGCCACCCGCGACCTCCAGCAGCTCACCAGGCGTGACGAGACGATCGCCGCACCGCACGCCGTCGGCCTGCAGCTCGGCCTGCTCCGGGTCGAGGCCGGTCAGCTCCGCAGCGGCCTTGGCCATCCGCCGTCGCAACTCGTGGGAGGCCGCCAGCAGGGCCTTCGACGCGACGACCGTGCCCGACGACCCGAACGCGCCGGTGTCGTGGGTGGTGACGTCGGTGTCGGACTGCTGGACCACGATGCAGTCGGGAGTGGTGCCGAGCGCGGTGGCCGCGATCTGGGTGTGGACGGTGGTGGTGCCGTTGCCGAACTCCGCGGTGCCCACCCGGGCAAGATACCGGCCGTCGGGCAGAAGTTCGATCGACGCTTCGGAGATGTGCCCGTTGGGCGGGTTGGTCGCGATCATCGCGAGCGCCATCCCCTCGCCGATCCGCCAGTGATCACCGGTCGGCGTGGGCCGGCCGCCGGTGCGCGCCATCGCCCGTTCGGCAAGATCGAGACACTGGTCGAGTCCGTAGCTGCCGTACGTCAGGTCGACGCCCTCGGGATGCGCCGCGACCAGGGGCTCTCCCGGCGCGATGATGTTGCGGCGCCGGAACTCGTACGGGTCGATGCCGAGCTTGATGGCGAGTTCGTCCATGGCCGACTCCACGGCGAAGATCACCTGGCCGAGGCCGTAGCCGCGGAAGGCGCCCGACGGCCGGTTGTTCGTGTACACGGATTCGGCGTCGACCCGCTTGTTCGGGCATCGGTACACCGCGATCGACTCCGTGCAGCCGTGGAACATCACCCCGGGGCTGTGGTTGCCGTAGGCGCCCGCGTCGGCCAGCACGTCGATCGCGAGGGCGGTGAGGACACCGTCGGCGTCGGCGGCGAGGGTGACGTCGACCCGCATGGGATGCCGGCACGGAGCGACGGTGAGCTGATCGGAACGGGTGAACTCCCACTGCACCGGGCACCCCGTCTTCAGGACCGCCGCCGCGACGACATCTTCGACCAGCATCTCCTGCTTGGCGCCGAAACCCCCGCCCACCCGGGCCGTGTGCACGCGCACCCGGTCCCGGTCGAGTCCGAAGATATGGCACAGCTCGTCGCGCACCAGGAACGGAACCTGTGTGGAACTGCGGATGACGAGCCGTCCGGCCTCGTCGAGATGACCGATGGCTCCGTGTGTTTCGAGATGGGTGTGTTGGACGCGGTGGGTCTGCCAGCGTCCCTGCACCACCGCCGCAGCGGACGCGACCGCCGCGTCGACGTCCCCGCTGCTGCCGTGGATCGCGGCGACGACGTTGCGTCCGGGATCGGCGATGCGCGCGTCGGCGGACTTGTCGGCGTGCAGGAGGGGAGCCCCAGGCTTCCGGGCCTCGTCGGGATCGAGGACGAAGGGCAGTTCCTCGTACTCGACGTGGATCGACGCGAGCGCCCGGTGTGCGATTGCCGGACTCTCGGCGACCACCGCGGCGACCCGCTGTCCGCGGAAGCGCACGACCCGGTCGAACAGGTATGTGTCGTCGGGATCGTCGTTGCGGTTCTCGTGGCGAGCGGTCGAATAGGCGGTGGCCGGGGCGTCGCGGTGGTACAACACCGCGTGGACACCGGGGAGTGCCTCGGCGGCCGAGACGTCGACGGAGACGATTCGCGCATGTGTGTGCGGGCTGCCGAGGACGGCGATGTGCAGCAGACCCTCGACGGTGGTGTCGAGGGTGTACGGCTCGGTGCCGCTGACGACACGCGTCGCGGCCGGCGCGCGCTGCGAGCGACCGCACGAGGGGCCGTCGACCTGTTCGACGTTGGTGCGCGACCGCAGGGCGTCCTCGATCGAGCGGTAGCCGGTGCACCGGCACAGGTTGCCCTTCAAACGTTTCGGCAGGTCGTCGAGATCCTCGTCGGTGAAGGTGGACGCGGTGACGATCATGCCTGCGGTGCAGAAGCCGCATTGGAAACCGGCGGCGTCGGCGAATCGCTGTTGGACGGGATGCAGGTCGTCGGGGGTTCCCAGTCCCGCGACCGTGGTGAGCTCGCGACCCTCGACCCGCACGGCCGGGACCACGCACGAGTGGACGGGTTCGCCGTCGAGCAGGACCGAGCACGCGCCGCAATCGCCGGCGTCGCAGCCCTTCTTGACCTCGAAGTGTTCGGTCTCGCGCAGCAGGGTGCGCAGGCACTGGCCGGGCCGGGGGTCGACATCGCGTTCGCGGCCGTTGACGGTGAGTTTCACGGCTGAACCTCCGTGTTCGCCGACGCAGTATTCGACAGCGCGGTGTTCGACAGTTCGATGCGGATCTCCTCGGCGAGAACCGCAGTAACGGCACGTCGCCAGTCGGCGGAGCCATGCGCATCGGTGTAGTAGCTCGTCGTCGGGACGAGACGGGCCAGTGCGTCGGACAACGCCTGTGCCGACGGGACTTCCGTGAACCGCAGGAGACAGGGACGCACCGTCGACGCGGTGATCGACAGCGTGACACTGCCGTCGTCGTCGCGGCGTCCGATCACGACGGCCCCCGAACGTCCCAGCGGAGAGAGGGCGATCTTGCGGAAGACCGTGCGGGAACTCAGGACCCGCAGAGGAATCCGGATGCTCCGCAGGATCTCTCCGGGTGCGAGGGCGTTGGAGGCGACTCCGAGGACGAAGTCGGCCAACGGGATCCGCCGTTCGCCGCCGTCGATCGTCCAGATCACCGCGTCCGCGTCGAGTGCGGTCGCCAGCGAGATCATGGCACCGGCGGGGAAGGACAGGCAGATGTTGCCGCCGACCGTGGCGCGCTTCCAGATCTTCCACGACGCCAACAGTGCCTCGGCGCACTGCCGGAACAGCGGTGCCGCAGTATGTTCCGCCTCGTCCGAGAGTGCGGCCATCTGTTCGACCGTGCAGGTCGCGGCGATCTCGAGAGCGTCGGGGTGCCGGGTCACGGCAGGCCAGCCGAGACCGGACAGATCCACGAGTCGGTGGAGGTGCGGTTGCGGTTCGGAGAACAACCAGGTGCCACCGCCGAGCGGGGCCGCGCCCTCCTCGAAGGTCAGATCGGTGCGGTCGCGGGCGATGTCGTAGGCGGTGATGTTGTGCAGATCCATCGCCTTCACCCCGCCTTGGCGACCAGCGCGGCGTGTTCCGCCGCGACCTGCCGTGCCACGACGTCCTCGTCGACGGTCCGGACCTCGTCGCGGACGACCACCTCACGGCCGTTGATCAACAGCAGTTCGAGAGGCGGTGTGCTGCCGAGGACGAGGGCCGCGACCGGGTCGGCGATGCCGGAGTGGGCGAGGCCGTCGATCCGCCACAACGCCAGATCGGCGAGCTTGCCGGGCTCGATCGATCCGATCTCGTCCTCGCGTCCGAGGACCCGGGCGCCGCCGATGGTGGCGAGTTCGAGGCTCTGCCGCACCGTCATGGCGCGGGGGCCGCTGCGGGCACGGGCGAACAGTGCGGCGTGGTGGGCCTCTTCGAGCATGCAGCACGACTCGTTGCTCGCGGCACCGTCGACGCCGAGGCCGAGCGGCACGCCCGCGGCGTAGAGGTCGGCGGCGCGGGCGATGCCGGCACCGAGCCGGGCGTTCGAGGTGGGGCAGTGGGCCGCACCTGTACCCGACGCGGCGAGCACACCGATGTCACGGTCGTCGAGGTGCACGGCGTGCGCGTACCAGACGTCGGGTCCGGTCCAGCCCAGCGACTCCATGTACTGGACGGGCTTGCATCCGAACTTCTCGAGGCAGAAGTCCTCCTCGTCGAGGGTCTCGGCGAGATGGGTGTGCAGCCGCACCCCGAGATCGCGGGCGAGCAACGCGGACTGCTTCAGCAGCTCACCGGTCACCGAGAAGGGCGAGCACGGCGCGAGCGCGACCCGCAACATCGAATCGAACGACGGATCGTGCCAGCGGTCGACGGCCTCGCGGCTGCCCTCGAGGATCGCGTCGATGTCCTCGACGATGTGATCGGGCGGCAGACCCCCGGCGCTCGCACCGAGGTCCATCGACCCGCGGCAGGGATGGAAGCGGATACCGACCTCGGCCGCTGCGGCGATCTCCGCGCCGAAGACGTCACCGCCCTCGCGGGGCACGACGTAGTGGTGGTCGGTGCTGGTCGTGCATCCGGTGCGCACCAGATGCGCGAGTGCGCCCTTGGCCGCGACGTGCACGGCGTCGGCGTCGATGCCACCCCAGACTGGATAGAGGGTGGTGAGCCATTCGAACAGGGTGTGGTCGGCGGCGAGCCCACGCGTGATCCATTGGTACAGGTGGTGGTGGGTATTGATCAGGCCGGGGGTGAGCACGCAACCGGTGCCGTCGACGATCTGCGCATCGTCGTAGCCGGTCGGTTCGCCCGACCCGACCGCGACGATCCGGTTGCCGGAGACGACGACATAACCGTCGCGGTGTTCGGCGCGGGCGGCGTCCATGCTCACCACGTGTGCGCCGCGGATGACGAGCGGCCGGGTGGTGGGATGCGCGTGCATAGTCGACTCCTCGGATCGTCGGGAGTCTTCAGTCAACTGCGCCGAACAGATGTACCTCTGCGGCAGCACGCACGAAACACCTCGGAAATCCGCGGCTCGTACTGTGCGATCGTCCAAGACCGTCACCAGGAGGTGAACATCGTGCTTCTTCGAGATGTGGTGGAGGCGCCGGGGCTGGGAATCGGTGTACTGCACGGCGACGCGGAGGCCCTGAGCCGTCCCGTGCTGCGCGCGTGCACCACCGACATGCCCGACCCCACGCGCTACGTCAGCGCAGGCTCGCTCGTGTTCACCGGCCTGGTGTGGCGACGCTCCGTCGAGGACTCCGACCTGTTCGTCAAACGGCTCGTCCGAGCGGGGGTGACGGCGATGGCCGCCGGCGAGGCCCTGCACGGCCGGGTACCCGACGACGTGATCGAGGCATGTGCACGACATCGCATGCCGCTCCTGGTCGTGCCCGACGAGGTGCCGTTCAGCCGGGTCATCGAATACATGACCGGGCATATGGCCGGAGCCCGGATGGATCGTCTGCAGACGGGACTGGCACGGCAGCGGCAATGGCTCGCCGCCGTCGCCGACGGTCGGAGTGTGGGGGAGCTGCTCGACGGACTCGCGCAGCAGCTCGGGGTGGAATCGGCGCTGATCACCTCCACAGGCGTGACGGTCGCAGGAGGTGCCGAGCTCGACGACGCCGAACTCGACCGGATCACCGCAGCAGCGTTGACCGCCGACCGCTTTCCACTGCGGCTCGACGGTGACTTCACCGTCCTGCCGGTGGGACGCGGACTGACGGACCGGATCGACGCGTGGTTCCTGGTGATCCGGCACGACGAGAGCGGACCGGAGTGCGTCGAGGCGTTCTCCGAACTCGCCGCGGTGGTCGCTCTCGATCGGATCCGGCGCGACGAACGGCGCCGGGTGGCATGGGAGATCACCGACCGGACCCCGACCGTGCGCGCTGCGGACTCGCGGGTCGCGGTGGTGGCCGAAGCCGAGGGCCGGATCTCGCCGGACGTCCTACGCGGTCTCGTCGAGGACGTCCTGGACGGAGCGGTCACGTCGATCGACGCGGCGAACAGGGTGGTCGCCCCGGCGATCGGCAGCGACGTCGACGTGGCACGGCTGTTGAGCCGACGCCTCGGGCGTCTCGCGCCGGCGTTGCGCGGCGACCGGATGTTCGTCGGTGTCGGCGGGCAGAGTTCCGACGACGACCCGGCCGGCGCGGTCCGCGCGGCGGCATCGGCATGCGCTGCAGCACACAACGATCCGGGTCCGGTGTCGGTGCGACGTGCCGAACTCGATTCGGCGCTCGACCTGTTGTCGACCCTGCCCGACGAACTGCGTCGCGCCTACGCCGACCGGCTGCTCGGGGACGTCGTCGAACACGACCGACGCACCGACGCGGGTCTGCTCGCGACCCTCGAGGCATTCCTCGATTGCGACGGATCGTGGCGGCGCACGGCCGATCGACTGCACGTGCACCTGAACACGGTCCGCTACCGCATCGGGCGAGTCGAAGCGCTCACCGGGCGTTCCCTCGCGCGCACCGGTGACCGCTTCGACCTGTATCTCGCGTTGCGTTCCTTAGAACCTGCTGTCGTGTGATCGACATCCGTTGTCGCGCCGCATGAGTGATCACATGGCGCCGGTGTAGGGCTCCCAGGCGATGCCGGCATCGGGGGCGTCCTCGCGCAGCACGCTCGCCTGGATCAGTCCGTAGGGCCGGTCGTCGGCGTGGAAGACCTCACCGGCGTTCTCCACTCCGAAACGTGTCAGGTCGTAGAGGAAGTGGTGCTTGTTCGGTGCGGACAGGCGGATCTCGGCGATCGACGGGTAGCGCTCGAGCACGGCGCGGCCCATCTCGTACAGGCTCTCCTGCAGGGCCTTCGAATGCAGGTTCGCGAACACCTCGAGGAGGGTGGCGCGCACGCCCGCGTAGACGGCGTCCCAGTCGACGTCGGTCGACGCGAACCGCCACCGCGCCTGGAGGCTCGTTGCCATGATGCGATCCTCCGCCGGTTCGAGGACCGTGTACGGGTCGGTGAGGAAGCCCTGGAACTCCGAGCCGGTGGACTTGAGGACGACGAGATCCTTCAGGCCGCCGACCACCCATTCGCGGCGGTCGGTCCCGGTGCCCTCGACGGTGATCGCAGCGGTGCGGACCTCGGATCCCTTGCGCGTCCAGGTGTGATCGTGCTCGGCGCCGTCGACGACGACCCGCTCCCAGACGTACTCCTCGATCTCGATGCGTGCCGAGCGGACGGGTTCGACGTCGTCGACGAAATGCCGTGCGAGCGCGAGACCATACTCCTCGACGAACTCGACGCCCTTCTCCTTGGCGTAGGAGTAGATGGTCTGCTTCTGGCTGTCGGTGGGCAGCACCGTGCCTTGATCACCCTCCAGGTGTGCGGCGTCGAAATCGCCGTGCAGGCAGGACGAGACGTTCAGGTCGCGGATCTCGTGCCGGTCGGTGTCACGCACGATGCGCACCACCCGGTTCTCGGCTTTGCCGTAGCGGTGCGGTCCGAGGACGATCTTGCCGGTCAGTTCGGTCATGGTGGTCAGCTCCCGCGGTAGGTGGAATACGAATAGGGCGACAGGAGGAGCGGCACGTGGAAGTGGCTGCTGCCTTTCGGGATACGGAAGGTGACTGTCACCTCCGGATAGAAGGACGCGACTCCACGGCTCGAGAACCAGTCGCCGGTGGCGAAGGTCAGGTGATAGGTGCCCTCGGGCAGCGCGTCGGTGAAACCGGTGAGGCGGCCGTCGTCGTCGGTGACGCCGGCGCCCAGCGAGGTTCCGTGCGTGTCGGTGAGGGTGACGTGCAACCCCACCGCGGGTGCGCCGGCCGTCGCGTCGAGCACGTGGGTACTCAGGGTGTTCATGCGCGGCTCCCTGCGGTCTAGGTGACGATCCGCTCGAGGCGGAGTCGGGTGATCTCGGCGAGCGCCGCACGCATCTCGGCCTTCTCGGTCTCCGGATCGTTGCGGAGGCGACGCTCGAGGATCTCCAGCAATTCCGGCGCCGTGCGGCCGGTGGCGCGGACGAGGTAGACGTGCCCGAACCGTTCCTCGTATTCGCGGTTGCCGGTGGCGAGCCGGTCGAGGATGGCGCCGTCGGCCGTGGCGACGGCGGACTGCTCACGACGGGAAGCCGCGTGTTCGCTGCGTTCGCCGATGCGCGGGTGGCCGGCGAGAGCGTCGGCGAGATCGTCACCGTCGAGGTTCTCGGCCGCCGCGGCAGCGGTGGTGAGCAGCACGGTGCGCGAACCGAACGGGCGCGTCGCAATGACGGAGTGCGCCCATGTCCGGCTCGAACAGCAGTCGAGCAACAGAGCGACGGCCTCGTCCTCGGGCATCGCATCGAACCGGGCCGTTGTGAGCTGCACGGACCCTCCTTTCGTCGGTGCATTCGATACTGTCCGGTGGGCGTGTGGCGAGGGAGGTGCAAGCGCTACAGAGTTCGGTTCGCCGCGGGTGCGCCGGTTGGATGATCGGCCAACGAGGTGGTTGCGCCTCGAACGTTTTTCTGGAATAGTTCCAGTTATTGGATTTATTCCAGAAAAGTGAGCGACCCAGATGGGGTCGCAGGGTTGAAGGAGTGATCACATGTTCACCGCCGACCGTCCTCGAGCAGTGACGCTTCCGCCGGTCGTGCTCGGCGGACTGCGGCCTCTATACCGGCAGATGGTCCGCAACAACGTTCCGGCCGCATCGTTCGAGCACACCGCCGGACGGGCCGTCTTCGACGTCTGCCTGATCGCGGGGGAGCACGGTCCGCAGCTGCAGGTCCGCGCCCGCGACTTCGGGATCGACTTCACGCTCGCGATGACCACGCACTTCCGTATCGCGCCCGTGATGAGCGACGACCAGTACCGCGCACTGTGCTCGGTGCTCGCACCCGACGCCGAACCGGCACCGGACGTCGTCCTCGACTTCCTGCAGCAGGTGGTCGTGCAGTCGCCCGCGGTGCTCGCGCGGACGCACACTTGCGCTGCTTGAGTCCGAATTTGCTCGTCCTGTGGACATGAGCACACGCTCCGGCAGCGTGTTTCTGTCCGCACGGTGCGCACATCCACCCGAACGCGAACGGCCCGGCAGAAAATCCTGCCGGGCCGTTCGGGATAGTGCGTCTACAGCGAGTCGGGTCTACAGACCGGGTCGCTTGCCGACCGTGAGCGTGACCTCGCCGGTGTGCGCGAAGAAGTCGTTGCCCTTGTCGTCGACGACGATGAATGCGGGGAAGTCCTCGACCTCGATCTTCCAGACCGCTTCCATGCCGAGCTCTTCGTACTCGACGACCTCGACGTTCTTGATGCAGTCGAGCGCCAGACGCGCGGCCGGACCGCCGATCGAACCTAGGTAGAAGCCGCCGTACGTGTGGCATGCGTCGGTGACCTGCTTGGAGCGATTGCCCTTCGCGAGCATCACCATCGAGCCACCGGCGGCCTGGAACTGGTCGACGTAGGAGTCCATACGACCGGCCGTCGTCGGGCCGAACGAACCCGACGCCAGACCCTCGGGGGTCTTCGCCGGACCGGCGTAGTAGACCGGGTGATCCTTCAGGTACTGCGGCATCTCCTCACCACGGTCGAGGCGCTCCTTGATCTTCGCGTGCGCGATGTCGCGCGCGACGACCAGCGGACCGGTGAGCGACAGGCGCGTCTTGACCGGGTGCTTGGACAGCTCGGCGAGGATCTCCGGCATCGGCCGGGTGAGGTCGATCTTGACCGCGGCACCCTTGCCGGTGCCCGAGACGCCCGACGTCTCGGAGTCGAGCTGGCTGTCGGTGACCTCGGGCAGGAACTGACCGGGGTTGAACTCGAGCTGCTCGAGGAAGACACCCTCGGGCGTGATCTTGGCCTTGGCCTGGCGGTCGGCCGAGCAGGAGACGGCGATCGCGACGGGCAGCGACGCGCCGTGGCGCGGCAGGCGGACGACGCGGACGTCGTGGCAGAAGTACTTGCCACCGAACTGCGCGCCGATGCCGATCTTCTGGGTGAGCTCGAAGACCTTCTTCTCGAGTTCGAGATCGCGGAAGCCGCGGCCGGTGATGGCACCCTCGGTGGGCAGCTCGTCGAGGTAGTGCGCCGAGGCGTACTTGGCCGTCTTGAGCGCGAACTCGGCGGAGGTGCCGCCGACAACGATCGCGAGGTGGTAGGGCGGGCACGCCGCGGTGCCGAGCGACCGGATCTTGGCCTCGAGGAACTGCATCATCGAGTCCGGGTTCAGGATGGCCTTCGTCTCCTGGTACAGGTACGACTTGTTGGCCGATCCGCCGCCCTTGGCCATGAACAGGAACTTGTAGGCGTTCTCGTGGCCCTTCGCGGTGTCCGCGTACAGCTCGATCTGCGCCGGCAGGTTGTTGCCCGTGTTCTTCTCGTCCCACATCGTCAGCGGGGCGTTCTGCGAGTACCGCAGGTTCAACTTCGTGTACGCGTCGTACACACCGCGCGCGATGGACTCCTCGTCGTCACCCGGGGTGAGCACCTGCTGGCCGCGCTTGCCCATGACGATGGCGGTGCCGGTGTCCTGGCACATGGGCAGCACGCCGCCGGCGGCAATGTTTGCGTTCTTCAGGAGGTCGAGCGCAACGAACTTGTCGTTGTTCGACGCCTCGGGGTCCTCGAGGATGCTCGCCAGCTGCTTCAGGTGATCCGTGCGCAGGTAATGGGAGATGTCGTGCAGCGCGGTCTCGGTGAGCAGGCGCAGGGCCTCGGGCTCCACCTTCAGGAAGGTGCGGCCGTCGGGTCCTTCGACGGTGGACACCCCCTCGGTGGTCAGCAACCGATACTCGGTGGGGTCTTCCCCGATCGGCAGCAGGTCCTCGTAGAGGAAGTCGGCCATTGTTTCTCCTGGAAGAGGGCTGGTGATCGCCGTACACGTTAGCGGCGCCGGCGCAAGGCCTTGACAACGGGGCATGTGACGGACTCGACCTGCAAACTCGATGTGACCTGCGTCTCGCGACTTTCGGCGGCGTGTTTATGTCGCCGACGACCGGAAATCCCGCAAGGGAGTCGAGGCCGGAGTGTTCGCCGTCACGGCGGCCGGCAGGCCCCGATCCGTACACTTGACCGGATGTTCGAGAGTTTCCGGAGGGATCGCACGTGACCGTAGAAATCGAACGGTTGCCCTCGCCCGAGACCGGACGCCTGCCGTCGCTGGCCTGGCTTCCCCGTTTCCACGCCTGGATCGATCTCGCCGTCGTGATCGCGGTGCTCGTCACCACCAACCTGATCGCCCACTTCACCACGGCGTGGGCGTCGATCGCGACCGTGCCGATCGCAGCATGCGTGCTGGTCGCGATGATGCGTCGACGCGGCATGCGCTGGTCGGAACTCGGCCTCTCACCCCGGCACTGGAAGAAGGGGACGCTCTACTCGGTAGCAGCCGTGGCCCTCGTCCTGGCGGTGGTGGCGATCGGCATCGCCCTGCCGTTCACCAGGCAGTTCTTCCTCTCCGAGCGCTACGCCACGATCTCCGGTGCCCTCGTCGCCTCGATGATCATCATCCCGCTCCAGACCGTCATCCCCGAGGAACTCGCCTTCCGCGGGGTGCTCCACGGAACCCTCGAGCGAGTGTGGGGCGCACGCGGGGTCTTCGCCGCGGGATCCCTGCTGTTCGGGCTGTGGCACGTCGCCTCGTCGTTCGGTCTCACGGCGGGTAACGCCGGCCTCAGCGCCTTCCTCGGCGCCGGGTTGCTCGCGCAGATCGCCGGCATCGTCGGCGCGGTGATCGCGACCGCCGCCGCGGGCTTCGTCTTCACGTGGCTGCGTCGTCGCAGCGGCAGCATCCTCGCGCCCATCGCCCTGCACTGGTCGCTCAACGGCGCCGGTGCCCTCGCCGCCGCGCTCGTCTGGCACGCCACACTCAACTGATGGCGCTGGCGGTCTGTCTCCTGTTCGACCCCGAGACCGACCGCGCGATCCGGCGCCTGTGGGGCCGGGATGTTCCGGCGCGGCCGGGCGTCGCTCGTGCCCGCCCCCTCGTCCGAACTCGTGCAGCGACAGGACCGCGTCGTGCGGGTCGTGGAGACGACGGGAGCGGACCTGTACCGCTACTACGTCCCGGGACGCTGGACCCCGCACTGTTCGCTGAGTCCCCGAACCCGGCGCGAGGAACTCGACCGTCTGGGCGCGGTCGTCTACGACGTGCTGCCCATCGAAGCGACACTCGATCGCGCGGTGCTGATCGACACCGCCACCGGCGAGCACACGCCGCTACGGATGATCCCGTGAGGGAAACTCACTCCTCGGGGTTCTCCACCCACGGTCCGTACGGGGGTGGGCCCTCGCTCTGGATCTGCAGGCCGAAGTGCGGACAGTGCTTCCACACGTAGCCGTGCAGGACGTGTTCTTCCGACGTCGCGGTGTTCATCAGTACGAGGTCGCCGCTGGGGCGGTGTTCGAGGGCGAAGCCGGACTCCCGCTGATCGAGAACCCACCATTTCGCAGTGCTCATGTCGGTGTCCTCCGCATGATCCGCTCGGCAGACGCGCACCTCCCACGTTAGCGCGGAAACCGTTCGTGATCGGCTGATTCGGCGATCACGATCCGTTCAGGACCCGGGCCGTCGCCTCGTCGGCGGGATAGAACGCCTCGATCGCCAGTTCCGACACCGTCACGTCGAGCGGGGTCCCGAAGAGGGTGGTCGTGCTGAAGAACGACAACTCGCCGGCCTCGGTCCGCAACCGCATCGGCACGACCAGCGAATGCGGTTCGATCTCCTCCACCGGATCATCGCAGGGATAACCGGCGAGTTCGTCGTACAGGCGCAGCAGGACAGGGTCGGCGGTCGCACCGATCTGGTGTTGCAGCCGGGCGAGCAGATGACCGCGCCACTGCCCGAGATCGACGATGCGCGGCGCCAGTCCCCGCGGGTGCAGAGTCAGTCGCAGCACGTTGATCGGCGGTTCCAGCAGTTCCGGAGCGCACCCCTCGACGAACACCCCGACGGCGTCGTTGGAATCGACCATCGTCCAATGCCGGTCGACGACGAGTGCGGGAAAGGGGTGGTGCGACGACAGGATTCGCGTGATCGCGTCGGAGATCGCCGCCATCGGCATATCGCCGAGGTGATGCTCGGGGTAGACAGGCGCATGTCCCGCCGCGACCAGAATGGTGTTGCGTTCGCGCAGCGGGATGTCCAGCCGGTCACTCAGCTTCAGCACGGTCGCGCGTGACGGGCGGGACCGGCCGGTCTCGACGAAGCTGAGATGCCGCGACGAGATGCCGGCGGTGTGGGCCAGGGTGAGCTGGCTCAGGCCGCGGCGCTCGCGCCATGCCCGCAGCAGGGCGCCGGCGTGGGGAGTGTCGACCGTGGTCATGCACCCGACAGTAGAGCCGGCGGGGAACGGTCACCATTACTTCCGGGGTAAATTCCCCGACGTCGACCGTGCCCGGTCCTGGTACGAATCCCCGGAGTACCAGGCGATCCTCCCGCTCCGCACCGAGAACTCCGAGGGATGGGCGGTCGTCGTGCAGGGCACACCGCCCGGCTACCGCGCCACCCACTTCCTCGACAAGGTGTTCGGCGCTCAGCGGTAGTTCAGGACAGGATGCCGGCCGCCCGGGCCGGTTCGGCGTAGGCCCGCGCCAGCGACTCCACCGTCTCGTGGGCGTTCAACCCGCTCGGATTGGGCACCACCCACAACGGGACGTCACCGATCGTGTCGTCCTGCCGCCCGGCCTTCGCCTTGCGCCGGCCGAAGGCCGCGCGGTAGGCGGTGATGCCCGCGACCGCCACGGCGCGAGGGCGGAACTCCGCCACCACGTGCGCCAGATGGCGTCCGCCCTCACGCAGTTCCTCGTCGGTGAGCTCGTCGGCGCGGGCCGTCGCACGCGGCGCCAGGTTCGTGATGCCGACACCCCGCTCGAGCATGTGATCGCGGTCGGCGTCGCTCATACCGGACGACGCGTCGATCGGCCGGTCGACGATGCCGGCACGGAACAGGGCGGGGTAGAAGCGATTTCCGGGCCGCGCGAAGTGGGCTCCCGTCGCCGCGGTCCACAATCCCGGATTGATGCCGACGAACAACAGGCGGCAACCGGGCGCGACGAGATCGGGGATCACCGCATCGCGGAAGGACTCGAGTTCGGCTCGTGTGAAACCCATCCACCCAAACTAGCCGGAGCGACGCTCAGTCCGGCGGGAGCCAGGCTCCGTGCAGGCCGGCCGGGACACGGATCGGCAGACGGACCCGCGCGATCGGGCCCGATGCCGGGTCGGATGCGGGGAAGATCAGGAACCAGCTCGACATGTCCTCGCGGTCGGTGGCGATGGTGCCCCAGTGGTCCGCCGCGTCTCCCGGCATCAGGATCGGCTCGCCGGGAGCGAGACTGTCGTGCGTCCACACCGACTCCGTACCCGCCTGTACGTCGAACCAGCACAACGAATCGGCCGATCCAGGAGGTAGGTTCGAGGATCCGCTCTTGCCGATCGTCGCTACGACGCGGTGACCGAGGGTTGTGGACCGGTCGTCTATGCGCGGGAACTCCATGTCGCGCTCGCACAGGACGGTCCGCGTGATCCCGTTCCGTCCGATCACCGCACGGCTCAGGGTGGACCGGTTCGGTTCGCTCTGCCGAGTCAATCCGCCGGGATAACACCATTCGACGTAGTCGAGCGCGACGTCGCCGTCGGGCAGGTCGAAGGCGTTGGCGGTGTGCCACATCCAGAACGTGTCGGTCGAGAACCACCGCACCGCGCCGCCGTCGCGGGGGACGAGCGCGACACGCGTTCCGAGATCCGGCTTCCAGTCGAGCGGCGACCCGCCGGAGAAGATCTGCGAGAGATCGAACACGAGCGGGGCCAGGACCAGGACGACATAGGTCGGCGTCAGTGCCATGTCGTGGATCATCAACGGCCGGTCCATGCCGTCGATCGGGGTGGGCGCGCGCGTCACCGTCCCGTCCGGTGCGACCACCGACCAGGTCAGATACGGCGGGTCGAGCATGTAGCAGAAGGCGACCATCTCGCCGGTGTGCGGATCGATCTTCGGGTGCGCCGTCAGCCCGACCGGCAGGGTTCCGTCGAAGGTCTCGCGTCCGAGCGTCTCGAGGTCGGAACCCAAGGTGTACGGTGGCGCCGCTTCGGCCATCGCCATGAGCCGCCCGCCGTGCCGGACGATGTTGATGTCCGGCAGCTCGCGCATGGTGTTCGCCAGGTCGGGCCCGACCTCCTCCTCGGGAGGGAAGTACGGATCGGTGATGCCGGCCCACAGCGCGCGACCGGCCTTCTCCTCCGCGACGACCTGCGGGGTCCGCACGAACCTGTTCGTGTAGCGCGCGGTGCCCCCGGCGATCTGCACGCGGTGGACCATGCCGTCGCCGTCGATCGGGTAGACGTAGTGACCGATCGGGTCGAAGCGCGGATTGGGTCCGTTGCGGAGATAGCTTCCGTGCAGATCTGCGGGCAGTTCCCCGTGGACCTCCAGCTCGCGGACGTCCACTTCCTCGCGTTGAGGCGCGAACAGGCCACTGAGATGCGGATGGTGTGCCAGGTCGACAGGCGCCGGACGTTGCATGACGACTCGCTTCGGTGGAGGCGATTCTTCTGTGGGGCAATCGTAGGACCGGGAAGGGCGATCGGTTCGTGATTCGGCGCGCCCGATCCCACACCCACGGACGGGGACCGTGCATCGGATAGGGTTGTTGCCTACGTGCAGGACTGATAGTGCGGCCGCACGGCCGCGACGTTAGGGGAAGGTGTGCAGCGCCGGAACGCGATCGGAAACTCCGTCCGGAACACCGGAGGTGACGAGGCCACGTTGCCGCCGTACACGGATCTTCTCTGGCCGACCGTGCAGGCGGTGATCGAACTCGGCGGATCCGGTGTCATCGAGGAGATCGATTCCGCCGTGATCTCCCGGACGGGACTGTCCGAGGCCGCACAGGCGGTACTCCACGGTGACGGCCCCGGAACGGAGATCGAATACCGGCTGGCCTGGGCCCGGACCTACCTCAAGGGCATGGGTCTGCTGTCGAATACCCGCCGCGGTGTGTGGAGCGTGACCGACCGTGGCCGCGCCGTGCGCGAGTCGGAGATCAAGCCCATGCAGGTCGCGTACACGGCCGAGAAGCGTCGCAAGCGCATGGTGCGGAACGTCTCGCAGGGGGCCCAGGTCGTGCCGCTCGCAGCCGCCCCCGAGGATCCCGAACTGTGGCGCGAACCCGTCCTCGGTGCCGTCGCCGACCTGTCGGAGGACGGTTTCGAACGGCTCGCCACCGCGGTACTGCGCGCGGCCGGATTCACCACCCTGACGATTCCGGCCCCGGGCGGATCCCACGCTCCCGAGGGCGCCGGTCACGTCGAGGGCACCGGTGTCCTGCGCGTATCGCTGCTGAGCTTCTCGGTGTTCTTCCGTTTCCTGCGGGCACCGGAGAAGGCGGGTGCCGACGTGGTCCGCGAGTTCCGCGCCGCGATGGTCGGGCGGGGCGAGAAGGGTCTGCTCGTCGCCACCGGATCGTTCACCGAGGACGCGCGCGCCGAAGCCCACCGGCACGGCGCCCCGCCGATCGATCTCGTCGACGGCGACGGGTTGTGCGATCTGCTCAAGGAGCACGGTCTCGGTGTCCGTTCCACGGTGCGGACGGTCGAGGACGTCTCCCTGGTGCCGGCCTTCTTCGCCGAACTGTCCGGCCGCTGACCTCGTAGCGCCGTTGCGGATATCGCCTGCCGCGACCTGTCGAATTCTCGGTGTGGCCGGTGGGACGGCTGTGATTGTGATGCAATACGGCGGACGTACAGACGGCAATACGAAGGACAGGTTGCGATGAGCCTTTCGCGGCGGGACATGTTGCGGTACGCGACGCTCGGATCGGGCGTCGCGTTGATCTCTGCGCTCGGCGCACCGGGTCTGGCTCAGGGACGCCCGGTGCTCGGGACCATCATCGACTACTCGGCCGCCGTACCGTCGCCGTCGTCGATCCGCGCCGCCGGCCATATCGGCGCCATCCGGTACGTGTCCGATGCACGACCCGATGCCGCCTGGATGCGCGCCAAGCCGCTCACCGGACGGGAAGCGGACGCGCTGCTCGACAGCGGACTCGAAGTGGTCTCGTGCTACCAGTACGGCAAGGCCGCGACCGCCGACTGGCTCGGTGGTTACGAGGCGGGGCTGAAGCACGCCCGGCGCGGCCTCGACCTCCACTACGCGGCCGGTGGCCCGGAGAACCGACCGATCTACGCCTCGATCGACGACAACCCGACCTTCGAGCAGTTCACGCTCCAGGTCGTGCCGTACCTGCTGGGCTGGCAGGAAGTGGTCGGCGCCGGAAATCTCGGTGTGTATGCCAACTCGCCGACCATCGACTGGGCGTCGGCGATCTCCCTCGGGTCCTTCTACTGGCAGCACGACTGGGGCACGCCCAACGGGTACGTGCATCCGCGGGCGAACCTGCACCAGATTCCGGGCGAGGTCCGGATCGAGGGCATCGGCGTCGACATCAACCACGTCCTCACGCCCGACTACGGCCAGTGGTCGCTCGCCGGCAGCGCACCGAGTTCGGACCCGGGACTCCTGGGAAGTTAGCGCTCGGGTCGGGTGTCGTCGACGGGTCGCACGGAGCGGCCCGGCGGCGGGATGAGGACCGTGAAGACCAGCGCCACCACTGCCGCGCCCGTCGCCACCAGGAAGCTGGCGCGGAACCCTTCGAGGGCGGGCACCACGGAGTCGCCGATGCGCTGGGTCATCACTGCCAGCATCACGCCCACCACCGCTGCGGCGCTCGTCGTGCCGATGGACCGCATCAGGGTGTTGAGGCTGTTGGCCGCGGCGGACTCGCGTAGCGGCACGGCACCCATGATGAGTGCGGGCATCGTGGCGTAGGCGAGGCCTATGCCGGCGCCGATGAGCATCGAGGCGCCGACGATGTGCCAGACCTCCTGGTACAGCACGTACGCCATCTGATAGCCGAGGCCTACGAGCACTGCGCCGCAGCCGAGGGTCACGCGGGCGCCGAACCGCGTCGTGATGCGCGCCGAGACGGGGGACAGCGCCATCATGACGAGTCCGGCGGGGGCGAGCGCGATACCGGCGGTGACCATCGTCTGCCCGAAGCCGTAGCCGGTCTCCGTCGGTGCCATCAGCAGCTGCGGGAACGCCAGGATGTTCGAGTACATCGAGAACCCGAGCGTGACCGACGCGAGATTCGTCATGAGGATCGGTCGGCGGGCGGACAGTCGAAGGTCCACGAGCGGTCGCGATATCCGCAGTTCGTACAGGCCCCAGCCGACGAACACCACGAGTGCCCCGGCGAGCATCCCGAGGGTGGCCGGGGCGGTCCATCCCCAGTCGTTGCCCTTGGTGACGGGCAGGAGCAACAACACGAGGGCGACGGAGAGCAACAGTGCCCCGGCGACGTCGAAGCGTCCCGGATTGCGGTGCGACGATTCGGGCACGACGAACAGGATCGCGGTGATACCGATGAGCCCGAGGACCAGCGACGCGACGAACAGCATGTGCCAGTCGGTCGCCTGGGCGACGAAGGCCGCGGCGGGAAGGCCGATCGCGCCGCCGACACCCATCGTGGCGCTGATGGTGGCCATGGCGCCCGGGAGTCGCCGGGAAGGCAGCTCGTCGCGCAGGATCGCGATACCGAGCGGGATCGCGCCCATCGCGGCGCCCTGGAGAGCCCGGCCGACCACGAGCGGGACGAGGGTCGTTGCGAGCGCGCAGACCGCCGAACCGAGCACCATGAGCGAGAGCGAGGTCAGCAGCATCCGGCGTTTGCCGAACATGTCGCCGAGGCGACCGCTGATGGGGGTGACCACCGCGCCGGCGAGCAGAGTCACCGTCACGGCCCAGGACGTGTCCTCGGGAGTCGCGCCGACGAGCACCGGCAGTCGGGGGAGGATCGGGACGATCAGGGTCTGCATGAGCGCGACGCTGATACCGACGGTCGCGAGGACCGGCACGATGCCGCGCGGGGCAGGAACCTCCCTGGTGGAGAGCGGTGTCTCTACGGCCATGCGGCTCCTCGGTCCGGGGCCGGGGTGACGCGGCCTACGACAACAATTTGTGCGCAATACGAACGACGCTGCCATCGTTGTCTAACACGGCAGGGCCGTCGATCCCTAGTACCCTCACCCCGTCCGGTCCTGCGTGGCCGTTCGACCGGCGTCCGGTGTCAGGACTGACAATGCTTGTCGGGCTCGGATTCGTCGACGGTGATCGAGAGCGGCGGATGCTCGTCGGGGGCGGCATGATCGCCGCGCCACGCCAGCAGCGACCAGCGCGACAGCCCGGACAACGCCGAACCGAGACTCGCGAACGACAGTGAGGACAACGCCGAACCGAACGACCCGACGGAGCCGATGGACAGGACCGACCCGCAGCTACCGATCGACAGGATCGAGTACGAGGAACCGATCGACAGGATCGACCGCTCCGAGGCGATCGACAGGATCGAGCGGTGAGAGAGGAGCGAGCGCCGGGAGTTCACGGACGCGGCGCCGGCCAGGTGCCGCAGACGACTCTGCTTCGACGGGATGCGCGCCGCGGTGAAGGCCATGCTCCGGTCTATCACGCCCGGCGGAAGGCCGCCGGGAGAAACTCCCGGCGGCCTTCCGTGAGTACGTGAATCAGGGAACGGCGACGAGACCCACGGTGGGCAGGAAGGTGCACGAACGCGGATCGGCGCCCTCGTCCTGCGTGGTGATTCCACCGGAGATCACGGCAAGGACCTGACCCGAACCGGTGTCGGCGATCGCGCTCAGCGTGGTCGGGCCGTCGGGGTTGATCTTCGCGTCGTTGGTGAGCGGTTGCGTGCCCGTGCGTCCGTTGGAGACGTTGACCCAGCTCAGGGTGAGCGGCTGTTGCTGTTCGCCGGCGGCGGGTGCGGTGCCCAGCGCGGTGAAGACGAAGCCGGTCTGGCCTGCGCCCGGTCCGGGAGGGGGAAGGTGCGACGGACCCGCGACCGCGAGAGCGGTGCCCACGGAGTCCTGGCTGTCGCCGATGCAGCCCTTGCCGATAGTCGGGTAGAGGAACTGCGAGATCACCACGGCGCCGGGCTCGGGGATCTCGGGTCCGCCGCCGCCGCTGCCATCGAGGAAGGTGATGACGCGCTGGAGCGTGCTCTTCACCGATTCGGGGAGCTCGGAGTTCGCGAGCAGTTCCTTGGCCTGCGCCAGCAGGTCGTTCTTGCCGTCGGCCGCGTCGGCGACATCGGCGGGGCCCGCGGCCGCACCGATGATCGCGGGCGCGAGGGAAGCCAGTTCCTCGGCCTCTTCGGGGTTCGCCCGGACCCCGGCGAGCAGGTCGGTCAACGACTCTACGGAAAGATCAGCGGGAATCTCGAACCGGGGCAGTTCGATGAGCCCTGCCAGGTCCGGCAGTACGGGTGGCGCCGGTTGCGCGACGGCCTGCGTAGGCACGGCCAATCCCGCGGTGGCGGCGAGTGCGCACAGCGTGAGCGCCCGTCGCATTCCTCGAGTACGAAGCACTGTTCCCCATCCTTGTCGTTGAAGCATCCGGTTGTTCGGGACGAACGACCGGATGCTGACGGCTCGAGGAGACACTCTATGGACCCCCCGCACACGGGACAAGCCTGCCGTTTCGGAACGGCGCGCCCATCGCTGGTTCGGGATTCTAACCACGGGGTGTTCCGTCCCTCGGATCCTGTCGAACATAACGCGTTCGACCTGAGAAGATTGCGACTGTAGATGAAATCGTTACGGGAGTGAACTCCGGTTCGTTTGCATGCCTATCGGAACGGTAATCTCCTTCGCCGGGTCCGGTTCACCGGACGGACGTTCGACGGGAGAGGCCGCACCGCAGTGCCACGAGGGTTTCCTTCGCACCGGATGTGGTGGTGCGCGGCGTTACTGGCGCTGTCCGTCGTCGTCCGGATCGCCTGGGGATTCATCACTCCCAACGGCATGAACCTCGTCGACCTGCACGTCTACGTCGACGGATCGGCCGCTCTGCTGCAGGGCGACCTCTACGGGTTCACCTATTCGGAGGACACCCCCGACTTCCCACTGCCGTTCACCTATCCGCCCTTCGCCGCGCTCGTCTTCCTGCCCCTGCACCTGATCCCGTTCGGAATCCTGGGCGTGGCCTGGCAGCTGCTGACGGTCGCGGCGCTGTTCGCCGTCGTGTGGATCTCGCTCGAACTCGTCGTGGACGCGCGGGCACGGAGCCGGTCGTGGGTCGGTGTCGCGATGCTGTGGACGGCTGCGGGCATATGGACCGAGCCGGTACGCACGACCCTCGACTACGGCCAGATCAACGTCTTTCTCGTCCTCGGCGTGATGCTCGCGGCCCGCAGTTCCCGGTGGTGGCTGTCGGGTGGGCTCGTCGGCGTGCTCGCCGGGATCAAGCTCACGCCTGCCATCACCGGCCTGTACTTCCTCGCGCAGCGACGCTGGCGCGAGGCGGTGTTCTCCGCGGTCGTCTTCGTGGGGACCGTCCTGGTGAGCCTGCTCGTGCTCGGCTCCCAAGCCGCCACCTATTTCGGGTCCCTCTTCGGCGACGCGGATCGGATCGGGCCGGTCGTGTCGGTGTGGAACCAGTCGCTGCGCGGAGCGCTGGGTCGTCTCGCGGGTGAGGACGTCGGACTCGGGCCGGTGTGGCTGGTCGGCGTCGTGGTCTGCGCGGTCCTCGCGTTCGCGGCGTGGCGGTCGCTGGAACCACTGCCCGGCGGAACGCGCGACCGTCTCGGCACGCTGCTGATCGTGCAGTTGTTCGGTCTGCTCGTCTCGCCCATCTCGTGGGTCCACCACTGGGTGTGGGTGGTCCCTTTGCTGCTGTGGCTTCTCTACGGACCCTTGGCGCGGTCGCTCGGAGCCCGCATCGTCGCCGCGTGCTGGGCCGCGGTCACGCTGATCGGCGTTCCGTGGGTACTGAGTACGGCGCAGAACTCGATCTGGGATGTCGAACGTCCCGCTCCGCTCGCCTGGCTCGGCGCCGTCAACGTGGTCGGTGTCCTCGCCGTCTACGTCGTCGTGATCCTCGCAGCCCGGGGACGTGAGGGGCAGGACGAACGGGTGACTACAGACCCGAGCGCCGTGCCTCCTCGTCGATCCGACGCGCAAGAGCCGGATCCGACTCCGTGATGCCACCGGCGGAATGCGTGCTCAACGCGAAGGTCACCTTCCGCCACCTGATGTCGATGTCCGGATGGTGATTCGCCTCCTCGGCGACGACGGCCACCCGGTCGACGAAGGCGATCGCGTCGGGGAAGGTGGGCGCCTCGATGGTGCGGACCAGCGACTGTCCCGCGCGGTGCCAGTGCGGCAACTCGGCCAGCGCGGCGTCGATCTCTCCGTCCGTCAGCAGCTGGGACATGACTCATTCTGGGACGATGCACGTCATGTCTGCAAGCACATCGTCCGCGAGTACACCGGCGCCCGACGGGCACGTCGTGGCCGGCGCCGTCATCCGGGACGGACGCGTGCTGCTCGCCCAGCGCACGCGGCCCGTCGACCTCGCGGGCCTGTGGGAGTTGCCCGGAGGCAAGGCGGAACCGGGGGAGAGCGTGGAGGCGGCGCTCGTGCGGGAGCTGAGGGAAGAGCTCGGTGTCGAGGTGCGCGGTGCGGAGCGACTGGGGGTCGCGGTGCCGTTGGCCGGAGGTCGCGAGTTGTGTGCCTACAGGGTCGAACTCGTCTCGGGTGATCCCGAGCCGCTGGACCACGCGGCGTTGCGGTGGGTCGACGCGGACGAACTCGGGGAGGTCGATCTCGTCCCGGCCGATCGTGCGTGGATTCCCGATCTACGCGAACATCTGCGGCGCTGAGGTCATACGGCGCATGCCTGGTGGTCAGGCGGCGCGGGCCTTGTCGAGATACTTGCGCAGTTCCTTCTTGCTGAGCCCGTCGTTCTCGACCTTCTTCATGCGCATGACGACGACGGGGCATTTGAGGCACCGCGTCTTCTTGCGGCAGCACTTCTTCTTCGGCTTCAGGCCTGCGACCTTGCTCGCCTTCACCTTCCCCATACGTCCCGCCTGCCTTCCACGGTCCTGCGCGGCGAATCACCGGCGGGCGAAGGTTAGCATCCCCTTACTCGCGGACCCAGGGGTGCATGTGGTGCCGGATTCGGCGGTTACGTCTCCTGGGGAAGTGTCGAGCGTCACCCCGATCGTCGCCGACCTGCGGGTATCTGATGAGGTAGAAGCGGCGACCGACGAACGGCCTGTAAAGTGTATTGACGGCCGCAGTGCCTGCACGCCGAGAATCGGACGGGGCAGGTAGCTCGCAATCTCGCGTCGCGGCCATCGAGACGAACGCCGTACGGGCGAGGTGCCGACCGGGTCCAGTGCCGTGTGGCCGGACTACAGCCAGGAGAGCTATCGCGTGAGCACCGCTGATTTTCGGAACGTCGCCATCGTGGCGCACGTCGACCATGGAAAGACCACTCTCGTCGACGCCATGTTGCGCCAGTCGGGCGCGTTCGCCGAACGTGCGGAACTCGTCGACCGGGTCATGGACTCGGGCGACCTCGAGCGCGAGAAGGGCATCACCATTCTCGCGAAGAACACCGCGGTGCACCGTCACCACCCGGACGGCACCGTCACTGTCATCAACGTCATCGACACCCCCGGCCACGCCGACTTCGGCGGTGAGGTCGAGCGCGGCCTGTCCATGGTCGACGGCGTCGTCCTGCTGGTCGACTCCTCCGAGGGCCCGCTGCCGCAGACCCGCTTCGTGCTCCGCAAGGCGCTCGCCGCGTCGCTGCCGGTGATCCTCGTGGTCAACAAGACCGACCGCCCGGACGCCCGCATCGCCGAGGTCGTCGAGGAGAGCCAGACCCTGCTGCTCGACCTCGCGTCCGACCTCGACGACGAGGCCGCCGAAGCCGCCGAGCTCGCCCTCGAGCTGCCCGTCCTCTACGCCTCCGGTCGTGAGGGCAAGGCCTCGAAGAAGCAGCCCGAGAACGGCCAGGTCCCCGACGCCGAGAACCTCGACGAGCTCTTCGAGGTCCTCATGGAGTGCATCCCCGCACCCAAGGGTGATCCGTCGGCGCCGCTGCAGGCCCACGTCACCAACCTCGACGCCTCCGAGTTCCTCGGTCGTCTCGCGCTGCTGCGCATCCACCAGGGTGAGCTGCGCAAGGGCCAGACCGTCGCGTGGATGCACGCCGACGGCGTCAAGAACGTCAAGATCACCGAGCTGCTCAAGACCGTCGGTGTCGAGCGGCAGCCGGGCGAGGTCGCGGTCGCCGGCGATATCGTCGCCGTGGCCGGCATCCCGGAGATCATGATCGGCGACACGCTCGCCGATCCGGAGAACCCGGTGGCGCTGCCGCGCATCACCGTCGACGAGCCGGCCATCTCGATGGTCATCGGCACCAACACCTCGCCGCTCGTCGGCCGGGTCAAGGGCCACAAGCTCACCGCTCGCATGGTGAAGACGCGGCTCGACTCCGAGCTCGTCGGCAACGTCTCGCTGCGCGTCCTCGACATCGGACGCCCCGACGCGTGGGAGGTGCAGGGCCGAGGCGAACTCGCCCTCGCCATCCTCGTCGAGCAGATGCGCCGTGAAGGCTTCGAGCTGACCGTCGGCAAGCCGCAGGTGGTCACCCGCACCATCGACGGCAAGCTCCACGAGCCCTACGAGGAGCTGACCATCGACAGCCCCGAGGAGCACCTCGGCGCCATCACCCAGCTGCTCGCGAACCGCAAGGGCAAGATGGTCCAGATGACCAACCAGGGCACCGGCTGGGTTCGTATGGAGTTCATCATCCCGTCGCGCGGTCTGATCGGTTTCCGTACCGACTTCCTCACGGAGACCCGCGGCACCGGCATTTCCAACGCCATCTTCCACGGTTACGCGCCGTGGGCCGGCGAGATCCGCGCCCGCCACACGGGTTCGCTCGTCTCCGACCGTGCAGGCTCGGTCACCCCGTTCGCGATGATCCAGCTCGCCGACCGCGGCACCTTCTTCGTCGAACCGGGCAGCGACACCTACGAGGGCCACGTCGTGGGCATCAACCCGCGCGCCGAGGACCTCGACATCAACGTCACCCGCGAGAAGAAGCTCACCAACATGCGCTCTTCGACCGCCGACGTGATGGAGACCCTCGCCAAGCCGATCGAGCTGACCCTCGAGGCAGCGCTCGAGTTCTGTGCTGCGGACGAGTGCGTCGAGGTCACGCCGGAGGACGTGCGCGTGCGCAAGCTGCACCTCTCGCAGACCGACCGTGCGCGTGCGCGGTCGCGGGAGAAGGCCCGTAACAAGTAGTCCAGGTGTGGGGTGGCCCCGGCGAGCGCATGCTGGCCGGGGCCACCCACGTACCACCTGCCTCACGGAAGGAGCCCGAGTGTCGCGTACGCGCGCTCGTCGCCGACTGATCGGGGCGACGGCCGGCCTGGCCGTGGCTGCGCTGGTCCTCACCGGTTGCACCGCCGACCCGCCGCCGCCCATCGAGCAGACGGAGCCGACCACGACCCCGGCTCCCGCTCCGAAGCGCAGCACGGTGGTGGTCGCGATCGACGAGGTCGGTTCGGGCTTCAACCCCCACCTGCTCGCAGACCAGTCGCCCGTCGCGAACGCCGTTGCCGAACTCGTGCTCCCGAGTGCCTTCCGGGCCGTGCCCGATCCGGAGAATCCCGCTGCAGCACTGTGGGTTCCGGACGACTCGCTGCTGCTGTCCGCGGAGGTCACCGACGAGGCGCCGTTCACCATCACCTACCGCCTGCGCGACGAGGCCCAGTGGTCGGACGGAGCGCCGATCGTTGCCGAGGACTTCCGGTATCTGTGGCGGCAGATGATCACCCAGCCCGGCGTCGTCGATCCTGCCGGCTACCGCCTCATCGACGACATCCGATCGTCGGGCGGAGGCAAGATTGTCACCGTCACCCTGCGCGAGCCGTATCCGGCCTGGCGCGAACTGTTCACGAATCTCTTGCCCGCCCACCTGGTCAAGGACACTCCGGGTGGCTTTTCCACCGGCCTGTCCGAGACGATTCCCGTGTCCGGAGCGCGATTCCACGTCGACAACGTCGATCGGGGGCGCGCCGAGGTGCTGCTCGAACGCAACGACCGGTTCTGGGGCACCCCGGCCGGACCCGACGAACTGATCATGCGCCGCGCCGGCACCGACGCCCAGGTGACCGAATCGGTGCGCAGCGACGACGCCCAAGTGGTCCAGAGCGCGGGCGGTGTCGCTCTCGAGGCGCAGCTCGCCGCCGTGCCGGGTGTGCGGACCGGCGTCCAGCTCCAGCCGCGCACCCTCGATCTGACCCTCAACACGCGCACCGCCGAACTCGCCGACCCGGTCGTCCGGCGAGGCATGCTCGACCTGCTCGACCCCGAGCTGCTCGGACTTGTCGCCACGGCCAACAGCACCGGGGTCGTGCGGGCGCGGGCCCAGGTGCTCGCGCCGTCCGATCCGGGATACACCGACACGATGCCGGCGCGTCTGTCCCGGGAGCAGGCCCTCGGACGTCTCGCCGAGGCCGGATATCTACCCGTCCCGCCTGCCGTGCCCCCGGTGCCGACGGACCCCGACGCACCCGGCCCCGAAGCGCCGGAGGCCGCTGCACCGGAGACGGGGGCATCCGAGACGGCGGCATCCGAGACGGCGGCGCCGACGAGCGCGACTCCCGGACCGAGAACCCCCGACGGGCCGGCCCTGCCCGAGGGCACCCTGGCCCGGGCCGGCGTGCCGTTGACGCTGGTCGTGGGCGTGCCGGAGGGTGACGAGACCGCCCGCGCCGTCGCACGCACCGCCGTCGACCTGTGGCGTGGCGCCGGGATCGACGCATCGGTCGACGAACTTCCCCCCGACGAGCTGTACGGCGAAGCCCTCGTCGAGGGCACCGTGCATGCGGTCGTCGGCTGGATGCGTGCCGGTGGAGACCTTGCCACCGCCGCGCTGTCCCGATTCGGATGCGTCCCGGTGGCCGCAGCACCCACCGTGGCGGGGGAGGACCTGCCGACCGTGCCCGAGTCCGACCTCCCGGCGCAGCCCGACGCCCCCGGGACGGCGGAGGCGGCACAGTCGTCGGCCCCCGCGACCACCACGCTCGACGAGGACGACGTCGAGGAACGTGAGGATGCGCTCGCAGCGCAGCTCGAGGCTCCGAGCAACCTCTCGGGTGCGTGCGATCCCGGTCTCGAACCCGATCTGCTCGCTGCACTGAACGGCACCACCGACCCGGCGAAGGTCGTCGCCGACGCGCAGGCCAGGCTGTGGGATCTCGCGGTGAATCTGCCGATCCTGCAGGACCGGGCCGTTGTCGCCGCCGGTCCGGGCGTCGAGAACGTCTCGCTGACAGCCGCCGTCGCCACCGGTATTCTCGGCGACGCCCATCTGTGGGGAAGGACCACACCGTGACCGATGCTCCGGGAGCTCTCCCCGACGTTGCGGATCGACGACTTCTGCTCGTCCACGCCCATCCCGACGACGAAACCCTCACCACCGGCGGCACCATCGCCCGGTACGTCGCCGAGGGCGCCGAGGTCACCGTCGTGACCTGCACGCTCGGTGAGGAGGGCGAAGTGATCGGCGACGAGTGGGCCCAGCTCACCGCCGACCGCGCCGATCAGCTCGGCGGATACCGCATCCTCGAACTCACCCGGGCGCTCGACGCGCTCGGCGTCGAGCGACCGCGTTTTCTCGGCGGTGCCGGGCACTGGCGCGACTCCGGGATGGCGGGCACCCCGTCCGCCGACAATCCTCGCGCCTGGGTCAACGCCGACCGCGACGAGGCGATCGAGGCGCTCGTCGCCGTGATCCGCGAGACGCGTCCGCACGTGGTCGTCACCTACGACCCGTTCGGTGGCTACGGGCATCCCGACCACATCGCGGTGCACGAACGGGTGACCGCGGCCGTCGAAGCGGCCGGCACCGAGGACTATCCGTCCGCCGGGGCGGCGTGGACCCCCGCGAAGGTGTACTGGACCGTCGCCGAACGGTCCGCGCTCGAACGCGGCATCGCCGCCATGGGCACGCTGCCCGACGGCTGGCGCCGACCGGAGGCCGGCGAACTGCCGAGCGTGCCCGACGACGAGGTCACCACCGTCGTCGACGTCCGCTCGGTTCTCGACGCGAAGCGGACCGCGATGGCCGCGCACACGACCCAGGTGCTGGTCGCGGAGGACGGCGAGCAGTTCGTGCTCTCCAACCTCGTCGCCCAGCCCGTCTTCGACCAGGAGCACTTCGTGCTCGTGCGCGGGCAGCTCGGCCTGACCGACTCCACGGGACGAGAGGACGACCTCTTCTCCGGCATCGGATAGTGTGACCCGAGTCATCAACGAGGCCGTGGGTGGTTCGCGTCACCCGTCCTCGCGTACCACGCAGGCACACCGTCAGGGGGTTGTCGATGTACAACTGGTCCGTCCAGAACCAGATCGTCGCGTTCGTGGAGTCGTTGAGGCCGTACGCCGACGAGATCCGGGCCGACTACTGGCACGCTCTGTACTCCTTCGCCGACCAGCAGAGCGCGCTGCTCACCATGCTCGGATACCCGCCGGTTCCCTGACGTCCCGTGCGTGGGTCGCGGATGGTTCCGCGGACCCCGGTTGCGCTCGGGCGCGTCCGGTAGCGCACCATCGAAGCATGACGGTCGATCCAGCAACCGCTGCACCCCTCGCGTCACCGGTGGACGTCCAACCCCGCCGGGGGCTCGTCGCGCTGCTCGTGCTCGACGGTGCGCTGTGCGCCCTGTTGTCGGTCTTCTATCTCGGCGTGTACATCGCCGGAGTGCCCTTCCCGATCACCATCCTGCTGGCCGGCCTCGTCAACCTGCTGCTGGTGATGGCCCTCCGCGCCGAGACCGGATCCCTGCGCAGCGCGACCCTGCCGCTGCTGGCCTGGGCCGTCGTCTTCCTCGTCTGCCTCGTGGGCGGTCCGGGCGGCGACCAGCTCGCGCTCGGCGACTGGCGGACCCTGCTGCTGCCCGTGGCCGCGCTCGCCCCCGCCGGCGGCTACCTGTTCTCGGCCCGCATCAGGGAGATCACCCAGGCAGTGGGAGGGACGCAGCCCGCGCCGCGTCCCTGAGCACCTCGGTCACCATCTCCTTCGTCAACCGGCCGGTGAAGGTGTTCTGCTGGCTGACGTGATAGCAACCGAACAGGTGCAACGGGTGCTCCCGCGCCTCGGTGGCAGCGAGCAGCACATGTGCGCCGTGTCCGAACTTGGGGCGGGGAACCGGAATCGTCCACCCCGCCGCCGACAGGACCGGCAGTAGTGCCTGCCACCCGAACCCGCCGAGCACGACGACCGACCTCAGCGTGGGGGAGAGCAGGTCGAGTTCCTGTTCGAGCCAGTGCCGGCAGGTGTCGCGTTCGACGACCGTGGGGCGATTGGCCGGTGGCGCGCAGTGCACCGGCGACGTGATGCGCGTGCCGAACAGTTCGAGGCCGTCGCCGATGTGCGTCGCGGTCGGTTGCGACGCCAGTCCCGCGTCGTACAGGGCCGCGTACAGCACGTCGCCCGACCGGTCGCCCGTGAACATCCGTCCTGTGCGGTTCCCGCCGTGCGCGGCGGGCGCCAGCCCGACGATCAGCAGGGACGCATCGGCCGGGCCGAAGCCCGGGACGGGCCGGCCCCAGTACTCCTCGTCGCGGAAGGCCGCCCGTTTCTCCCGCGCGACCTGCTCACGCCATGCGACCAGCCGCGGACACGCGTGGCAGTCGACGAGCGCGTCGTCGAGCTCGGCCAGCGTCGCCGGGGGAGTGCCGTGCAGGGGGCCTTTGCCGGATGTCGGCTTCATCGGTCGATCCATGCTTCTCCCATACCCGGTGTGACCTCCTGGACAAGCGCCCACGCCTCGTCCACGGGGATGTCGATCACCTCGTAGCGTCCCGCACCCGCCGGCGTCGCCGCGACGACGGTCGCGAGACCGGCACGGCGCTGGAAGAAGGTCTGCCGCACCGTCCAGCCGATCACACCGTCCGCATCGAGACAGATGCGCTGCCGGTCGATCGAACCGCTGCGGGCGACGAGATGTCCGTCGACGACGGCGTGGCCGAGACCCCGGTAGCGGTCCTGCGCCAGCGCGCACGCCCCCGCGACCAGCACCACGACCACCGTGGCGATCACGGCGAACGGCACGTGCCGGTCGGTGACGCTCAGGGCGACGAGCCCGGCGGCGACCACGACGGCCACCGGCCACAGCGTCCGCGTGTAGCGGCGACGCCGGGCACGGGGACCGTGACTGCGCAGCGGAACGTCGAGCGGCAGCCCCCCGGTGAGCACCTCGGCCGCGACCCGCCGGACCTCCCCGTCGGGCGCCGACGGCAGGACCAGTGACGAACCGCCCTGTTGCGCGGTTCTGCCCGTCATGACGGCGTCGAGCCGTGCGGCGCCGACGAGCCGCAGCGCCAGCGGTTCGTGCAGCGCGATCCCGCGCAGCCGCGCCCGGTCGAGGGTGGTGTGACGGGTCGTGAGCAGGCCGTGCGCGATGCGCAGGACCCGTTGGTCGTCGGTCACCCGCAGATCGCCGTAGAGCAGCAGGTACCGCACGCACGCGGCCGGGCTGGCGACGAGCACGACGACCAGCACGAGGATCACGAGCGCGACCACCAGGCCGAGGTCTTCCGCGGTCTCCACCGCGCGGCGGACGAGCTGCGATTCGGCGATCCACCGGCCGAGCCCGAACTGGAAGGCGGCACCGGCGACGGCCGCGACGGCGAGCAGTCCCGTCGTGGAGAACGGCGCGTAGCGCACCCAGGCCGGGTCGAATCGCGCCAGCTGACGCTCGGTGACGGCAGCGGTCGAGGTCGTCTCGACCGGCACGTCGTCCTGTTGCCCACTCCTCAGGAGAACGGCACGGAGCTCGGGGACTGCTGCGATCGGAAGGCCGTTGAGTTCGAACCGGTTGCGATCGGCGCCCCCGCTCTGACCCGTGCCGATCTTCACGACCGCGAGGCCCAGCACGCGATGCAGGAGGCGTTGCTCGACGTCCACCGACCGGATGCGGCTGCGGGGGATCGACAACTCGCGTCGTTGCAGCAGGCCGCGGCGGAGTTCGACGTGCTCTGGTCCTACGCGGTAGGTGGTGGTGAACCAGCGCAGCAGACCGACCAGCACGAGCACGCCCGTCGCTGCGAGGCCCCACACGGGATTGCCGCTGGTGGACCCGATGACGAACGAGCCTGCGAGGACGGGCAGCAGGCGCAGGATCTCCTCGATCGGGTGGATCAGCAGCATCCGGCGATCGAGACGCGACCACGGCACCTCCTCGTCCGTCCCGGCCACGAGGGCGTCGTTCATGTCGCGTCCGTCTCCGAGCTCGCCGCGAGTGCGGTCAGGCGAGCGACGGTCTCGTCGGCGACCCGGCTGTCGAGCCCGACGATCTCCACCGCACCCGCCGCCGAGGCGGTGGTGACGGTGACGGTGGTCAGGCCGAGCCACCGGTCGAGCGGTCCACGCTCGGTGTCGACGGTCTGGATCCGGGAGATCGGTGCGATGCGGTGCTCCTGCGTCCACCAACCCGAACGCGTGTAGACCGCGGTCTCGTCCATCTCCCAGCGATGGACGCGGTATCGCCAGACCGGCACCACCGCGACGTGCAGTCCACCGAGGACGACGGTCGCGGCCGCGGCGGCGACGTGCCACCCGGCGCCCACCGGCGTGACGAGCACCCACACGACCTGCGCGACGACCAGCGGCAACCACATCAGCGCTGCACTCACGGCCCACAGCACACGCGCCTTCGGGCTCGGCCGCCACGACGGTTCCCTCATCACCACGCTCGTCGCTGCCGTGTTGTCGGCCGACCCCGCCGGCGAACTCTCGTCGTCCTCCACCCGCACCTCCTGCTCCATCGGGCCCCGTGTCCGGTTCCACGCTAGGCTGGGATCCGTAGAACCCGGCCGGACTCGCCCGATCCGATCTCACGATCGGGCCCTATCAGGAGGAGATCGCAATGACGGAGTCGAATGCGCTCGGCATCGAGATCCAGTCCGACAACGATTCCGAGGCCGACCGGCTCGAGCAGGCCATTCCCGTCTACGACGATCCTGCCGACGACCTGCCTTCGGACGTGCCCCTCGAAGCCGACCCGGCAGACACCTACGAGCAGTCCCGCGAAGTCCCGGCGGACGACGACTACCCGCGCGGATAGACCCCGAAGTGGCATGGGGGTGCTCGTAGGCGCATGATCGGGCCCATGACCGATTCCGCAGACGACACCCCGCAGTCCGCGATGCTCCCGACCCCCACCGTGCGTCCCGGCGCTGCGCACCGATCCACGGCGACTCCCTCGGGAATGCGTCGAGCGTTGCGTCGGGCTCGCGACGGGGTCGCACTGAACGTCGACGAAGCGGCGGTCCTGCTGCAGGCCCGGGGTGCCGATCTCGAGGATCTCTGTGCGTCGGCGGCGCGGGTGCGCGATGCCGGCCTTCTCGCGGAGGGTCGACCCGGCACGGTCACCTATTCGCGCAAGGTCTTCGTCCCCATCACCCGGCTGTGCCGGGACCGATGCCACTACTGCACCTTCGTCACCGTCCCCGGCAAGCTCCGCGCCGAGGGTCACGGCATGTATCTCGAACCCGACGAGATCCTCGAGATCGCCCGTCAGGGAGCCGAACTGGGTTGCAAGGAAGCCTTGTTCACACTCGGCGACCGGCCCGAGGACCGGTGGCCCGAAGCGAAGCAGTGGCTCGACGAGCGCGGCTACGATTCCACCCTCGACTACGTGCGAGCGATGGCGATCCGCGTCCTCGAGGAGACCGGTCTGCTGCCGCACCTGAATCCCGGGGTGATGAGCTGGGCCGAGATCTCGCGGCTGAAGCCGGTCGCCCCGTCGATGGGCATGATGCTCGAGACCACCTCCGAACGGTTGTTCACCGAGAAGGGGCAGTGCCACTACGGCAGCCCCGACAAGGATCCGGCGGTGCGGCTGCGGGTGCTCACCGATGCGGGCCGACTCGCGGTGCCGTTCACCACCGGCATCCTCGTCGGCATCGGTGAGGACTTCACCGAGCGTGCCGAATCGATCCACGCGATCCGTAAGTCGCACAAGGCATTCGGTCATATCCAGGAAGTAATCGTCCAGAACTTCCGCGCCAAGGACGACACCGCGATGCGCGAGCACGACGACGCCGATCTCGACGAGTTCCTCGCCGCGATCGCCGTCGCGCGGCTCGTCCTCGGGCCGGGAATGCGCATCCAGGCCCCGCCGAATCTCGTCTCGCTCGACGAGTGCCGCGCGCTGCTCGGGGCGGGTGTCGACGACTGGGGTGGTGTCTCGCCGTTGACGCCCGATCACGTCAACCCCGAACGGCCCTGGCCGAATCTCGACACCCTGGCGCGCCTGAGCTCCGAGGCCGGCTTCGAGCTCACCGAGCGGATCGCCGCGCAGCCGAAGTACGTGCTCGCCGGGCAGCCGTGGATCGATCCGCGCATCACCGCGCACGTGCACGCCCTCGCCGATCCGGCCACGGGCCTCGCGCGCAAGGTGATCCCGTCCGGACTGCCCTGGCAGGAACCCGACATCGACTGGGAGTCGTCGGGTCGCGTCGATCTGAACTCCGAGATCGACGTGACCGGACGCAACACCGAGCACCGGTCCGATCTCGGGAGCGCTTTCGGCGACTGGGAGACCGTCCGCGAACAGGTGCTCCAGCTGGGCGCCTCAGCACCGGTGCGGCTCGACAGCGACGTGCTCTCGGCGCTGCGCTCCGCCGAACGGGATCCGGGCGGTTGCACCGAAGCGGAGTACATCGCCCTCGCCAACGCCGACGGCGCCGGTCTCGAAGCACTCGTGGCGCTCGCCGACCAGCTGCGCCGCGACACCGTCGGCGACGACGTCACCTATGTCGTCAACCGGAACATCAACTTCACCAACATCTGCTACACCGGCTGCCGGTTCTGCGCCTTCGCGCAGCGCAAGGGCGACGCCGACGCGTTCACCCTCTCGGCGAGCGAGGTCGCCGACCGGGCGTGGGAGGCGCACGTCGCCGGCGCCACCGAGGTGTGCATGCAGGGCGGTATCGATCCGGAACTGCCGGTGACCGGCTACGCCGATCTCGTCCGCGCCGTCAAGGCGCGGGTGCCGTCGATGCACGTCCACGCGTTCTCGCCGATGGAGATCGTCAACGGTGTCGCGCGCAGCGGCACGTCGATCCGGGACTGGCTCACCGAACTGCGTGAGGCCGGGCTCGACACCATCCCGGGCACCGCCGCGGAGATCCTCGACGACGAGGTGCGGTGGGTGCTCACGAAGGGCAAGCTCCCGACCGCCGAGTGGATCGAGGTGGTGACCACCGCGCACGAGGTGGGCCTGCGATCGAGCTCGACGATGATGTACGGGCACGTCGACCAGCCGCACCACTGGGTCGGCCACCTCGAGGTGATCCGCGGGATCCAGGACCGCACGGGCGGATTCACCGAGTTCGTGCTGTTGCCCTTCGTGCACCAGTCGTCGCCGCTGTATCTGGCCGGCGCGTCGCGTCCCGGCCCGACCATGCGCGACAACCGTGCCGCGCACGCCCTCGCCCGGGTCATGCTGCACGGCCGGATCGACAACATCCAGACCAGCTGGGTCAAGCTGGGTGTCGCCGGGACGCAGGCCATGCTCGAGGGCGGGGCGAACGATCTCGGCGGCACGCTCATGGAGGAGACGATCTCGCGCATGGCGGGCTCGCAGCACGGTTCGGAGAAGACCGTCGCCGAACTGGTCGCGATCGCCGAGGGCATCGGGCGGCCGGCGCGCCAACGGACCACCGCGTACACGCCGATCGAGCTCCCGGTCACCGCGGGCTGACCCGCCTCGACGGTCTGCACTCTGAAGTAGGGGACCCTTACTCCGGTGTGTGGCACGGGCACGGGGGATACTGGAGGACCGTGGGCGCCGAGGGTGCCCGCTCGGGCGAGACCGCGCAGGTCGGCGGGCTTACAGAGAGGCAGGGAGAACAGCAGTGACGTACACGATTGCGGAACCGTGCGTGGACGTGTTGGACAAGGCATGCATCGAGGAGTGCCCCGTCGACTGCATCTACGAGGGCGGTCGCATGCTGTACATCCACCCCGACGAGTGCGTCGACTGCGGTGCGTGCGAGCCCGTGTGCCCCGTCGAAGCGATCTTCTACGAGGACGACGTCCCGGACGAGTGGTCCGAGTACGTCAAGGCCAACGTCGACTTCTTCAACGATCTCGGCTCGCCCGGTGGCGCCGCGAAGCTCGGCAAGGTCGACTACGACCCGCCGTTCGTCAAGAATCTCCCTCCCATGGGCGAAGAGTGACGAACGGACCGGTGGAACTTTCGTGAGCACGCGTGTCCGCCGTTCGGTGGCGAAGAGCCTGCCGGACTTCCCCTGGGATTCCCTGACCGACGCGAAAACGAAGGCAGCGGCGCATCCCGACGGCATCGTCAACCTGTCGGTGGGCACACCGGTCGACCCGGTCGCCCCCGTGATCCGGGAGGCGCTCGTCTCCGTCGCGGAGGAGCCGGGCTACCCGACCACGCACGGCACCGCCGAACTGCGGCGGGCGGCCGTGGGTGCGCTCGAACGTCGCTACGGCATCACCGGTCTCGACGACTCGGCGATCTTGCCGGCGATCGGCACCAAGGAGATGATCGCCTGGCTGCCGTCGCTGCTCGGCCTCGGTGCCGACGATCTCGTCGTGATCCCCGAACTGGCGTACCCGACCTACGAGGTGGGCGGGCTGCTCGCCGGTGCCCGCATCATCCGCGCCGACGGGCTGACCCGCCTCGGCCCCGAGGTCGCGTCGCTGGTCTTCGTGAACTCGCCGTCGAACCCCACCGGCAAGGTGCTCGGACCCGACCACCTGCGCAAGGTCGTCGACTGGGCGCGCAGCCGCAACGCGATCGTCGTCTCCGACGAGTGTTATCTCGGGCTCACCTGGGAGTGTGAGGCCCTGTCGATCCTGCACCCGAACGTGTGCGGGGGCGACCACACCAACCTCCTCGCGGTGCACTCGCTGTCGAAGACCTCCAATCTCGCGAGCTACCGGGCCGGTTTCGTCACCGGCGACGCCGACCTCGTCGCCGACCTGCTCGAGGTCCGTAAGCACTCCGGCATGATGCTGCCGCTGCCGATCCAGGCCGCGATGACCGCGGCACTGAACGACGACGAACACGAGAACGCGCAGCGCGAGAAGTACCGCAAGCGTCGCGAGGTGCTCCTCGAGGCCGTGCGCGGCGCCGGCTTCACCGTCGACCATTCGGAGGCGGGCCTGTACCTGTGGGCGACGCGCGGTGAGGGATGCCGCGCGACCGTCGACTGGTTCGCTGACCGCGGCATCCTCGTCGCACCCGGCGAGTTCTACGGTCCCGGAGGTGTCCTGCACGTCCGGATCGCGCTCACCGCGACCGACGACGCCATCGACGCCGCCGCTGCCCGACTGCGCCGATAGAGCGCGCCGGCGCACCGCTCGGCGAGCAGCTCGCCGGTAGATTGGCCCCGTGAGTTCGTCCGGTGAGGATCCGCTGCTGTGGGTGCTCTACGTCGCCGTGGTGGCCATCGCTGCGGTGAGCGCGTCACGCTCCCATGCGGGAAGTTCCGCGCACGCGACGACGCGATCGTTCTGGTGGCCTCCGCCGGTCGCGGCGACGATCCTGTGGTCGGTGGTCGCGGTGGCCTCGCTCGCGCGACTGGTCTTCCCGGGACTGCTCGACGTCTTCCGGCGGCAGCCGGTCCGCACCCGGGACTCGGGGGAGTGGTGGCGTGTCCTCACCGCAGGTCTGATCGAGGACGGCGGCGTGCTCCTCACCGTCGTGAACCTGCTGTTGCTCGCGGTGGTCGCCATCGCGATCGTGCGGGTGTGGGGGTGGTACCGCGCACTCGGGTTGTTCCTGGTCGGCCAGGTGCTGTGGGGGTTGTTCACCACCTTCGTCTTCCCGTCCGACGGCGCGGGAACAACCGGCGCGACGCTCGCGGCGGCCGCGACTCTCGCGGGACTGTGGCCGGTCGTCGGAGCGACACGCTCGCTGCTCGTCGCCTCCGCGGCGACCTTCCTTCTCGGTGTGGTCCTCGTGATCGCGGGCGATGCGCACGGCGTGGCCGTCCTCATCGGAATGCTGCTGGGCGCGGTCCTGGCCACCGTGCTTCCCCCGGCACATCTGGCGCGGACATCGATGTCCGCGGCGCGCGGCGACATCCACACCTGACCGCCACACCCGACCGCCCCCGCGAGGCTGCGGCATCGATATGGAATCGTGGCTGTCGTGTCTGCACTGCTTCGTTCGCTGAATCCGCTGGCCGTCGCGCGCGGCGACGATCTCCCGGACGTCGTCCGTATCGACGGCCACACCTTCTCCCGCAGCGATCTGCTCGGCGCGGCCACCGCCGTCGCGGCGCGGGTGGCGCGCGCCGATCGGGTGGCCGTGCTCGCGACTCCGAGCGCGACCACCGTCGTCGCCGTGACCGGTGCCCTGCTCGCCGGGACGACCGTGGTGCCGGTGCCACCGGACTCGGGGCCCGCCGAACTCGCCCACATCCTGACGGACTCGGAGGCGCAGGCCTGGCTCGGTCCGGCGCCGGAGGTGCAGCATCCCGACGTTCCGCAGTTGCCGAGCCTGCCGGTCCGCCTGCACGCCCGCGACTGGCACCACCTGCCCGAGCCGAACCCGGCGCGAATCGCGTTCGTGCTCTACACCTCCGGGACCACCGGCGCTCCGAAGGGTGTGCTGCTGAGCCGCCGGGCGATCGCCGCGGGCATCGACGCGCTCGCCGAGGCGTGGGCCTGGACCGAGCGCGACACGCTCGTCCACGGGCTGCCGCTGTTCCACGTGCACGGACTCGTGCTCGGTGTGGTCGGAGCCCTGCGGGTGGGCAGCCGGCTGATCCACACCGGGAAGCCCACTCCGCAGGCCTACGCCGAAGCGCAGGGATCCCTCTACTTCGGGGTGCCGACGGTGTGGACACGCGTCGTCGAGGACGAGGACTCCGCCCGCGCGCTCAGCGGCGCGCGACTGCTCGTCTCCGGCAGCGCGCCGCTGCCGGTGCCGGTCTTCGAACGACTGCGTGAGCTCACGGGACTGGTTCCGATCGAGCGCTACGGCATGAGCGAGACGATGCTGACGCTCAGCACGCGCGTCGACGGCGAGCGCCGTCCCGGCTGGGTCGGCACGCCGGTGGCCCGGGTCGAGACGCGCCTGCGCGACGAGCAGGGCCGCGACGTGCCCCACGACGGGGAGAGCATCGGCGTCTTGCAGGTGCGTGGACCGATGCTCTTCGACGGCTACCTGAACAGGCCGGAGGCCACCGCGGCCGCGTGGACCGAGGACGGATGGTTCGTCACCGGCGATGTGGCGGCCGTCGACGAGGGCGGATTCCACCGCATCGTGGGTCGCGAGTCGACCGATCTGATCAAGACCGGTGGGTTCCGGGTGGGTGCGGGGGAGATCGAGACCGTTCTGCTCGGTCATCCCGCGGTGCGGGAGGTGGCCGTGGTGGGCCTGCCCGACGACGACCTCGGTCAGCGGATCGTCGCGTTCGTGGTGCCCGCCGCCGACGGCCCCCAAGTCGACGGGTCGGAACTGATCGACCTTGTCGCACAACAGCTTTCCGTGCACAAGCGGCCCCGGGAGGTGCGTGTGGTGGGTGACCTTCCACGCAATGCGATGGGCAAGGTGCAGAAGAAGAAACTGGGCTGACAGGGTCGGTGGGGAGCGCCCGCGGGCAGGTTCCTGTCACCGGAACTTCGTGGAAAATCGGTCACAGGGGTTGCATGTGTCACACTGCGAGGCGGATTCTCTACTGCACCGTATGTAGATCTACTCACTTCGATGGGGGTTCGAGGGATGTCTGTAACGGATCAGGTCCGGGTGACCGGGCACGATCGTCGGGGGGACGGTGACAACGCTCCGCTCTTCCTGGTGGACGGGAAGCCCGCGTCCGTTCCGCTGCGCGATCTGCCCGCCGTGGCTCGCAAACTCGTGGCGCACTTCGCCGACAACGTGGCGCCGTGTTCGCTGCGACCGGGCGAATCGCTGCGCGGTGACGTCACCGAGGTCACCGTGCGCTGCCTGCGCATCGCGATCCATCTCCTCGACTCCGGAGAACTACCCTCCGACGCGGAACTCGCCGACCTGCGCAGCAGCGCAGCCCAGTGGGCCCGCGCCGGCTTCCGGCTCGAATACATGCTCCGGATCTATCACGAAGGCATCCGTCTCGGGTGGGAGCTGGTCACCGATCGGGCCCGGGAGGGCGATGTCTCCTCCGTCGCCGACGCGTCCCGCCTGTGGATGGCGCTGCTCGAGAAGGTCACCGTCGCCGCGACCACCGGTTTCGTCGCCGAACTCGACGCCATCCGCCGTGAACGCGACGTCGCCGCGCAGGAACTGGTCGCCGCGCTGCTGAGCGGGCAGGACGCCGCGGCCGTGGCGCAACGCTCCGGGCTGGTGCTCGCCGACACCTACACCGTGCTCGCGGTCTCGCTCACCCGACATCCCGACGAACGCAATCCGCACGTGCGGCCGGAGGTCGTCGCGCGGCGCACCCTGCGCCGGGTCGAGACCGAACTCGAGGCGATCTGCGAGGGCCGCCACCTCGCGATGCTCGGCCCCGAGGGCGGCACCGTCCTGCTCCCCGAATCGCCCTCGACCGAGGCGATCGAGGAATTCCGGCAGCGCATCGAGACCGTCGCGGGCGTGTCCGTCACGATCGCTCTCGTCCACGCCCCCGTCCGGGAGGTGCCCACCGCGGCGAAGCAGGCCCACGAACTGCTCGATCTGGTGCGACGGCTCGGCCGTGCGGTCGGGGCCTACGGTATGCAGGATCTGGCCCTCGAATACCAGCTCACGCGGCCCGGACCGGCGCGCCGTCACCTCGCACGCGTCCTCGACCCGCTCGACGAATCACCCGAACTCGTCGAGACGCTGGAAACGCACATCGCCCACGACCTGAGCCGCCAGCTCACGGCCAAGACCCTGCACGTCCACGCGAACACTGTCGACTACCGCCTCAAGCGGGTCGCGCAACTCACCGGATTCGACCCCACCCGGCCCTCCGGACTGCGCCAGCTGCAGGCGGCGCTGATCGCTCGACGACTCGAACTGGAGAGCTCCGAACAGGGCTGATATCGCGTCGGATTCGGCTTCCCGAGGCGTGCCGGTCTATATCATCGGTCTCGGGCGACCGAGGGTCGTCACCCGGAGTGAGCACGAGGGGGCCGACGCATGGCGGGGGAGTCCGGACCGTCCGAGTCGGATCCGCCGAGCCGTCGTGGCGGCGTGAGTGGGGATGCACGGCCGGGCGGGGGTCGGGCGCGCTGGTTCGTCGTCGCCGTGATCCTCGTCCTCGCTGCCGGATCCGTCGCCTTCCTGTTCGTGGAGCGGCGGAGTGGGTGCGACGACTCCGAGCGCTACACCGTGGCGGTCACCGCCGACCTCGCACCGGTGATCGAGGGGACCTCGGTATCCGCATGTACGGAGTTCGAGGTAGTCGAACAGGAACCGGGGGAGGTGTCGGCGCGACTGGCGACCGACGACGTTCCCGACCTGTGGCTCCCGGCGGGCGGTTGGTGGGCGTCGTGGGCGGGTGAGACCGCCACGGGCCCGGTGCGCACGGTGTCGACACCGCTGGCCACCACGCCGCTCGTGATCGCGGGTGCGCCGGGCACCGTCGAACCGGCGGCCGACTGGCAGGAGGCCCTGTCCGATCCCGGTCTCGTCTTCGGCAATCCATTGCGCTCCGGTCCCGCGGCAGGTGCCATCCGCGCCGTGCTGGCCGAGGCCGCCGACGATCCCGTCGCGATGGGCACGGTCCGTCCCGTCATGGCGCCGCTCGCCGAGCGGGAGGGGGTTCGCGACGAGGAGGTACCTACCGGATCGACCTTGCTCGAGGAGACCGTCGCCGATGGTGGGACGGTGGTGAGCACCGAACAGCAGGTCGAGACCTATCGCAGCGTCCACAAGCGCGAACTGGGCATCGAGGTACCCGTCACCGGGACGCTGCTCGTGGACTATCCGGTGGTCGTGACGGCGCGCGGAGAACGGCACGACGCCGCGGCGGCGGCCGCCACGGCGCTGACCGACGCGCTGCACACGTCCGAAGGACTCGACAGGCTGACCCGTCACGGCTTCCGGGACGGAGGCGGACGACCCCTGCCCGACGGCCGCGGTGTGGGAGCGGTGCCGGTGCTCGAACTCGACGACGAGACCGTCGCCGAGGAGGCGATGAACGTGTGGGCGTTGCAGGCGCTTCCCGTGCGCACCGTGTTCGCGGTGGACGTCTCCGCGTCGATGAACCGTAATCTCGGCGACGAGAGTCGGATCGAACTGGTCCGGCGCGCCGCGACCGCCGCCAACGAGGTCCTGCCCGGGAACGTCTCAGCGGGCCTGTGGTTCTTCGGTGGGGGAGTGAGCGACTACGCCACATTGCCGAACGACCGCGCCGAGGCAACGGGGGACTACATCGTGGCGGCACCGATCCGGCGCTTCGATGCGGTGGTGGACGACGGTACCCAACGCGACCTGCTCACCTCGCTCGTCGCGCAGATGGCCGGTACGGCCGACGAGACCACCGCGCTCTACGACACGATCCTCGCGGCCTTCCGGTACGTGCAGGACAGCTACGATCCGCGCGCGGCCAACAGTGTCGTCGTGGTGACCGACGGCGCCGACAACGGTTCCGCGATGTCGAAGGACGAACTGCTCGCGGTCCTCTCGAACGAGAACGATCCGTCCAGGCCGGTACGGATCGTGACGATCGGACTCGGTGAGGACGTGGACACCGCAACCCTCGAGCAGATCGCCGCGGCGACCGGAGGGGTGAGCTACCGGACGAGCGATCCGCTCGACATCACCGAGCTCGTGCTCACTGCGCTGGCCGATCGGACGGGTGGCTGACCGTCTTGTCGTCGTGGGTGCGGTGCCAGAGCAAGCCGAGCGCCGTGATGATCAGGAACAGCACGAAGGTCGACGCGAGCTGGACCCGGGCCGCGCTGTCGGACAGCATCAGCACGATGAAGCCGATGAGCATCGCGAGCGTGAACCAGCTGAGATAGGGGAACAGCCACATGCGCAGGCGGATGGTGCCTTCGCGCTCGAACTTGCGGCGCAGCCGCAGATGCGAGACGACGATGAACAACCAGATCGCGATGAGCGCCGATCCGACCGCGTTGAGCAGGATCCCGAGGATGGTGTCGGGCAGCAGCCAGTTGAGCCACACGCTGACGAAGCCGAAGAACACCGAGACGAGCACCGCGTTGCGGGGCACTCCGTGGTGGGTGAGCTTACTGAGCCAGGCCGGTCCGTCGCCGCCGCGTGCCAGCGAGTAGGCCATGCGGGAGGTGCCGTAGACGTTGGCGTTGAACGCCGACAGCAGCGCGATCACCACGACGAGTTCCATGAAGCCGGACACGTAGGGGATGCCGGCGATGTCGAGCACCGAGACGAACGGGGAGGTCTCACCGCTCGCCGCGGTCCACGGCAGCACGAGCACCATGATCGAGATCGACCCGAGGTAGAAGACCGAGATCCGCCAGACGACACTGCGCACGGCCGTCGCGATGGACCGTTCCGGATCCTTCGATTCGGCCGCGGCGATCGTGACGATCTCGATGCCGCCGAACGCGAAGGCCACCGCGAGCAGACCGGCCGCGACACCGGCGATCCCGTTGGGCGCGAAACCGTCGCCGTCGCCGAGCAGGTGCGTGGTGCCGACGGGTTCGGTGCCCGGAAGCAGACCGAACACGAGCAGGATGCCGATCACCAGGAACCCGAGGATGACCGCGACCTTCAGTGCCGCGAACCAGAACTCGAACTCACCGAAGTTGGCGACCCTCGCCAGATTGACCACCGCGAAGAAGGTGACGAACACCAGCGCGACCACCCATTGGGGTACGCCCGGCAGCCACGACTGCACGATCGCGGAGGCACCGGTGATCTCGACACCGAGCACCATGATCAGCATGAACCAGTACAGCCACCCCATGCTGAATCCGGCCCAGCGGCCGATTCCGATGCGCGCGTAGTGCGAGAACGAACCGCTCACCGGCAGTGCGGCACCCATCTCGCCGAGCATGCGCATCACGAAGATGATCATCACGCCGGCGAGCAGGTACGAGACGATGATGGCCGGACCGGCTGCGGCGATACCCACTCCGGAACCGAGGAACAGACCCGCGCCGATGGCGGAGCCGAGTCCCATCATGGTCAGATGGCGGACCTTCAGGCCGCTCCCGAGATGTTCGGCCTCGGACGCGGGCCGCTGGGTTTCACTCACAGTTTCTCGGTTCCGAATCTGTTGTGGTTGCAGAGTCAGTCGTTGGCGTGCAGAGCCGCGTTCAGTTCGACTCCGCTGCCCTTGTTCGGCACGACCTCGACCGCGCCGCTCACCGAGTTGCGTCGCAGCAGGAGGTTGGACGCGCCGCTGAGGGTCGCGGCCTTGACGACGGTGCCGTCAGGTCCGGTGACCTTGGTACCGGCGGTGACGTACAGGCCGGCCTCGACGATGCAGTCGTCGCCGAGCGAGATGCCCACGCCCGCGTTCGCACCGAGCAGGCAGCGCTTGCCGACGGAGATGACCTCCTTGCCGCCACCGGAGAGGGTGCCCATGATCGAGGCGCCTCCACCGACGTCGGAACCGTCGTCGACGACGACACCCGCGGAGATGCGGCCCTCGACCATCGAGTTGCCGAGCGTGCCGGCGTTGAAGTTGACGAAGCCCTCGTGCATCACGGTGGTGCCGGACGCGAGGTGCGCACCGAGGCGGACGCGGTCGGCGTCGGCGATGCGGACACCGGCCGGAACGACGTAGTCGACCATGCGGGGGAACTTGTCGACACCGAAGACTGTCACCGGTCCGCGGATACGCAGACGGGAGCGCACGGTCTCGAAGTTCTCGAGCGAGCACGGGCCGTAGTTGGTCCACACGACGTTCGCGAGCATGCCGAAGATGCCGTCGAGGCTGAGCCCGTGCGGCTGGACGAGACGGTGCGACAGCAGGTGCAGGCGCAGGTAGACGTCGTGAGTGTCGACGGGCGACTTCGACAGGTCCGCGATGTCGGTGCGCACCACGACCTGCTGGACCTCGCGCGCCTCGTCGTGACCGGCGAGCAGGGCGAGATCGGACGGGATGTCCGTGCCCTCGAGTCGCGTCGTTCCGGTTTCGCTCGGCTCGCCGAGGGCGGGTGCCGGGTACCACGTGTCGAGGACGGTCCCGTCCTCCGTGATGTTCGCGATGCCTACTGCTGATGCTCCGTGTGCACTCACGGGTGAGAAGCGTACGCGAGGCGGTCCTGCGCCTGTGTCCCCCCTGAGAAAACCGTGTGCGGGGTCTGAGGAACAGGCGCGTTTCGTATCGTGCAGGTATGCCCGTACCGCAGCTGGACCTGCACGCCGACCCCGTCGAACTGACCGCCGCGCTCGTCGACATCCCGAGCGTGTCGCAGAACGAGACGCTCATCGCCGACGCCGTGGAGACGGCCCTGCGCGAGCAGACCGACGGCTTCGAGGTCGTGCGCAACGGCAACTGTGTCCTGGCGCGGACGAACCGCGGACTCGGCAGCCGTGTGATGCTCGCCGGCCACCTCGACACCGTCCCGATCGCCGACAACGTGCCGTCGCGGCGCGACGGCGACCTGATGTGGGGCTGCGGCACCTCCGACATGAAGGCCGGCGATGCCGTCTTCCTGCACCTCGCGGCGACCGTCACCGATCTCGCTCACGACCTGACGATCGTGATGTACGACTGCGAGGAGATCGCGGCCGCGTACAACGGGCTCGGACGGATCGAGACCGAACTGCGCGACTGGCTCGACGCGGACGTGGCGATCCTCGGCGAACCCACCTCGGGTGAGATCGAGGCCGGTTGCCAGGGCACCCTGCGGGTGCGCATCACGACCGACGGTGTGCGGGCGCATTCGGCGCGCTCCTGGCTCGGCGACAACGCGATCCACAAGCTCGCTGCCGTGCTCGACCGTCTGGCCCGCTACGAGGCACGGTCGGTCGACATCGACGGTTGTGTGTACCGGGAAGGACTGTCGGCCGTGCACATCGAGGGCGGTGTCGCCGGCAACGTGGTGCCCGACGCCGCTGCGCTCGACGTGAACTTCCGGTTCGCCCCGGATCGCAGCCCCGACGACGCACTCGCGCACGTCCGCGAGGTCTTCGACGGTCTCGCGATCTCGATGGAACTCACCGACATGTCACCCGGCGCGCTGCCCGGACTGTCGAACCCGGCCGCGGCGGCGCTCGTCGAGGCCGCGGGCGGGAAGTTCCGGGCCAAGTACGGCTGGACCGACGTCTCGCGGTTCGCCGCGCTGGGGATCCCGGCTGTCAACTACGGGCCGGGCGACCCGAACCTCGCGCACAAGCGCGACGAGCACGTCGAGGTCGGGCGGATCACCGAGGTGACCTCCGTTCTGCGCTCCTATCTCACCCGATAAGGTGGCCGCCATGTCCGGCGACAACTCCTCCTCCGAACGCGGCTCCCGGCGCGAGGTCGTGCACCAGGGCCCGGTGCAACTGCGCGGCTCTCTCGCCCGCGAGGCGACGACGATGGACCAGCGGCTGCTCGATCGCCGCGGCCCGTCCGACTGGGTGCACACCGATCCGTGGCGTGTGCTGCGGATCCAGAGCGAGTTCGTCGAAGGCTTCGGTGCGCTCGCCGAGGTGCCCCGCGCCGTCACCGTCTTCGGATCGGCGCGCACCCCGGCCGGTCACGAGGAGTACGAGATCGGCCGCGAGCTCGGCGCCGCACTCGTCCACGCCGGATACGCCGTCGTCACCGGTGGCGGTCCGGGCGCGATGGAGGCGGCCAACCGCGGTGCCAGCGAGGCCGGGGGACTGTCGATCGGACTGGGGATCGAGCTGCCCTTCGAACAGGGCCTCAACGAGTGGGTCGATCTCGGCCTGAACTTCCGGTACTTCTTCGCGCGCAAGACGATGTTCGTGAAGTACTCGCAGGCGTTCGTGTGCCTGCCCGGGGGTTTCGGGACGCTCGACGAGCTGTTCGAGGCACTGACCCTCGTGCAGACCCGCAAGATCACGCAGTTCCCGATCGTGCTGTTCGGTTCGGAGTACTGGAACGGTCTGGTGGGCTGGCTGCGCGAGACCCTGGTCCGCGGCGGCAAGATCTCGCCCGCCGACCTCGACCTGCTCTTCGTCACCGACAGCGTCGAGGAGACGGTGGACATCATCCTCGAGGCGCATCGCGGCGAGGACGAGAACGAACTGTACGGAAACGGGAGTGGATGGTAACCGAAGCTCTGTCGGTCTGTGTGTACTGCGCGTCGGGCCCTGTCGACCAGAAGTTCCTCGAACTCGCCGCCGCTGTCGGTACCGAGATAGGCCGACGGGGCTGGCAGCTGGTCTCCGGCGGCGGCAACGTATCGATGATGGGCGCGGTCGCCGACGCGGCCCGCGCGGCCGGCGCGCACACGATCGGGGTCATTCCGAAGGCACTCGTGCACCGCGAGGTCGCGGACGTCGACGCCGACGAGTTGATCGTCACCGAGACGATGCGCGAGCGCAAACGCATCATGGAGGACCGCGCCAACGCCTTCCTGACCCTGCCCGGCGGCATCGGAACCCTCGAGGAACTGTTCGAGACGTGGACCGCGGGGTATCTCGGTATGCATGACAAGCCGGTCGTCCTGCTCGATCCCACGGGCCACTTCGACGGCCTGCTCGGCTGGCTCGGGTCGATGGTCGACACCGGCTTCGTCGCGCAACGCGCACTCGACGGTCTCGCGGTCACCACCGACCTCGCCGACGCGCTCGACCGTTGCGCTGCGCCGTACGCGACGGTCTGAGGTGTTCCACTTCGCCGCGCGCTTATCTACTCTTCGGTAAGTTCGGGGGAACGCCGTGGGTGTCGCCCGAGCGAGCCCGCCCGTCCCCAACGTCGCCGTGAGGAAATCTGTCGTGACCATTCGATCCGATCGAGGCAATGTCCCCGTCGTGTCCCTGCCCGGACTCGTCTCGAAACTGCCCCGGATGGCTACCGATCTCCCCATCGTGCTGCGCGGAGCAGCCGGGATGACCCGGAAGCCGACCGCCCGCGAGACGATCGGGTCGGTCTTCCAGAAGCTCGCCGAGCGTCACCCGGAGCGGCCCTTCATCCGGTTCGAGGGAGCCTCCATCGGCTACGGCGAGGCCAACGCGCAGGTCAACCGGTACGCAGCGGTGCTCGCCGATCGCGGTGTCGGCATGGGCGACGTCGTGGGCATCCTCATGGGCAACCGGCCCGAGACCCTGCTGGTCGCGCTGGCCGCGGTCAAGCTCGGTGCGGCCGCCGGCATGCTCAACATCAACCAGCGTGGTGAGGTGCTCGAGCACAGCCTGTCGCTGCTCGACAGCGCCGCCCTCGTGATCGGGGAGGAGTGCGAGGAGGCCGTCGACTCTCTCGGTGGCGAGCCGCAGGCCCGCACCGTGCTGCGCTTCGACGATCTCGACACCGCCGCCCGCGACGCCGACGCGTCGAATCCCGCAGTCACCGAGGAGCTGCAAGCGTCCGAGACGGCCTACTACATCTTCACCTCCGGCACGACAGGACTGCCGAAGGCCAGCCGCATGACGCACTTCCGGTGGCTGAAATCGATGTCGGGCCTGGGCAGCCTCGGCGTGCGCCTGCGCCGGACCGACGTCCTGTACTCCTGCCTGCCGCTCTATCACAACAACGCCCTCACGGTCGCGTTGTCCTCGGTGCTCGCCGCCGGCGCCACGCTCGGGCTCGGCCGGAAGTTCTCGGCGTCCAACTTCTGGAACGACGCGGAGCGCAACGGCGCCACGGCCTTCATCTACATCGGCGAGATCTGCCGCTACCTGCTCAACCAGCCGCCGCGGGAGGACGACGCCGACCACGGGATCCGCCTCGCCGTCGGCAACGGTCTGCGCGCAGAACTGTGGGACGAGTTCACCGAACGCTTCGGTATCGACCGCGTCGCGGAGTTCTACGGTGCGAGCGAATGCAACATCGCCTTCATCAACGCGCTCGACCAGAAGCGCACCGCCGGCATCTGCCCGCTGCCCTACGCCGTCGTCGAGTACGACCCCGATTCGGGCCAGGCACGTCGCGGCGACGACGGCCGGTTGAAGAAGGTCGGCAAGGGCGAGGTCGGACTGCTCCTCGCGAAGGTCACCTCCCGCGCACCCTTCGACGGGTACACCGATCCCGAGGCCACCGAGAAGAAGCTGCTCCGCGACGCGTTCTCCGACGGCGACGTCTGGTTCGACACCGGCGACCTCGTCCGCAACCAGGGATGGATGCACGTCGCGTTCGTCGACCGGCTCGGCGACACCTTCCGGTGGAAGGGCGAGAACGTCGCGACCACGCAGGTCGAAGCCGCGGTGTCGTCGCACGAGACGATCGCCGAGGCCGTCGTCTACGGCGTCGAGGTCGACGGGGCCGACGGCCGCACCGGGATGGCCGCGATCACCTTGAAGGAGGGCGCCGAGCTCGACGGAGCGGCGCTCGCGAAGTCGCTGCACGACGCGTTGCCGGACTACGCGGTTCCGCTGTTCGTCCGCATCGTCGACGAGCTCGAGTACACGACGACCTTCAAGAGCAGGAAGGTCGATCTGCGCAAGCAGGGCTACAGCGAGACCGGTGAGGACGAGGTGTACGTCCTCGCGAGTCGCAGCGAGGGTTACTGGCCGATCTTCGACGGCTTCGTCGACGGCGTCGCGCGAGGAGAATTGCCCGGTCGCTGAGCATGTCAGGATGGGATCATGAGCGGCCCCGCGACCGATGTCGACGAGCAGACCCCCGTGACCCGTCCCGGTCCGGCACCGTCCACCCTGTGCGGGCGCCCCGTCGCCACCGACAGGGCGCTCGTCATGGCGATCGTCAACCGCACCCCGGACTCGTTCTACGACCGGGGAGCGACCTTCGAGGACGACATGGCGCTCGCGGCCGTCGACCGCGCAGTGGCCGAGGGTGCCGACCTCGTCGACATCGGCGGGGTGAAGGCCGGGCCGGGTGAGGTCGTCGACAGCGACGAGGAGATCCGGCGCGTCGTGCCGTTCGTCGCCGCGATCCGCGAGCGCTATCCGGATGTGCTCATCAGCGTCGACACTTGGCGCAGCGAGGTCGCGCGTCGCGCTGTGGGCGAAGGCGCCGATCTGATCAACGACACGTGGGCCGGTGCCGATCCCGAGCTCGTCGCGGTCGCCGCGGAACTCGGGGCCGGCATCGTCTGCTCCCACACGGGCGGCGCCGTCCCGCGCACCCGCCCGCACCGTGTGCGGTACACCGACGTCGTCGGGGAGGTGGTGGCAGAGGTCGTCGCGGCCGCGGATGCCGCCGCCCGCGCCGGCGTCGCGAGCGACTCGATCCTCATCGACCCGACCCACGATTTCGGAAAGAACACCCATCACGGACTCGCTCTGTTGCGGCACGTGGACGTTCTTGTAAAAACCGGGTGGCCTGTGCTTATGGCGCTGAGCAACAAGGACTTCGTGGGGGAGACTCTGGGAGTCGAACTCGCCGACCGGTTGGAGGGCACATTGGCAGCGACAGCTCTGGCGGCAGCGGCCGGCGCACGAATGTTCCGGGTACACGAGGTGGCAGCCACACGTCGGGTGGTCGACATGGTCGCGGCGATCACGGGTACACGCCCGCCGGCGCGCACGGTGAGGGGGTTGGCATGAGTGCACCTGCACGCACGTGGAACGAAGCCAACAGCTGGGATCGGCCCGCCTGGGCGATCGACGAGCTGATCGCGGCCAAGGCCGGCCGCACAGTGACCGTGGTGCTGCCCGCCCTCAACGAGGAGGAGACCGTCGCGAGTGTGATCGACACGATCCACCCGCTGCTCGGTGGTCTCGTGGACGAACTGGTGGTCCTCGATTCGGGTTCCACCGACGAGACCGCCATCCGGGCCCGGGCGGCGGGTGCCCGTGTCATGTCCAGGGAGGAAGCGGTGCCGGGCATCGAACCGGTCCCCGGCAAGGGGGAGGTGCTGTGGCGGTCGCTCGCGGCGACCTCCGGCGACATCATCGCCTTCGTCGACTCCGATCTGATCGATCCCGATCCGGCCTTCGTGCCGAAATTGCTCGGACCCCTGCTGCTCGGCGACGGTGTGCACCTCGTCAAGGGGTACTACCGGCGCCCGCTGCGCACCGGTGGAGGCGAGGACGCCCACGGCGGTGGCCGCGTCACCGAGCTTGTCGCACGGCCGCTGCTCGCGGCACTGCGACCGGAGCTGACCTGCGTGCTGCAACCGCTCGGCGGTGAGTACGCGGGGACGCGGGAACTGCTCGAGTCGGTCCCGTTCGCACCGGGTTACGGGGTGGAGATCGGGTTGCTGCTCGACACCTACGACCGGTTCGGTCTCCACGCGATCGCGCAGGTCAACCTCGGGGTCCGCAAGCACCGCAACCGGCCGCTGTCCGAACTCGGGGCGATGAGCCGGCAGATCGTGGGCACGATGCTCGCGCGCTGCGGGATCCCCGATTCGGGTGCGCCGCTCACCCAGTTCCTGGTGGAGGGCGATGCGTTCGTGCCGTTCGACACCTCCGTCGATCTCACCGACCGCCCCCCGATGGTGACGGTCACCGGCTGACCCGACCGTCCGGCACCGGTCCCGGCCGGTGTCGGCCGCTCGTGCCAAGATCGGAGCATGCTCACGGTTCTGCTGTACGTGCTCGTGATGGCGGGCGTCGCCGCGGTGCTGTTCTTCGTCGCGAGCGCCGTCTTCGGCCGGGGCGAGACGTTGGCGCCGCTGCCTCCGGGCACCACCGTCACGGTGTTGCCGGCCACCGACGTCACCGGCACCGACATCCGCGACCTGCGGTTCCAACAGACCGTGCGGGGTTACAAGATGAGCGAGGTCGACTGGGCGCTCGATCGTCTCGCCCGCGAGGTCGACGATCTGCGGGTCCGCCTCGCCGACGCCGAGGCCCGCGCAGAGGAGCCGCCGGTCGACGGCACCGGAAAGGTCGACGGCACCGGAAAGGGCGGCGGGGCAGAAGACGTCGGAGCAGAGGACGTCGGAGCAGCCGACGTCGATGGGGAGAACGTCGCCGAGCGGGCTTCGTCGGAGTCGACGGGGGAGTCACGATGACGGCAGACGGGCAGGGTCCCGTGGTCGATACCGACGGGCAGGGTCCCGTGGTCGATACCGACGGGCAGGGTCCCGTGGTCGATACCGACGGGCAGGGTCCCGTGGTCGATACCGACGGGCAGGGGCCCGTAACCGATACCGACGACCGCGTGCGGTGCCCGTGGGCCGTCGACGGTCCCGGTTCGTCGCTCTACCGCGACTATCACGACTACGAGTGGGGTCGGCCGCTCCACGGCCGCGACGAGATGTTCGAGCGGCTCTCCCTCGAGGCATTCCAGTCGGGACTGTCATGGCTGACGATCCTGCGCAAGCGGGAGGCCTTCCGCGCGGCTTTCCACGGCTTCGACGTCGAGGCGGTCGCCCACTTCACGGAGGCCGACGTCGAGAGGTTGCTTGCCGACTCCGGCATCGTGCGCAACCGCCGCAAGATCGAGGCGGTGATCGCCAACGCGCGGGCCGTGCTCGAACTGTCCACCGATCTCGACGAGCTGCTGTGGTCGTTCGCACCGCCGCGACGCGCGCGACGTTCGGTAACGGTCGAGGAGATTCCGGCGGTGACGCCGGAGTCCACGGCGATGGCCCGTGAGCTGAAGCGCCACGGCTTCCGTTTTGTGGGCCCTACCACTGCGTATGCGCTGATGCAAGCTACCGGAATGGTCGACGATCACCTCGAATCGTGCTGGGTGTCACTCGACTCGTAGAACCCGGAGGAGTGTCTTACCCAGGAGTCAGCTACGCGCACGTATTCCGGATAGGGAAGAATGAGAAGGTGCGCGTCGCCGCGACCGGCGATGCAACCACACGGTAACCCACGCGCCCGGCGGTCGGGTGCAGATTTGGAGGGAGCAGAGGATGGCGGCCATGAAGCCCCGGACCGGGGACGGTCCCCTCGAAGCAACCAAAGAGGGACGAGGAATCGTCATGAGGGTTCCACTCGAGGGCGGCGGACGTCTGGTCGTCGAGCTCACGCCGGAAGAGGCTGCGGCACTCGGCGACGAACTCAAGAGTGTCACCAGCTGATCGGCCCCTCTCAGGGCACTCCGGGCCCCGCGCTCCTCGGCGCGCGGGGCCCGGTGTCGTCCTGAGAGCACGATCGGAGGCGCGATGCTCGCCGACGTGATCGATCTTCTCGCGTGCCCTCACTGCGAGTCCGCGCTCGACCTCGACGACAACGTCGTGGTGTGCGATCGCGGGCACAGCTTCGACGTCGCACGCCAGGGCTACGTGTCGCTGCTCGCCGGCGGTTCGACGCCGTTCACCGGCGACACCGCCGACATGATCGCGGCCCGCGCCGATTTCCTCGGTGCCGGGCACTACGACCCGATCCGGCGCGCGGTGGCCGACGCATGCCTCGACACCGCCGATACGGTGGACACCGATGCGGTAGTCGCAGCCGCCGACACTGCGATCCTCGAGATCGGGGCCGGTACGGGGCAGTACCTCGCGTCCGTGCTCGACGCCCTGCCGGCGGCGCGCGGCATCGGGCTCGACGTCTCCAAGCCCGCGGTGCGGCGCATCGCCCGCAGTCATCCCCGGACCGGAGCGATCCTCGCCGATGCGTGGCAACGACTGCCTGTGAAGTCGGCATCGCTCACCCACGTGCTGTCGGTGTTCGCGCCCCGCAACGCCGCCGAGAGTCATCGCGTGCTCGTCCCCGGAGGCACGCTCGTCGTTGCTACACCCACCTCGGAGCATCTGCGCGAACTGGTCGCGTTGCCCGGCATGGTGAGTGTGGACGACCGGAAGACGGAGCGGCTCTCGTCCGCGCTGTCGGGACGTTTCGAGCGAACGGGACGGACGGACGTGCGCTTCACGGCCGCACTCCCGTGCGAGGCGCTCGGTCTCGTCGCGGGGATGGGACCGTCCGCCCATCATGTGACGTCCAACCGGCGTGCGGAGTTGCTGGCCTCCCTGCCCGATCCGTTCGAGGTGACGGTCTCGGTCACCGTCACCTCGTGGCGACGGGTCGAGACGGCCGACGAACCTAGCGCGTCGTGAGCACCTGCTGGTAGACGGCGACGGTCTGGCGGGCGATCTGCGCCCACGAGAACTCGTTGACAGCGCGGTCGCGTCCGGCCCGGCCCCACCGGGCGGCACGGTCGCGGTCGCGCGCGACGTCGTCGATCGCATCGGCGAGCGCACGCTCGTAGGTCTCGGTGTCGAAGGCGTCGTAGTGCACCAGTCGCCCGGTGACCCCGTCCTGCACGACCTCCGGGATGCCTCCGACGTCGGACGCCACCACGGCGGTCTCGCAGGCCATCGCCTCGAGGTTGACGATCCCCAGCGGCTCGTACACCGACGGACAGACGAAAACCGTTGCAGTCGAGAGTAGTTCGCGGACCGATTCGGTGGGCAGCATCTCGCGTACCCAGTGCACCCCGTCACGGGCGTCCTGCAGGGCGGTCACCGCCCGTTCGGTCTCCGCGGCGATCTCGGGGGTGTCGGGCGCGCCGGCACACAGGACGAGCTGGATGTCGGGGTCGAGATGGTGCGCCGCGGCGATCAGGTGCCCGACGCCCTTCTGCCGGGTGATGCGGCCGACGAACACGACGATCGGACGATCCGGATCGAGACCGATGCGGGTGACGACGGACTCGTGGCCGGGCTCGGCCGGGCCCGGATGCCAGACGGTGGTGTCGATCCCGTTGCGCACCACGTGGACCCGAGCGGGATCGACGAACGGATAGGCGTCGAGCACGTCGAGGCGCATCCCGTCGCTGACCGCGATGATCGCGTCGGCGTACCGGACGGCGTTGCGCTCGGACCAGGATGAGATGCGGTAACCGCCCCCGAGTTGCTCGGCCTTCCACGGCCGTCGGGGCTCGAGGGAGTGCGCGGTGAGGATGTGCGGGACGTCGTGGAGTTCGGCGGCCAGATGACCGGCCAGCCCGGTGTACCAGGTGTGCGAGTGCACCACGTCGACTCCGGCCGCGGCGTGCGCCATGCGCAACCCGGCCGACAGGGTCGTCAGGGCAGGATTGGCATCGCGCAGTGCCGGGTCGGGGGAGTGCACGAACGCGGTATCGCGCGGTGCGCCCGTGCAGTGCACGTCGACCTCGACCAGTCGACGCAGTTGTTCGACGAGTTCGGTGACGTGGACCCCGGCCCCGCCGTACACCTCAGGCGGATACTCCCGCGTCATCATTGCCACCCTCACCGCCTCAAAGTAGCGGGCCGCGCAGGTTCCGGCCACCCGGCCCCGACACTCCGAAGGGCGTCGAGATCGCGCTTCGCTGGCGGCGGCCTGGGTCGGGGGATAGGTTGAAGCGTGTGAGGAGCCAGCCCCATGTGCTTGGAATCGTTCTCGCCGGCGGCGAGGGCAAACGTCTGTATCCGCTGACCGCGGACAGGGCCAAGCCGGCAGTGCCGTTCGGGGGCGCATACCGCCTCATCGATTTCGTGCTCAGCAATCTCGTGAATGCCGGTTACCTGCGCATCTGCGTTCTCACGCAGTACAAGTCGCACTCCCTCGACCGGCACATCTCGCAGACCTGGCGCCTCTCCGGCTTCACCGGTGAGTACATCACCCCGGTGCCGGCCCAGCAGCGGCTCGGTCCACGCTGGTACACCGGCAGCGCCGACGCGATCCTGCAGTCGCTCAACCTCGTCTACGACGAGGATCCCGAGTACATCGTGGTCTTCGGCGCCGACCACGTGTACCGGATGGACCCCGAGCAGATGGTGCGCCAGCACATCGAGTCGGGCGCCGGTGTCACCGTCGCCGGTATCCGCGTCCCGCGCAGCGAGGCATTCGCGTTCGGCTGCATCGACAGCGACGAGAGCGGCAGGATCACCCAGTTCCTCGAGAAGCCCGCTCATCCGCCCGGGACACCCGACGACCCCAACGTCACGTTCGCGTCCATGGGTAACTACGTCTTCACCACGAAGGTCCTCGTCGAGGCGCTGCGGGCCGACTCGGAGAATCGCGACTCCGACCACGACATGGGGGGCGACATCATCCCCGCGCTCGTCGAGCGGGGCGAGGCTCACGTCTACGACTTCAACGACAACGTCGTCCCGGGCGCGACCGAACGCGATCGTGCCTACTGGCGCGACGTCGGTACGCTCGACGCCTTCTACGACGCTCACATGGACCTCGTGTCGGTCCACCCGATCTTCAATCTCTACAACCGGCGCTGGCCCATCCGCGGTGCCGCCGAGAACCTGCCGCCCGCGAAGTTCGTGCAGGGCGGTCTGGCGCAGGAGTCGATCGTCGGCGCCGGCAGCATCCTGTCGGCCGCCACGGTCCGCAACTCGGTGCTCAGCTCGAACGTCATGGTCGACGACGGCGCGACCGTCGAGGGCAGCGTGCTCATGCCCGGTGTGCGCATCGGCAAGGGTGCGGTCGTGCGACGAGCGATCCTCGACAAGAACGTCGTCGTCGGCGACGGCGAGATCATCGGCGTCGACCTCGAGCGCGACCGTCAGCGGTTCGCGGTGAGCAACGGCGGTGTCGTCGCCATCGGCAAGGGCATCTGGATCTGAGAGCGTGCTGCCCGCCCGGAGGCGGCTGCGCGGATCAGCTGAGGCGCACCGCGCAGAGCAGGCCGTCGCCGAGCGGCAGGACCACCGGAGCGAGACGCTCGTCGTCGGACACCGCGCGGGTCGCCTCGCGCACCGCGAGCACCGTTGCGTCGCGGGCAGCGGGGTCGGCGACGCGTCCGTCGAGCAGGGCGTTGTGCAGCACGATCACCCCACCCGGCCGGAGCAGACGCACCCCTTCGCGCACGAAGTGCGGATGGTCGGCCGGGGTCGCATCGACGAAGACCATGTCGTAGCCGGAGTCGGCGAGTCGCGGCAGCACGTCCAGCGCGCGGCCGTTGATGAGCCGGGTGCGCGACGCCACGACACCCGCCTCGCGGAAGGCGATCTTCGCGGCCCGCTGATGCTCCGGCTCGCTGTCGATGGTGGTGAGCACGCCGTCCTCGCGGAGGCCGTGCAGCAACCACAGTCCGCTCACACCCGCACCGGTCCCGATCTCCACTACCGTCCTGGCGTCGAGCATGCGGGCGAACATCGCGAGGGCGGCTCCGACGGAGGGGGACACCGGGTCGGCGCCCAGATCTTCGGCACGGTCACGCGCCGCGGCGAGCTCGTCGTCCTCGACGACGATGTTCTCGGCGTGGGTCAGGATGCGATCGGCGTTGGTCTGCACCTCACTGAGGCTATCCTCGGCGATCCGTTCGCGCAGGCAGGCGCGCACGGAGTGGTGCCGCCAGTTGTGTGATTCAGGCGGATGACCACGCCCGAACCGATTTTCTCAGGGACGTTTCAGGTTACTCATACGGCGGCCACATCGCCGCGAGGAAAACTGACAATCGGCGAACCGGACGATCGCACCGGTTCACGACTTCGAGGACGCACCGCTCTCGGGGAACGCTCCTGTGAAGGAATATTCCCTGCAGATCGAGTGTTGATAGGCCCTGAAGCCAGTACCACTGCGGTCCCGACGAGGAGGATCCACCGATCCACATGACCCGAGCCCACACTGTTCCCGAGAACGACGCCTCGGCGCTCGAGGCGGACCTGAGCGGCACCGCGGCGCTCGAGGCGGACCTGAGCGGCACCGCGGCGCTCGAGGCGGACCTGAGCGGCACCGCGGCGCTCGAGGCGGACCTGAGCGGCACCGCGGCGTTCGACGCCACCGGGGACCACGCGGCCATGCCGTCGTGGGACGAACTCGTTCGTGAGCACGGCGACCGCGTCTACCGCCTCGCCTACCGTCTTTCCGGCAACGCCCAGGACGCCGAGGATCTCACGCAGGAGACCTTCATCCGCGTCTTCCGGTCGTTGCAGAACTACCAGCCCGGCACTTTCGAGGGTTGGTTGCATCGCATCACCACGAACCTCTTCCTGGACATGGTGCGCCGCCGGAACCGCATCCGGATGGAAGCGCTCCCGGAGGACTACGATCGTGTACCGGCCGCAGGGCCGAACCCCGAGGAGATCTACCACGACGCGCGTCTCGGCGCCGACCTGCAGTCCGCTCTGGACTCGCTCGGACCCGAGTACCGTGCCGCGGTGGTGCTCTGTGACATCGAAGGTCTGTCCTACGAGGAGATCGGTGCCACACTGGGGGTGAAACTCGGTACGGTGCGTAGTCGTATCCACCGAGGCCGCCAGGCACTCCGCGAGTACCTGCGCGAGCATGGAAAGGTCGAAAACGGTCGCGTCGATGCGGGGTAGCCGCCGGGAGGTAGTCATGACGATGGTGCAACCACCTCGCAGGTTCGGCTCCACGGAACACCTCGCCAGCGAGGCAATTGCCGCATTCGTCGACGGCGAACTGCGCATGGCGGCCTACATGCGGGCCGCCCAGCATCTGTCGATGTGTCCGGAGTGTGCCGCCGAGGTCGAAGCCCAGCAGCAGGCCCGCCACGCACTGCGGTCCGCTGCCGATCACATACCGCGTATGCCGAGTTCACTGCGCGGTACGCTCAGCAACATCCCGTCCCACCTGTGCGACCCGACCCCGCGCCCTCAGGCGGAGGAAGGCTTCGCCGCGCGCCGCTGGTCGATTCTCCGGCGCCGGTGACCGGACGGGCGGTAACAGGTGATCCGATGCCATCGGTGATACTGGGCTGCGTGACGGACCTAGACGGGGGAGACGGGCACGCGTGACGGCCGAATCTGCGCAGCACACCGGACGGCGGGGCGGCGACGATCGTCGTCGCGACGACGAGCTGCCCCATGCCTCGTCGGGTAAGGACTCCTCGGGCGGAGACTCGTCCGGCAGAGGCTCGTCCGGCAACGCCTCGTCGGGTCTCCCCGACGGAGCGATCGCGCGCCCCGACGACGCTCCCCGTCTCGAACCGCGGCCCGTCTACCGGCCCACCGTCGACCCGGCATCGGCCCGTGTCTTCGGGCGCCCGGCCGGCGCCGAGGGATCGTTCGACTCCTCGGCCCATCCCCGCGTCGTCGACCCGCGCGTCCAGCAGGCACCTCCGACCGATGCGATCCTGGCCGAGGCCTACGGACGGCCGTCCGACGTCGACGAGACGCTCCAGCGTCCCCCTTCGCAGCCCGCGGCCGAGACCGAGGACGACACCGAACCCGATCCCTGGCGCGACCCCGACTCAGCGGTGCGGCTCGGTCCGCCCCTGGCCGGGCAGACCGAGGAGAAGGAACTTCCTCCGGCTCCCGGACTGACCCTGCGTGAGGTGTTGTTCGACCGCCGCGTCCAACCCCGCGCACTCGCGACCCTGGCCGCTGTGGCTGTCGTGATCGGCATGGTCGGCGGACTCGTCGTCGCGCTCGCGACCGCCGACAACGGTTCGCTGACCAGTCGCGGAGTGACGCTGAGCCAGTCGGGTCCCGACGAGGAACTGCCCACCGGCGCGGTCGCGCGTGTCGCCGACACCGTGCTGCCCGCGGTCGTCTCCATCCAGACCACCGTCGGCGGCGACGCCGGCACCGGCTCGGGCGTGGTGATCGACGGTGCCGGTTACATCGTCACCAACAACCACGTCGTTTCGATGGCCGCCGGCAATCCCGATGCGAAGGTACAGGTCACCTTCGATGACGGCACGAAGGTGCCCGCCTCGATCGTCGGACGCGACATCAAGACCGACTTGGCCGTGCTCGCCGTCGAGAACGTCGACAACCTGGTCGTCGCCGAGCTGGGCCGCTCCGAGGACGTCCAGGTGGGCGAGGACGTCGTCGCGGTCGGTTCGCCGCTCGGCCTGAGCAAGACCGTCACCCGCGGCATCGTCAGCGCGCTGCACCGGCCCATGCGGCTCAGCGGGCAGGGCACCGACACCGACGCGGTGATCGACGCCGTCCAGACCGACGCCTCGATCAACCCCGGCAACTCCGGCGGCCCCCTCATCGACATGGAGGGTCGCGTGATCGGTATCAATTCCGCGATCAAGTCGGAGACCGGCGGTTCGGTGGGCCTGGGCTTCGCGATCCCCATCGACGACGTCACCGAGGTGGCGCAGGAGCTGATCCGCACCGGCGAGATGCGGCACCCCGACATCGGCGTGAACGCACGCTCGGTGGTCAACGACGTCGCGAGCGGCGCGGAGGTCGCCAACGTCCGTCAGGACAGCCCGGCCCAGCGCGCCGGCATCGTCGAGGGCGACGTCATCGTCAAGGTCGGCGACCGCGAAGTCACCAGCGCCGACGAGCTCGTCGTGGCGGTCCAGCAGCAGGAGATCGACGAACCGATCACCGTCCAGCTCGTGCGCAACGGCCGCCTCGTCGACGTCGAGGTCACCCCAGTCTCCGACTGAGCGGCCCTGTCTCGGACAGAACGTCCCAGCCGTGTGATGTGACCTTCCACGTAGGTGCTGCGATCCGGACGAGACCACGTACCCTGGATGCGTGTTCGGCAACATCGGTTGGGGCGAGTTCCTGGTACTCATCGTGGCGGCCCTCGTGGTCCTCGGCCCGGAGCGCCTCCCCGGCGCCGTCTCGTGGGTGGCCAAGTCGCTGCGTCAGGTACGCGACTACGCCACGGGTGCGCGCGACCAGCTCGAGCAGGAACTCGGACCGGAGTTCGACGACCTGCGGCAACCGCTGTCCGAGCTGAACCAGCTGCGCGGCATGACACCGCGGGCCGTGATCACGAAGCATCTGCTCGACGGCGACGACTCGATCCTCACCGGCAATTTCGACAAGCCGTCCTCGGCGGCTCCGGGAACGCCCACCAACGGCGCGGCCCGGCCGAACCTGTCGAAGCCGCTCGCTCCGGACGAGAAGCCGCCGATCGATCCCGACGCCACCTGACAGCTTTCCTACGATCGAGCCCCCGCCGTGAAGCACGGCGGGGGCTCGATCGATATCGGGTTCTTACAGGTGACGCGTGGTGTCGATTCCCAGCGACATGCCGGCCAGTCCGCGCCTGCGCACGGCGAGCTTGTCGGAGATCTCCTCGAGCGCCACCGCGGGTGCCGAGTCGGGCGCCGCGAGGACGATCGGGGTACCGGAGTCGCCGGCCTCGCGCACTGCCGGGTCGAGCGGGATCTGGCCGAGCAGCGGCACCGTCGCGCCCACCGCGCGGGTGAGCCGCTCGGCGACGGCCTGACCGCCGCCGCTGCCGAAGACGTCCATTCGGGTGCCGTCGGGCAGTTCGAGCCACGACATGTTCTCCACCACGCCGGCGATGCGCTGACGCGTCTGCAGCGCGATGGAACCGGCGCGCTCGGCGACCTCGGCGGCTGCCTGCTGCGGCGTCGTCACGACGAGGATCTCGGCGTTGGGGATCAGCTGCGCGACGGAGATGGCGACGTCACCCGTGCCGGGCGGCAGGTCGAGGAGCAGGACGTCGAGGTCGCCCCAGAAGACGTCGGCGAGGAACTGCTGCAGCGCGCGGTGCAGCATCGGGCCACGCCACACCACCGGGGTGTTGCCCTCGGTGAACTGGGCGATGGAGATCGTCTTCACGTCGTGCGCGATCGGCGGCATGATCATCCGCTCGACCTGCGTGGGCTTGGCGGACGTGCCGAGCATGCGGGGGATCGAGTGACCGTAGATGTCGGCGTCGAGCACACCCACCGACAGTCCGCGCGCGGCCATCGCCGCGGCGAGATTGACGGTGACCGACGACTTGCCGACACCACCCTTGCCGGAGGCCACCGCGTAGACGCGCGTGAGCGAACCGGGCTGGGCGAACGGGATGACGGGCTCGGTGGAGTCGCCGCGCAGCGACTTGCGGAGCTCGGTGCGTTGCTCGTCGCTCATCACGTCGAGGGTCACCCGGACCTCGCCCACGCCGGCGACGTCGGCGACGGCCTTGGTGACGCGCTCCGAGATCTCGGTGCGCATGGGGCACCCGGCGGTGGTCAGATAGATCGCCACATCGACGCTGCTGTCGGCGCCGATCTCGATGCTCTTGACCATTCCGAGATCGGTGATGGGCTTGCGGATCTCCGGGTCCTGGACCCGTGCGAGCGCACTGCGGACGTCGGACTCACTGACTGCCATGACGCCCATGGTAGGCGGCACGCCGCTCGCGACCGGATACGGGTCGACGGTGACCCGACGACCGCCTTCGGTCCGGGGTGACCCGACGACCCTCTCCGGACCTCAGTGGATGCGGGGGAGATCCGCGGGGCTCGGGTCGATGCCGGTGGAGTAGGCCGTCGACCAGGCGAGCACGTTCGCCACGTAGGCCATCGAGTTGTTGTAGCGGTGGATCGCCTTCGTCGAGTGCGCGAGGTTGCGCATGTCGAGGCCACCGTCGCACAGGTACTTCGCGGTGGTGAGCGTCGAATCGTACAGGTTCTGGGGATCGGAGACTCCGTCGCCGTTGCCGTCGCCCGCGTACTGGTTCCACGTGGTGGGGATGAATTGCATCGGCCCGACCGCGCGGTCGTAGACGGTGTCGCCGTCGAGGGCGCCGCCGTCGGTGTCGTGGATGACGGCCTGGCCGGGCAGGCTGCCGTTGAGCGGCAGTCCGATGACGGGCTCGAGCAGGTTGCCCTTGGCGTCGGCATGACCACCGTTGGCGTGTCCGGACTCGACGCGGCCGATGCCGGCGAGGAGCGTCCAGTGCATGCCGCAGGCGGGATTCTCCTCGGCGAGGATGCGCTCGGCGTTGCGGTAGGCGGCGTAGTTGATGCCGGGGATGCCGAGGGGGCCCTCGTGGAGGACCTCGGGCTCGGGTTCCGGCTGGGGGGCGGCCTTGAAGGTGCGCACGGGTGCCGGTTCGGGCTCGAGCATGATCGTCTGCACGGCGGCGACCGCTTCGGGAATCGCGTTCGCGAGGTCGGTCGAGTCGGTCGACGACGCCGTCGGCTCGGTCTCGTGGTGAGCTGCACCCATCAGCGCTCGCGGCGACGCACCCGCGGTGGTCGCGGCTGCGGCGACCAGTCCGACCGGAACGAGTCCGGTCATCGCGATGACGGAATTTCGCCGAAGCTTCGAATCCGACGGTTTGGCGTGGCGGCCCAATGGATAACCCTCCCTCGGGTGCCTCGGAACGAGACACCTTCGTTACGTGCCGGGCCGAGGCTACAGCATTCGATGCCTTTCCGTTACTCAAACGTGATGTAACGGGGGTGTATGCGTACTGCTGTGGCCCGTCCGTGCTGGTCCGGTAGGTCGGGTGGGGTGAAAGAAGAAGATGACGACACGCGTGTCGCGAGTGGCGTCACCTCACGTGTGTGCCGGGAGTTATTCGCAGAAGGCGGGCACCAGGCAGGGGAGTTCGGGCAACTCCGGCATCGGCGGCGGAGCCGGGATGTTCTGTTCGGGTGCCTGCTGAGCCGGAGTGTCGGCGGGCGCTTGCTGGGCCGGCTGAGGTGTCGCCTCCGGAGCGGGCGCGGTGACCGCCGGAGCCGGAGCGGGGGCCGCGACATCCGCGGCGTTCGGAACGGGCCGCGCCGGGATCGGAGCGAGATCGGCGGGAGCCACCTCGGCGGCCTTCGAATACGCACCGGACCAGTGCCGGACGTTCGCCAGATAGTCCGGTGACGGATCGACCGACGCCACCGCCCGCGCCTCCCCGTCCGGCTCGCGCAGGTTTCCGCCCTCCGCGCACATCCGGGCACCGGCGGCCAGGGTCGCGTCGAAGATGTTCTGTGGATCGGCGGTGCCGTCCGCGTTGCCGTCGGCCGAGTACTGCTCCCACACCGCGGGGGCCAGGCGCATCGGCCCGAGCAGCCCCTCCGGGGTGACGACCGGCGCGGTCAGCGTGCCCAGGATGTCGGTGCGTCCCCCGTCCGCGTGTCCGGAGTTCAGGCGCCCGACGGCGGCGAGCAGATTCCACGGCAGGCCGCACTCGGGAGAGTCGATGGCCAGCTGCATCTCGGCCGCGCGATAGGCGTAGAAGACGAGTTCGGGGATCGCGAGCGGCCCGTCGCCGAGGGCCGCCGCACCCCCTGCCGCGGCCACGGCTTCGGGCGGAAGCTGGGTGAGCGGGTCGCTCGGGCTGCGCAGCGGTTGCGCGTCGCGCACCTCGCCGGGGAGCACGCCCACCGCCGGAGCGGCGCTCGGCTCGGTCTCGGCGGACGTCGTCTCCGCCACCACCGTCGCCGACGACGCTGTCGCCGCGAGTCCGGCAGCGACGATCACCGGCATCGCCAGCGCGACCTTCCACCGCACGCGATCACCCTCCTCCGATCGTCCGTCCGACTGATGTGACGAAGGTTACAGAAGGGTGTCGGGTTGTGTGCAACGGGGCGTGCCGGACAACAGGACGGGGTCCCTCAGTGACGGGGCCCGCGGGTGCGTGGAGTGCCGGCGTCGTCCTCGTTCTCGTCGTCGATCAGCAGGGCGCGCAGATCGTCGAGTTCGCGACGCAGATAGTCGCGGGTCGCGACCTCACCCACCGCGAGTCGCAGAGCCGCGAGTTCGCGTGCCAGGAACTCGGTGTCGGCCTTGGTCTGCTCGGCGCGGGCGCGATCCTCCTCGAGAGATACGCGGTCGCGGTTCTCCTGCCGGTTCTGCGCCAGCAGGATCAACGGCGCCGCATAGGCGGCCTGCGTCGAGAAGGCCAGGTTGAGAAGGATGAAGGGATAGGGATCCCACTGCAGTCCGACCGCGGCGATGTTGAGGGCGATCCACACGATGACGACGATCGTCTGGATGGCGAGATAACGGCCCGTTCCGAGGAACCGGGCGATCGACTCGCTGACCCGGCCCACCGCCTCGGCGTCGAAGTTGAAGCGGAACCTCGACGCCTGTGGGGTCTCGAGGCGCGAGCGGCCCTGCGTGCTGCGGTCACTCATCCTCGATGTCCTCCTCGCGCCAGTCCTCCGGCAGCAGATGGTCGAGCACGTCGTCGACGCTCACCGCGCCGAGCAGGTGCCCCTCGTCGTCCACCACCGGACCGCAGACCAGGTTGTACGTCGCGAAGTACCGGGTGACGGTGGTCAGGGCGTCGTCGGGGGCCAGGCGCGGCAGGTCGTCGTCGACGACCCCTCCCACCAGGCTCGCAGGCGGTTCCCGGAGCAATCGTTGCAGATGGACACAGCCGAGGTACTTGCCGGTGGGTGTCGCGGTGGGCGGCCGCACGACGAAGACCATCGACGCCAGGGCCGGACTCAGATCCGGATTACGGGCGCGGGCGAGCGCTTCGGCCACCGTGGTCGCCGGCGTCAGCACGACCGGCTCGGGGGTCATCAGACCGCCGGCGGTGTCGGGGGAGTGCTCGAGCAGGCGGCGCACCGGCTCGGAGTCCTCGGGGTCCATGCGTTGCAGGAACGACTCGGCGTCCGTTGCGGGCAGCTCACCGAGGAGGTCGGCGACGTCGTCGGGATCCATCGCCTCGAGCACCGCGACCGCCCGGTCGAGGCCGAGCTGGGTGAGCAGGTCGGTCTGGTCGTCGGAGGGTAGCTCCTGCACGATGTCGGCGAGGCGTTCGTCGTCGAGCGCCGCGGCGACCTCGGTGCGTCTCTTGATCGGTAGGTCGCGCAGGGCGTTCGCGACGTCCGGCGGGCGCATGTCCTCGAACTGCAGGAGCAACTGCGCGACACCCTGCCCGGGCATCGACAGTGCCTGCTGGGTGAGTCCGTGCACGTGCGGCCATTCCACGATGTGGATGGGGGAGCGGCGCGCGAGCCGGCCGCGATGGCGACGCACCGCCACGCGGGCGACGACCCAGTCGCGGGTGCGCATGAGCTCGAGCCCCAGATCCACCACGACGGCGTCGACACCCATCAGGTCCGGCAGCTCCGGGTCGTCGACGCGCACACGCGAATCGAGGACCTGACCGAGGGCGAGCACCTCCGAGGGTCGCTGCGTGAACCGGCGCAGACTGACGTTGCCGGTGACGAGGGTGACCGCGCCGGGTTCGATCGCGGTCACGCGCAGCATCGGGACGAAGATCCGCTTGCGGGTGGGCAGTTCGACGACGAGCCCCAGCGCACGAGGCGGCTGACGTCCCACTCGTATGGTCAGCACGACATCGCGGACGCGGCCGATGGACTCGCCGTCGGGGCCGAGAACGACCAGTCCGGCCAGCCGCGCGACGAAGACCTTGCTCACTGCTGCCATGATTGCCAGGCTAGAGCGTGCCCACGCTGTTCCCGGAACTCGGAGGTCTGGTCAGGTCATGTCGTTTTCGTTCAGGCCCCGAAGATCGGTACTCGCGGTTCCCGGCAGCAGCCGGAAGATGATCGACAAGGCCAAGGGCCTTCCCGCCGACGAGATCTTCCTCGATCTCGAGGACGCGGTGTCGCCGCTGGCCAAGGAGCAGGCCCGCAGCACCATCGTCGAAGCTCTGAACGAGGACGGCTGGGGCGACCAGATCAAGGTCGTGCGCGTCAACGACTGGACCACGGACGCGACCTATCTCGACGTCGCGACGGTCGTCGGTGGTGCCGGCGCGAATCTCGACGCGATCCTGCTGCCGAAGGTGCCCGACGCGAGCCACGTGAAGGCGCTCGACCTGCTCCTCACGCAGGTCGAGAAGGCCCACGGTCTCGAGGCGGGACGGATCGGTATCGAACCGCAGATCGAGAACGCCATCGGGTTGACGAACATCAACGAGATCGCGACGGCGAGCCCGCGCGTGCAGACACTCGTGTTCGGTCCGGCAGACTTCATGGCGAGCATCAACATGCGCACCCTCGTCGTCGGTGAGCAGCCCGAGGGTTACGACGTCGGCGACGCCTACCACCACATCCTCATGACGATCCTCATGGCCGCGCGTGCGCACGGGCTGCAGGCCATCGACGGTCCCTACCTCCAGATCCGCGACGTCGACGCCTTCCGCCGGTCGGCGCAGCGCACCGCCGCCCTGGGCTTCGACGGCAAGTGGGTGCTGCACCCGAGCCAGATCGACGCGGCCAACGAGGTCTTCAGCCCCCGGCAGGAGGACTACGACAAGGCCGAGATGATCCTCGACGCCTACGAGTGGCACACCTCGGCCGAGGGCGGCGCCCGCGGTGCCGCGATGCTCGGTGACGAGATGATCGACGAGGCGAGCCGGAAGATGGCCCTCGTGATCTCCGCGAAGGGCCGGGCCGCGGGGTTGCAGCGCACCCAGAAGTTCGAGCCGCCGGCCTCCTGACGGGAACGACCAGGGAAAAGAACATATCGGGCGAACCATCGCGGCGTGCCGGTCCCTGTCGAGGCAGAATGGAGACCGGCGCCGCGACCGTCGGCGTGCATCGCGAAGGAGCCGAAACGACATGACGAATCCCCTCGGACCCGGTCGCCAGGTACCCGGTCTGCCGACACCTCCCACGGGCTGGCCCGTCGGTTCGTACCCGACCTATGCCGAGGCGCAACGGGCGGTCGACCACCTGGCCGATCAGAACTTCTCCGTCGAGGACGTCACCATCGTCGGTGTCGATCTCATGCAGGTCGAACGGGTCACCGGTCGGCTCACGTGGCCGAAGGTGATCGGCGGCGGCATCGTCTCGGGCGCATGGCTCGGCGTGTTCTTCGGTCTCCTGCTCGGCATCTTCTCCACCGACTTCCTCGGCCCGCTGCTCGTCGGCCTCGTCGGCGGCATCATCTTCGGCCTCATCTCGGCGAGCATCCCGTACGCCGCGACCCGCGGTCAGCGCGACTTCTCGTCCACCATGCAGCTCGTCGCCGGCCGCTACGACGTGCTGTGCCAGCCGCCCACCGCCGAGAAGGCGCGCGACATCCTCGCCAAGCTCGCCATCTGATCGTCTCGCGGTCGCGCGTTCGCCGAGAACGGCACTCGTCGTGATCGGCCTCGCGCCACTACTGTCGATCCCATGCCCGACCTCGATTCGGTGGCCGATGCCCTCTACGGCCTCGACCCAGGAGACTTCGTGGCGGCCCGCTCCGAATTCGCGGCGCAGGCACGCGAAGCGGGCGACCGCGAGCTGACGGCGGCCATCGGCAGACTGCGCAAACCGACGGTCGCGGCCTGGATGGTCAACCTGCTCGCCCGCGAACGGGCCGACGAACTCGCGGCGTTGCTCGACATCGGATCCGCCCTGCGCACCGCGCAACGACGACTGTCCGGCAGCGAGATGCGGAAACTGTCGGAGCAGCGTCGCCGGGTGGTCGCCGCGCTCGAGCGCGACGCGGGTCGGCTCGCCGCCGACCGCGGCCGCACCGTCTCGGAGAGCGCACTGCGAGAGGTGGGGCGCACCCTCAACGCCGCGTTGTCGGATCCCGACATCGGGGAGCAGGTCCGGCAGGGCCGGCTCGACGCGATCGTCGAGTCCGACGGTTTCGGCGACCTGTCGGCCATGCCGCTCACCGTCGTCCGCGGAGGGTCGGAGGAGGACGACGAGGACGACCGGACGGCAGCGGGCAAGTCTGCACGCAAGAGCAAGGGCGAGCGCGAACCCACGGAGCGTGAGAAGGCGGACCAGGCGGCTCGCGAGGCGGAGATCGACGAGGCCGCTGCCGCTCTCGACTCGGCGCACAACGCGGCCGAGGAAGCGCGCGAAGCCGCGTCGGCGGCAGAGCAGGAGCTGGCCCGTCACGAGGAGGAGGTCGCCGAGCTGCGGGCGAAGCTCGAACACGCAGAGCAGCAACGCACCTTCGCGCGCCGCGCCGCCGCCGAGGCGAAGAAGCGGGTGGTCGCCGCCGAACGTGCCGTCTCGGCCGCCGAGGTCGACCTCGCCCGGACGAAGAACTGAGCTGTCAGGAATGCGCCTTCGCGTGCGCGACGAATTTGCGCTGCCAGGGCGTCTCGACCGCGCGCGGATGGTAGTGCCGCCGAACGAAGTCGACCGCCTCCTCCGGGGAGAGCCCGTCGAGGACGGCGAGGCACGCCAGTGCGGTGCCGGTGCGGCCGCGTCCACGCCCGCACGCGATCTCCACCCGCTGTCTTCCCGCGCGGATCCACGCCTCGTACAGGATGGCGAGAGCGTCCTCCGGGTCGCGTGGCGTGCGGAAGTCGGGCCAGTGGATCCACCGCGACTCCCATTCGAACGGTGCTGCCGGGGGGCGGCCGAGGAGATACACCCCGAAGTCGGGAAACGGCTCGCCGAACACCGGTCTGCGCATCCCGCGTCCCCGCACGAGTCGGCCGGAGGGCAGCTGCAGCACCCCGGTGTCTGCTGGATCCCACTCGCGTCGCACGCTGGAAACCTACCCGCCCGGAGCCGGTGTACCGAACGTCACGGCCGTTCACCCGCGGTGCAAGTTCGCGGTCGATAGTGTCGTTCCATGGGCGAGCGAACGGAACCGGAGATCAGAGTTCTGGAGTCGGAAGCCGAACTGCGGGAGGCGTCCGCGCTGTTCCGCACGGCGATGGTGGGTCTGCCCTCGTGGCCCGAGGTTCCCGACGGGGCGGTGAGCCGCTACCTCGAGGCCGGCCGCACGTGGGGTGCTTTCCTCGACGGCATGCTCGTTGGGACAGTCGACGCCACGAGCGGAAATCTCACCCTGCCCGGCGGCGCCCGGGTGCCGCACGCGGCGGTCACCCACATCGGTGTGCTGCCCACCCACACGCGTCGCGGCGTGATCTCCGGACTCGTGCACCGGCAGTTGAGCGACGCGCGCGACCGCGGTGAGATCCTCGCGACGCTGCGTGCCTCCGAAGCGACCATCTACGGCCGGTTCGGCTACGGCGTCGCCTCGACTTCGGTGTCCGTCGACGTCGACGTGCGTGGTGCGCACTGCGTCCCGACGTGCCCGAGTCCGGAGCGGTGCGTCTGCTGACCTATCCGGAGGCGTGGGCCGTGCTGGCGCAGATCCATTCCCGTCATCTGCCGCCGCGCCCCGGCATGATCGATCGGTCGGAGTACTGGTGGAACTCGCGCCGGTGGCGGGCCGACTCGCTCACCGATCCGATGTACGTGGCGGTGCACGGCGAACCGGGACAGGAGGACGGTTTCGTCCGGTACCACCCCGTCGACACGCAGGGGTGGTTCACCAGTCACAACCGCACCGTCGTGGTCGACGACTTCTTCGCCCCCTCGCCCGCGGCGTACGCCGGCCTGATCCGGTTCCTGCTCGACCTCGACCTGGTCGACACCTTGCGGTTCGCGGCACTTCCGCAGGACGACCAACTCCCGCTCATGCTCGGCGACGCGCGTGCCGTGCACTTCCGCTCGGTCTCGGACGAGACGTGGTTGCGCATCCTCGACCTCGATCGGGCGCTGTCGGCGCGGAGTTACCGAGGCTTCGGCTCGGTGACCGTGGAGGTGACCGATCCGGTGCTGACCGACAACGCCGGTGTCTTCGAGATCTCCGCCGACGGCGTGGCGCGCACCGCGGGACCGGCCGACCTGACGATCGACATCGCCGACCTCGGTGCGCTCCTGCTCGGCCGGCAGGGCTGGCACCGGATGGTCGACGCGGGGCGCGCCCGGGTGCACCGGCCCGAGGCCGTCGACACCGCTGACCTGCTGTTCTCCTGGCCCCAGGCACCCTTCTCGGGGACCTCCTTCTGACCTCGTCGTCGTGCCGATTCCGTTCCGGATGTACGCCCTGCTCGTTTTGCTACGGCTGGCCGGTACGGGCGTTATCGTCGGATCACGAGGTCCCCGATGCGAGCGGAGTCGCGCATGAGACGGTCGGGCAAGAGTCGGCGGACGAGCCGAGCGGTCACAGCTTCCGCGGCTGCTGTGCTCCTGGCGTCGGGGCTGGCCGCGTGCGGCAGCGACGACGAGGGTGTCGTCCTGTCCTTCTACACGGCCGCCGACGGTGCCGAGCAGTACGCGCAGGCCGCGGAGGTGTGCACCGCGGAGGCGGGCGGCCGATATCGCGTGCAGCAGAGGACACTTCCGAAGAACGCCGACGACCAGCGACTGCAGTTGGCGCGGCGGCTGACGGGTAACGACCCGGGGCTCGACCTCATGACCCTCGACGTCGTGTGGACGGCCGAGTTCGCCGAGGCCGGGTGGGCGCTGCCGCTGCCCGACGATGTTGCAGCTGCGGTCTCCGAGGGCACCCTCGAAGGTCCCCTCGAATCGGCGACCTGGCAGGACCGGCTGTACGCCGCACCGCTCAACACCAACACCCAGTTGCTCTGGTACCGAAAGGATCTCATGCCGGACGGGCAACCTCCGGAGACCTGGGACGAGATGATCGAGATTGCGAGCGGCCTCGCCGAGGAGGGCCGGCCGTCGTGGATCGGTGTGCAGGGCCGGCAGTACGAGGGGCTGATGGTGTGGTTCAACACCTTGCTCTCGAGCGCCGGAGGCTCGGTGGTGGGGGAGGACGGTGTCACCGTCACCCTCACCGACAACGACGCGGCGGTGACCGCGCTCGACATCATGAAGCGCGTTGCGACCGCGCCCGGCGCCGATCCCTCCCTGAACCAGGCCGACGAGGCGGCCGTCCGTCTCGGTATGGAGAGCGGGCGCACCGCGTTCCAGGTCAACTGGCCGTTCGTCCTGCCGGGCATCATGGAGAACGAGGGGGCCCTGCCCTTCATCGACGAGAACGGCAATGTCACCTCGGAGAACACCGGCAACACGGTCCTCACCGTCGACGGTGAGCAGAATTTCCTTCCCGCGCCGTACCCCTCGGTGACCCCCGGCGAGCCCGCCCAGGTCACCATCGGCGGGTTCAACATCGCCGTCGCCCGCACGAGTACCCACCCGGATCTCGCGTTCGAAGCGATGCAGTGCCTGCGCAACGAGGAGAACCAGCGCAACAACGCCATCGGTGGCGGCGTGCCGCCGACGCTCGCGGCGCTGTACGACGACCCCGATTTCCAGGAGGCCTATCCGGCCTGGCGTGAGGTCCGCGCCGGTCTCGAGAACGCCGCGGTGCGTCCCGCTTCACCGGCCTACCAGAGCATTTCGACACTGGTGACGGCCACCCTCAACCCGGTCGACCAGATCGATCCGCCCCGCACCGTCGAGGAACTCGCCGAGCAGGTGCGCAAGGCGGTCAATTCGGAAGGACTGATCCCGTGACCGCCGTCGAATCGACACCGACCGACGAGACCCCGAAGGAACCGTCGACGAAGACGAAAGCAGCGCTGTCCGAGGGGAAGAAGGCCGAACGGCGACTCGGTCTGCTGCTCGTCGCACCCGCCGCGATCGTGATGCTCGCCGTCACGGCCTATCCGGTGGGATACGCCGTCTGGCTCAGTCTGCAGCGTTACGATCTGCGCTTCCCCGACGAACGGCGCTTCGTCGGACTGTCGAACTATATCGCGGTGCTCAGCGACGGATTCTGGTGGCAGGCCTTCATGGTCACCTCGCTCGTCACCCTGGTCTCCGTCGCGATCGAGTTCGTGCTCGGCCTCGCGATCGCACTCGTCATGCACCGCACCATCGTCGGCAAGGGCATCGTGCGCACGGTGGTGCTGATCCCGTACGGCATCGTCACCGTCGCCGCCGCCTACAGCTGGTACTACGCGTGGACCCCGGGCACGGGCTATCTCGCGAACCTGCTGCCCGACGGCAGCGCCCCGCTCACCGACCAGATCCCGTCCCTGGCGATCATCGTGCTCGCCGAGGTGTGGAAGACCACGCCGTTCATGGCACTGCTGCTCCTCGCCGGCCTCGCACTCGTCCCCGACGATCTGCTCAAGGCGGCGCAGGTCGACGGCGCCGGAGCGTGGACACGTCTGGTGCGGATCATCGTGCCGCTGATGAAACCGGCGATCCTCGTCGCCCTGCTCTTCCGCACGCTCGACGCCTTCCGCATCTTCGACAACATCTATGTCCTCACCCGCGGTGCCAACGGCACCGGATCGGTGTCGATCCTCGGTTACGACAATCTGTTCCGGGCCTTCAACCTCGGCATCGGGTCGGCGATCAGCGTCCTGATCTTCCTGTGCGTCGCGATCATCGCGTTCGTGTTCATCAAGTTGTTCGGTGCATCCGCGCCCGGCTCGGACGAAGGGGGCCGATGATGGCCGAGACCAGGAAACGGACCCTGTCGTGGTCGGCGGTGAACCTGATCGTCCTGCTCTACGCACTCGTCCCGGTGCTGTGGATCGCGAGCCTGTCGTTCAAGCCGCCCGGCACCATCCAGGACGGCCGGTTCATCCCGCAGCAGTGGACGCTCGACAACTACCGCGGCATCTTCCGCACCGACGCGTTCACGAGCGCGCTGATCAACTCCATCGGCATCGGCCTGATCGCCACGGTCATCGCGGTGATCCTCGGGACGATGGCCGCCTACGCGATCGCCCGGCTCGACTTCCCCGGTAAGAAGATTCTGGTGGGCGTGGCGCTGCTCATCGCGATGTTCCCCCAGATCTCCCTCGTCAGCCCGCTGTTCGAGATCATGCGTGGCCTCGGACTGTTCGACACGTGGGCGGCGCTGATCCTGCCGTACATCACCTTCTCGCTACCGCTCGCGATCTACACCCTGTCGGCCTTCTTCAAGGAGATCCCGTGGGAACTCGAGAAGGCCGCGAAGATGGACGGCGCGACACCGGGTCAGGCGTTCCGGAAGGTCGTGGCCCCACTCGCCGCTCCCGGCATCATCACGGCGGCGATCCTGGTGTTCATCTTCTGCTGGAACGACCTGCTGTTCGCGATCTCGCTGACCTCCACCGAGCGGTCCATCACCGCACCCGCCGCGATCGCGAACTTCACGGGTGCATCGCAGTTCGAGGAACCGACCGGCTCGATCGCGGCGGCGGCCGTCGTCATCACGATCCCGATCATCGTGTTCGTCCTGATCTTCCAACGTCGAATCGTCGCCGGACTGACCTCCGGCGCAGTGAAGGGATAACTATCGTGGCCGAGATCGTGCTCGACAAGGTGACGAAGGAGTATCCGGACGGAGCGAAGGCCGTCAGCGACGTGGATCTCGAGATCGCCGACGGCGAGTTCATCATTCTCGTCGGCCCGTCCGGGTGCGGAAAATCCACGACGCTCAACATGATCGCCGGTCTCGAGGACATCTCCGACGGCGAGCTGCGCATCGCGGGTGAGCGTGTCAACGAGCGGGCACCGAAGGACCGCGACATCGCGATGGTCTTCCAGTCCTACGCGCTGTACCCGCACATGTCGGTGCGCGACAACATCGCGTTCCCGCTCACCCTCGCGAAGGTGTCCAAGGACGAGATCGCCCGCAAGGTCGACGAGGCGGCCCGGATCCTCGATCTCACACAGCATCTCGACCGCAAGCCCGCCAACCTGTCGGGCGGTCAGCGGCAACGCGTGGCCATGGGTCGTGCGATCGTGCGCAGCCCCAAGGCGTTCCTCATGGACGAGCCGCTGTCGAATCTCGACGCGAAGCTGCGCGTGCAGATGCGCACCGAGATCGCGCGCCTGCAGAAGCGTCTCGGGACCACGACGGTGTACGTCACGCACGACCAGACCGAGGCGATGACGCTCGGCGACCGCGTCGTCGTGATGCGCGGTGGGATCGTGCAGCAGGTCGGGGCGCCGCAGGAGTTGTACGACCATCCGCGGAACCTGTTCGTCGCCGGCTTCATCGGATCGCCGTCGATGAACTTCGTTCCGGGGCAGATCGAGAACGGTTCGATCCGCACCTCGTTCGGCGAGTTCCGGTTGCCCGACGAGCGGTGGGAGACCGTGCGTCGCAACAATCCGTCGCGCGAGGTGGTCGTCGGTATCCGTCCGGAGCACTTCGAGGACACCGACCTGCTCGACCCGACCCAACGGGAGACGGGCGTGACCTTCTCCGCCGAGGTCGACGTGCTCGAGTCGATGGGCTCCGACAAGTTCGCGTACTTCACGGCCGAGGGGCCGGGCGTGCACTCGAAGGACCTCGACGAACTCGCCGCCGACGCCGGTGCCGACATGTCGGCCGAATCGCTGGTCGCGCGATTGTCGGTGGAATCGCAGGCCACCAAGGGCGGGACCGTGCAGTTGTGGTTCGACAGGGCGAAGATCGCCTTGTTCGATCAGGAGACCGGCGCGAACGTCACCCTCTGACAAACCGGCTTCGGTGGATCCGACCCCGGAAAACGGGTCCGGATCCACCGAAGCCGTCAGCGGGGTGCGCGGCTACGGAGCTCGTCGACGATCTCTTCGCTCCACACGTGCCGCCGCACGAGCCGGTACCGCTCGCTCGCGATCCACAGATACACCTCGGCGTCGGTGCGTGAGCGCAACATCCCCGCTTCGCGGGCCATCGCGACGACGGGGACGAATTCCTCCTCGTACCAGCGACGCGCGACCTCCTCGCGGGTGAGGTACTCGCCGAGATCCTGCATGAGCCGGAAACCCCACGCCTCGACGGCCTCGGCCAGTTCGGCGTATCCCCACGGGTCGGACACGCGGATCGCGTCCTGCTCGGCGCCGTGCAGGGGAACGCGGCCGAGGAACATCCGGAAGTGGTCCTTGCGCACGAGATCGGGACGGGCGGTGATTCCCTCCGCGGGCACCTTCGTGGTGATCTCGGTGACGTAGGCGTCGATGGTGCGGTCGCCCTGCGCGTAGGCGATGGACACACGGTGGTGCCCGTCCTGCACGAAATGCATCGGTCCCACCCGGTACACGGAGATCGGGGGCATGGCCTCGCCGCGCCGCCGCGCGGCCGCGATGCGTTCCCACCTGGCGCGCAGGCGTGCCGAGGTGGGGCGGAAACGGCGGTCGAAGTCGTCGGCGCGGTCGACGCTGCCGACGATCGAGGCGACTTCGATGATCTGCAACCCGAGTCGCCGTTCACCGAGGCGTCCGAGGGCTGCGACGACGTCGTCGAAGGGCAGCACCGTGTTGACGTCGGCCGGTTCGCGGCGCAGCCATGCGATCAGCCGGGCGTACTCGGCGCGCCGGCGTTGCCGGGCGAAATCGTCGCCGGCATCGGAGACCGGAAAACCGGTGTCGCGAGCCACGCTTCGACGGTACCGCGCGGTGCACAGGTCCGGGTGTGAACCGCATGTGCGGGGACGGGGACTACATTGCAGGGGTGACCGACGCAGTTCTCGCCACCGTCCGCAGCCACCTCACCGAGCATCTGACCGTGCCGGGGGATCCGGAGCCGGAATCGGCGTCGGTGACCTTCCTCGGTCTCGAACCGATCGAGGTCCTCCGCTTCCGTGGTGCAGAGCTCCTGCGGTACGCCACTCTGGGGTGCTCACGGCATCCGATGGGCGATCCGACCGACATGGTGGCCGACCCGACGCGCGGGCCGCGGGCCGAACTGGTCCTCAGCCTGCGCGACAACGAGGGCGTCACCGCCGGTGTCCACCGCACCCTCGCGGTGCTCGCTGCGCTGCCCGCCGTGGAGGGCGTGGTCCTCACCGACGACGCCCTGCTCGATCTCGGGGAGCCGCTGTGGCCGGGCGCTCCGTTCACCGCGGTGTTGCTCGAGACGGCCGACGTGCCGTCGCTGGAACTGCCCGAGCCCTCCGATCCGGTCCACTTCTTCGAGGCCCGCCCGATCACCGGTACCGAGGCGGCCTGGAAGCGGCTGAAGGGAACCGAGGCGCTGCGCGAGGCGTGGGAGGAAGCGGGCATCGACCTGAGCGACCCGCGCCGGGCGCAAGCACGTCTGTGACCGTCCCGGTTCTCACGGACCGCGCGCTCGGACGCGCCACGCTGGCCCGCCGTCACCCCCGCGGCACGACCACTCCGAGCGATCCGGCACCGAGGCACACGGTCGTGCCGGGGGTGGACGAGCGCGCCTGCAACGCCGACCCGTCCCCGGAGACGCGGACGTACACCGTCCCGAGTCCTTCGGTGACGGGGACCGGAACGGATGCGCGGCCGGGGAAGCCGAGGTCGATCGTGCCGTCGGCGGAGGCCCGGTAGTTCACCTGCACGGTCCACTCCCAGTCGCCCGCGGGGGAATCGAGCGGCACGGCCGTGACGGCGTCGGTGGTGACGCGATGGCCACAGTCGGGCTCGGGGCCGGGCGGGACGAGGCGCAGCGGCAGCAGGTCGGCAGGAGTGCGGTGACCGAGATCGTCGAGGACCCACAGGTCGGTCGCGTGGTCGCGGATGTCGGACCGGACGGGCAGCGCGGAGAAGACGGACCCCACCAGGTTGTGCGGGTAGGTGACGGGCAGCAGGATCCATACCGACACCGGGTGATCGAGCACGGGCTCGTCGGGCCGGGCCGTGAGCGCCGCCTTCGCCGCCCCGAGATAATCGCCCGTCGGATTGTCCGACCAGCTGCGCGCGAACGTCGCGGTCGACCACAGGGAGCCGACGGTGAACACGGCCGCGCAGGTCCAGGCGGCCGCACGCACGGCACGAGGACGGGACGTCGTGCCTCGTCGCGGGGCGCGCAGGATCAGCGCCACGGCGATCGCGACGACCACGGCGGAGTCGGCGAAGTAGCGCAGAGTGCGCGCGAGTTCGTAGGTGGTCTCCGGACCGAAGCGGGTGCTGATCATCGCCGCGAGCGAGGCCAGGATGTAGGCGATCACAGCGAACCACACGGGCCCGGTCCGCCGTCGCCGGCGCACCGTCCACGCTGCGGCGCCCGCGACAGCGAGCCACGCGACCACGACGAGCACGAGCGGGGGATCGGCCCAGGGCGGGCTCGGATTCCACCGCTCCCATTCCCAGGGACCCCCGAGCAGCGACGGCAACAGCCCGTAGGAGATGCCGTGATGGGTCAACCCGGCCACCATCGACCACGGCGGGATCCCGAACCGGGATTCGACGATCGTCGAGTAACAGACCGCCCACACGACCAGCACGGCCGCCGAGCCGAGCCACAACGGCCGGGCCTGCGCCCACGTGCTGCGGATCGGCCGAACGAGTCCGTCGACGTGGTGTGCGAGGGCGACCGTCGCGAACGCGGCGAACGGAACGAGGACCGACTTCTCGAAGAACACCAGCGCCACAGCGGTGACGACGAGGGCGCTCACGATATGACGGCGCCGGCCGGTCCTGCTGTACTGCAGCGCATCTCCCGCCACCCAGGCCAGTGCGGCCTGCAGCGGCAACGCGTTGAGCGCGGCCGACCACCACGCGAAGGCCGGAAGCGTCAGCGGCGTGAGGAGATAGAACAGCAACGGTCCCCACAGAGCGCGTCGCGGGCCGAGCAGCAACCAGAGCACCCGCAGCACCGCCAGCGAGGCGAGCAACTGACCGATCACGAGCGAGGCCGCCGCCGGCCACCATTCCAGCGGCGCGATCGCCGTGGCGATCCCCGCCACGAGGAAGGCGGCGGGCATCAGGTGACCGTCGTGGTCGTACCGCAGGAAGGCGTCGGACAGCAGCGGATACGACCCCGCGCGCCCGACGAGGATCAGGTCGTCCCAGTAGAACTCGCCGGTCGCGGCCACCACGGTCCGGAGGATCGTCTGCAGCAGGATCAGCGCGAGGGCGACGGCGAGCACGTGGCGCCGAGGAGATCGCGCAGCCTGCGCAGCGCGTGTCGAGGGGCGGTCGAGTTCGGTGGTCACAACCAGTTGTTGCGCCTGAAGGTGACGAACAGTCCCACGGTGATCGCGACGATCGCGGAGAGCACGACGTAATAGCCGTATTGCCAATGCAGTTCGGGCATGCGATCGAAGTTCATGCCGTAGATCCCGGCGATCATCGTCGGCACGGCGGCGATCGCGACCCACGCGGAGATCTTGCGCATGTCGGTGTTCTGCTGCACGGTGACCTTCGCGATCGCCGCGTCGAGCAGCGTGCCGAGCGTCTCGTCGAAGGCCGCGATGCGGTCGGACACCGTGGTGTGGTGGTCGGCGACGTCGCGGAAGTAGCGCCGGACGTCCTTCGGGATCGGGTTGCCCGGCGCCCGGATGAGTTGCTGCAGTGGTTCGGCGAGCGGCACGACGGCGCGGCGCAACTGCACGATCTCGCGCTTGAGCATGTAGATCTGGTCGACCGCGATCCGCGTGTCGGGGGTGAACACGAGTTCCTCGATGTCGTCGACGTCGGGTTGCACGGCCGTGGTGACGGCGAGATAGGAGTCGACCACGTGGTCGGCGATCGCGTGGAGCACGGCCGCCGGACCGCGGGACAGATGATCGGGGTCGCGTTCGAGGCGCTTGCGCACGTGCGAGAGCTCGGAGTGGTCGCCGTGCCGCACGCTCACGATGAAGTCGGGGCCGGTGAACAACATGATCTCGCCGGTCTCGACGATGTCCTTGGTGGTCGTCACCGACTCGTGCTCGATGTAACTGACGGTGCGCAGCACCAGGAACAGCACGTCGTCGTAGCGCTCGAGCTTCGGGCGCTGGTGGGCGTGGACGGCGTCCTCGACCATCAGCTCGTGGAGTCCGAAGGTGTGCGAGACGTTCGTCATCTGCTTCTCGTCGGGGTGGTGCAGCCCGAGCCACACGAATCCCGTACCGCGCCGACGTACCTCTGCCACCGCCTCGGTGTGGCTGTAGCGGCCGGGCAGGCGGTGCCCGTCGACGTAGACCGCGCAGTCGACCACCGCTTGCTCGGTGGGGACCGGGGGAGTGGGGCCGCGACGGGTGGCACGAGAAGGCTGGTGCGGCATGTTGTCCTTCCTCACGGCATGCCGCTGGGACGCGGCCCGGTCGCAGGCCCGCGGCGGGGCGGTCGCCCGTCGACGGGGACCGGGCGGGGCAGCTCCAATCATGCTAGCCCGCCGACCTGACAGACTGGTGGCGTGCGTATCGATCTCCACACCCACTCGTCCGCATCGGACGGCACCGACCGTCCCGCGGAACTGGTCCGTGCCGCTGCCCGGGCGGGTCTCGACGTCGTGGCCCTGACCGACCACGACACGACCGCGGGATGGGACGAGGCCGCAGCAGCCCTGCCGACGGGCCTGCGTCTCGTCCGGGGAATGGAGATGTCCTGCACGGGACGCGGGGAGGACGGCGCCCCGGTCGCCGTGCACCTGCTGGCCTATCTGTTCGACCCGCACGATCCGGTCTTCGTCGCCGAACTCGAGCGGCTCCGTGGCGAACGGGTGTCGCGGATCCGGGCGATGGGTGTGCGGATGGCGGACGACGGTCTGCCGATCGACATCGACGCAGTGCTCGCCGAGGCGGGCCCCGCCGCGGGCCGGCCCCATCTGGCGCGGGCGCTCGTCGCCGCCGGTGTGGTGCCCACGGTGGCCGACGCCTTCACCGAGCTGCTGTCGCCGCGCGGCCGTTACTACGTACCGAAGGCTGATACCCCGCTCGCCGACGCCGTGAAGATGGTGACGGCCGCGGGCGGTGTGCCGGTGGTGGCGCACGCCCGGGCACGTGCGCGTGGGCGGCTCCTCGCCCTCGACCACATCGAGGAACTCGCCGAACTCGGACTCGGCGGTGTCGAGGCCGATCATCCCGATCACGACGAGCAGGATGTGCGGACGATGCGCGATCTCGCGCGGTCGCTCGGGGTCGTCGTCACGGGATCGTCCGACTATCACGGCGACAACAAGACCATCAGGCTCGGCAGCTTCACCACGGCTCCGGCGGCGTACGAGGCGTTGCTCGACTGCGCGACCGGTGTGGAGGTGCTCGAGGGATGAGGCGACGGGGTGCGCGGTATCCGGACGAGGAGTACGGGTCGCCGAACGACGAAAACTACTACGACAGTGAGTACTACAACGAACCGTATTACCCGGACGAGGGGTACTACGCCGATCCGTACGAACCCGCATCGCGCCGCGCGAGTCTGCCCGTCCGCGCCCTCCGCGCTCTCTCCGGTGTGGTGTGCGGGGCGGTGCTGGTCCTGACGTTCGTGGTGTGCGGGGCCCAGTACCTCGCCGGCGACCGCGGTTTCCCCGGCCCGGGCGCCACCTCGGTCGCCGCGCACGTCGTCGCCGCGCTCGTGGCCGTGATCGCCCAGGTGACGGCGGATCGACGCTCGGGTGGCACAGCACTCCTGTCGAGCCTTGTGGTGATCTTCACTGCATCGATTCTGATGATCACTCAGTGGTGGGGATGACGGCCCCGAGTGCCATCTCGGCTACCCGTCGGTAGCCATCGTGTAACTGCGGAAATTCATCGCGGTGCGCCCGCGGCGCGGTGTTCACGGCACGTAAACTCACAGGTGAGGCGACAAAACCGTGAGACCTTCGCAATCGATGCCGATTTGATTGTTCGTCTGCGAAGGTGGCAAACTTGCGGCAATCCGAAAGCCGGAATACCCCGGAATCGGACGAAGGATGGCAGACCCACCCAGGGCTAGATCACCCAGGGCTCGATGCCAGGGCCACCCGCCCCGGCTCCATCACGTTCCGGAAGCCGTACAGCGTTGTACAGCGGCAGTCGTGATCGCGCCCGGAAGCTTCAATCCAATGTCCTTGGCGAAGCGCTGCAACTCGATGCATGCACGTGTGTGAGATGCATCGAACTGCGGTGTTTTCGCAGCAACCGAGTCCAGAGGTCGACTCGGAACACGCAGGAGTGTGATCGTGTCAATTGTGTCTGATGCACCTACCCCTCAGAAGCTCGAGTTGACGGACGAGGAGATCTTCTCGAGTCACGTCGACGGCAAGCTGTCGGTCGAACTGACCGCGCCGCTCGAGAACCAGCGCGATCTGTCCATTGCATACACCCCCGGTGTCGCCCAGGTCTGCCGGGCCATCGCCGCCGACGAGACCCTCGTCGACCGTTACACCTGGACCAACCGCCTGGTCGTCGTCGTCTCCGACGGCACCGCGGTCCTCGGTCTCGGCAACATCGGCGCACGTGCCTCGCTGCCGGTGATGGAGGGCAAGTCCGCGCTGTTCAAGAAGTTCGCGGGCCTGAACTCCATCCCGCTGGTGCTCGACACCACCGATCCCGACGCGATCGTCGAGACCCTCATCCGGCTGCGTCCGTCCTTCGGCGCCGTCAACCTCGAGGACATCTCGGCTCCGCGCTGCTTCGAGATCGAGAAGCGCGTCATCGAGGCGCTCGACTGCCCGGTCATGCACGACGACCAGCACGGCACCGCCATCGTCGCCCTGGCCGCCCTCAAGGGTGCGGTGAAGGTGCAGGGCCGCGACATCGCCGACCTGCGCATCGTGATCTCCGGCGCCGGAGCTGCCGGCGTGGCGTGCACGAACATCCTGCTCGCCGCCGGTGCGCGCGATGTGGTGGTGCTCGATTCGAAGGGCATCATCTCCTCCGACCGCACCGATCTCGGTGAGATCAAGGCCGATCTGGCCTCCCGCACCAACCCGGAGGGCCGCAAGGGCGGCATCGCCGAGGCGCTCGACGGCGCCGACGTCTACCTCGGCGTGTCGTCGGGCACCGTGCCCGAGGAGATCGTCGCGACGATGGCCGACGACGCCATCATCTTCGCGATGTCGAACCCGGATCCGGAGATCCACCCCGACATCGCCCACAAGCACGCCGCGATCGTGGCGACCGGTCGCAGCGACTTCCCGAACCAGATCAACAACGTGCTGGCTTTCCCCGGTGTGTTCAAGGGCGCTCTCGACGCAGGTGCCCGCCGCATCACCGAGGGCATGAAGCTCGCCGCCGCCGAGGCCATCCTCTCGGTCGTCGGTGACGAACTGGCTGCGGACAAGATCGTCCCGAGCCCGCTCGATCCGCGCGTGGCGCCCGCCGTCGCCGAGGCCGTCGCGGCCGCGGCGAAGGCCGAAGGCGTCACCGACTAGGGATTCGCTCCCGGCGAGATCGCACCGAACGCCCCGATCCGAACCGCACAAGGGTTCCGGACCGGGGCGTTCGGCGTCTCGGCGGGCCGGACGGTCGGGCACGTGCGGACCGTGGCGCACCGGTGGGCGACAATGACCGCCGTGGCGAACGAAGCGAGACGGATCCGGCCGGTCGCGGCGACGGTGCTCACCGCATGCGCGGCGGCGGCCGTGCTCCAGGGGTGTGCGTCGCCCGTTCTCGACGAGGCGGCACCGTCGACGACGGTGATCGTCGGGGCGGGGGAGCGGCCCGACGAGGAACTGCTCGCGCAGCTGTACGCGGGAGCGCTGCGCAGTAGCGGGATCGACGTGCAGGTCCGCTCCGGTGTCGCCGATCCGACCCCAGCGCTCGACGCCGCCGATCTCACGCTGATCCCCGGCTACACGGGACGGCTGCTCGCGTCCTACGATCCCGGTGCCGACGCGACCGACGCCGAGGACGTCTTCGAAGCGCTGGCGCGCGCACTGCCCGACGAACTGACCATCTCCGATTACGCCTCGGCGCAGGACCGCGCGGTGCTGCTCGCCGACCGCGAACGGCTCACGCAATGGTCGGTGAGCCGCGTGGCCGACCTCGCCGGCCGCTGCGCCGACCTGACCTTCGCAGTGACCGAGGACTTCGACACCGCCGGTGGACTCACCGCCCTCGAACGCGCCGACTGCCGCCCGCGCGAGGTGCGACGGATCGAGGATGCACAGTCCGTCGCCGTCGCGTCGGAACCCGACACGGTCGTCGGAACCACCACGACGTCGTCCGCCCTCGCGGAGATCGACGCGGATTCGCCCGTGAGCACCGTGCCCGACGCACCCGACCGCAGCCCGCAGGACGACACGAACGCCGACGATGCGCCCGCCCCGGTCCTGCCGGCCCAGAACGTCGTCCCGGTCTTCCGCAAGGGCACCCTCGACGAGGCACAACTCGACGCGTTGCGGACCATCGCGGGTGAACTGACCACGAGCGATCTCACCGAACTGCGTGCGCGTGTCGAGGAGGGAGACGATCCCGAGACCGTGGCCCGCGAATGGATCGACGAACACGCCGGAGCGTGAACGGCACCCCGCGAGTACTCAGCCCGCGCGGGTGCCCATCCGGTCGCGGAGGAACACACCGAAGTCGGAGATCGCCGCGGCGGCCTCGGGAACGAGCGACGCCTGCAACGGCGCGACGTGCCACAGCTCGGGTTGTTCGACGAGGGTGACCTCGACGCCCGCCGCCCGGAGCTTCTCGGCGTACTGCCGCACCTGTGGGTGGAACATCTCCGCGGTGCCCACCTGGATGAGCGTCGGCGGCAGACCCGTGGGATCGGCGTGGATGGGCGCGTAACCGGGATCGGTGGGATCGCCTCCGGCGAGATACGCCTCGGCCGAGGAATACACCCAGCCCTTGTTCAGAACGACGTCGTTCACGTCGGGCAGGTCGCGGGCGGCCGGATCGGTCCACGGCGACAACAATCCGAGCGCCGGCGGGGTGATCCCGTGACGGTCGACGAGCCGGTGTGTGGTGGCCGCGGCGAGGCCACCGCCGGCCGAGTCGCCGGCGATCGCGATGCTCGACACCTCGAAGCCGTGCTCGCTGACGAGTTCGAGATAGGCCGCCTCGGCGTCGTTCAACGCCGCCGGATAGGGATGCTCGGGCGCGAGCCGGTAGTCGAGGACGTACACGGCCGCTCCGGACGCGGCGGCGAGATGCGCCGCGAGCGAGCGGTGCGTGGCGAGCGACCCGCCGGTGTACGCCCCGCCGTGCAGGTACAGGATCGCCGTGGTCCGCTCGGTGGCGCCCACCGTGATCCGCTCGGCGGGGCGTCCCGCCAGACCGATCGGGCGCACCACGGTGTCCTTCGGGAGGAACTGCAACGGCGCCGCGAGGTCGAGCAACCGGCGCTGCGTGGCGAACGACCAGCGCGGCGACAGCAGGGCACGGAAGAGAGGACGCAGGGCGGTACGCGCCACCCGCGGTGACAGCTGCGGTGTCGGAGGCATGCCGCAGCCTATCCCCTCGGCACGACCCGGGAGGTCACGGTGGCGACGACACGCTGATAGGCCGGTCCGGCAACGCGGACGAAGGCGTCGAGCAGCTTCGCATCGGCGCCGATCAGTACACGCGCCTTGTTCTTCCGCACACCGGTGAGGATGGTCTTCGCCGCGTCCTCGGGGGTCGTGCGTGCGAGCTTGCGGTCGAAGAACTCCGCGAAGGTCGCCTGGTCGTCGCCGTCGGGGACGGCGGCGTTGCGCGCGATCGCGGTTTTGATACCACCGGGATGCACGCACGTGACCTGTACGGGATGCCGCGCGACGAGCATCTCCTGCCGCACCGCCTCGGTGAAGCCGCGCACGGCGAACTTCGCCGAGTTGTACGCCGCCTGACCCGGGATGCTCAGCAGACCGAACAGGCTCGAGACATTGATCAGGTGGCCGTCGCCCGACGCGATGAGATACGGCAGGAAAGCCTTGGTGCCGTTGACGACTCCCCAGAAGTCGACGTCCATCACGCGCTCGATGTCCTTGAACTCGGTGCGCTCGAGGTCGCCGTGATAGGCGATGCCCGCGTTGTTGTACACCTGGTGGACCGCGCCGAAGTGGGCGGCGACCTGCTCGGCGTACTCGAGGACCTTCTCGCGCTGGGTGACGTCGAGATGGTCGGCCTTCACCTCGGCGCCGAGTTCCCGTGCGCGACGCGCGGTCTCCTCGAGCCCTGTGGTGTCGACATCCGAGATCGCCAGGCGGGCGCCTCGGGCCGCGAGGGCGAGGACGAGGGCCCGGCCGATCCCGGAACCCGCGCCCGTGACGACGACGACCCGGCCTGCGACATCACTCATCGAACTGCTGCCTCTCGGGACGTGCGCTCCTGCGCGGGACGGTCGGTGGCGACGGGGAGATCCGATTCGGCGACGCTACGGTACGCCTCGAGGTCGAATCTGCGGGTGATACGGCGGAATTCGAAGGTGAATCCCGGCCACAGCGTGGTGTTGTTGCCGTGCTTGTCGAGATACCAGCTCGCGCACCCGCCGTTGTTCCACACGCTCGACCGCATCGCGCGCTGCAGGTCGCGGTTGTACTCGTCCTGCACGTCCTCGCGGACCTCGACCGTGCCGATGCGGTTGCGATCGATCGTGCGAATGGCGTCGACGACGTATTCGAGCTGCGACTCGATCATGTACACCATCGAGGTGTGGCCGAGTCCGGTGTTCGGTCCGACGAGGAAGAACAGGTTCGGGAAGCCGGCGACCGAGCTGCCCTTGTACCCCCGCATGCCGGTCTCGTCGAAGACCTCGGCGAGCGAACGGCCTTCCTCGCCGAAGATGCCGGCGAAGGTCGGCGAGTCGGTGACGTGGAAGCCCGTCGCGACGACGATCGCGTCGACCTCGCGTTCGGTGCCGTCCTTCGTGACGATGCCGCGCGGGGTGACGCGGGCGATACCGTCGGTGACGAGGTCGACGTTCGGCCGGTCGAGCGCGGGGTAGTAGTTGTTCGAGATCAGCATGCGCTTGCAGCCGATACCGTAGTTCGGCGTGACCTTCCGGCGCAGTTCCTTGTCGCGGATCTGCCGCCGGACCTGGATGCGCGCGGCGAGCTCGAGCGGCTTCATGAAGGCCTGCGCCTTGGCCAGACCCACGACCTGCGTCTCGCGGGCGGTGTACTGCAGGGCGCGTGAAAGGCGCTGGAAGCCGGGGATGAACCGGAAGGCGAACCGCTCGGGAGCGGTGTACTCGCGGTCGAAGCGGGGGAGGATCCACGGTGCCGTGCGCTGGTAGACGTCGAGATGGCCCACGGTGCCGGCGATGGCCGGCACGATCTGGATGGCGGAGGCGCCGGTGCCGATGACCGCGACGCGCTTGCCGGCGAGGTCGGCGTCGTGGTTCCACCGTGCCGAGTGGAAGATCTCGCCCTCGAAACCGGAGATGCCCTCGATGTCGGGCAGCGACGGCTCGCACAGGGCGCCCACCGCGGAGATCACGACCTTGGCGCTGTACTTCCCGCGCGTGGTGGCCACGTCCCAGCGGTGCGTCGCGGTGTTCCAGCGGGCCGTCTGCACGTCGCACTCGAAGACAGTGCGTCGCCGCACGTCGTACCGGTCGGCGACCGAGCGGATGTACTCCTGGATCTCCGGCTGCGGCGAGAACGAGCGCGTCCAGCCGGGGTTGAGGGCGAACGAGTAGGAGTACAGGTTCGACGGCACGTCGCACGCCGCGCCGGGGTAGGTGTTGTCGCGCCAGGTGCCGCCCACCTCGGAGGCGCGTTCGAGCACGAGGAAGTCCTTGCCCGCCTGCGACAGTCGGATGGCCGCACCGAGCCCGGCGAACCCGCTGCCGATGATCAGCGTGTCGACCTGACGGATCTCCGCGTCGGCGACGGTATCTGTAACCGGAAGACTCATGTACTCGAGGTTAGAGCGTTCCAGTGACCTGGTCAACACTTGTTGACCATAATTCAATAACGGTGTTTGCATGGTGGACGTGACAGACGACAGTCCCGGACCCCGCCGGACCCGCCTCGGTCCCGCCCAACGCCGGGCCCAGCTGATCGAACAGGGTCTCGAACTGCTCGCCGACCGGCCCCTCGAGCAGATCTCCGTCGACGAGGTCGCCGACCGGGCCGGGGTCTCGAAGGGGCTGCTGTTCCACTACTTCGCCTCGAAGCACGACTACCACGTCGAACTCGTGCGATGCGTCGGCCAGGATCTCGTCGAGTACACCGCACCGGACGAAGGTCTCGAACCGATCGAGATGCTGCGCGGCACGCTCGTCGCGTACGTCGACTACGTCACCCGGCGCCGCGACATGTACGTCTCGATCCTGCGCGGCGCCACCAGCGGCGACCCCGACATGCGGGCGGCCTTCGAGGACACCCGCACAGCGCTCGTCGACCGGACCGTCGCGCACCTGCCCGCCATCGGGATCAAGCCGACGCCCGCCGTGCGGCTCGCCGTGCGCGGCTGGGTGGCCTTCGTCGAGGACACGACCATCGCGTGGCTACGCGATCCCGAACTCACCCGCGACGAGTTCGTCGAACTGGCCATCGCGGCGCTGTCCGGCGTTGCGCTGGCGGCACATTCGCTCCACTCATCGGCTGGTGACGCTGCTCCGGCCGGTGGGTTTCTCAGCGATCGTTTCCGGGAAGGTACTCCTGCAGCTTCGTCTTGACGCCCTGTTTCACGAAGCCCCAACGGTTCTCGTCACCGGCGAGCACGGCCTTGGCGACATCGGTGAACTGCTCCCACGTCGCGTGCGGCGGGATCGGCGGCATGTCCGGATCGGTGTACACGTCGAGCACCGTCGGACGGTCCGCGGCCAGCGCGCGATCCCAGGCCGAGCCCATCTCGTCCGAGGACTTCACGGTTTCGCCGCCCAGCCCGAGACTGCGCGCGAAGGCAGCGTAGTCGACGTCCGGAAGCGACTGGGACTCCGCGAATTTCGGTGCCCCACCCATCGCACGCATCTCCCAGGTGACCTGGTTGAGATCGTTGTTGTGGATGGTCGCGACGACGAGCCGCGGATCGGTCCACTGCTGCCAGTACCGCTGGATGGTGATCAGCTCGGCCATGCCGTTCATCTGCATCGCCCCGTCGCCGGCGAACGCGACCACCGGACGACCCGGATGCGCGAACTTCGCGCCGATCCCGTACGGCACCGCCGGACCCATCGTCGCGAGGGTGCCCGACAGCGAACCGCGCATGTCACCGCGGAACTGCAATTGGCGCGCATACCAATTGGCGGCCGAACCCGAGTCGGCGGTGACGATCGCATCGTCCGGCAGTCGTGGTGAGGTCTCGGCGAACATCCGCAGCGGATTGACGAACTCCGTCTCGACCTCCGCCTGCTGTCCCATGGTCTGCCACCAGCGCTGCACGTTCTGCTCGATGCCCTCACGCCATGACCGGTCCTCCTTGCGCTGCAGCAGCGGGACGAGCGCGTCGAGCGCGGCGGCGGCATCCGCGACGAGGTTGACCTCGTTCGGATAGCGCATGCCGATCATGTTCGGGTCGATGTCGATCTGCACGCAGCGGGCCTGGCCGTATTCGGGCAGGAACTGGCTGTAGGGGAGGGACGAACCGACGATGAGCAGCGTGTCGCAGCCGGTCATCATCTCGTGGGTGGGCCGCGTGCCCAGCAACCCGATCGATCCGGTGACCCACGGCAACTCGTCCGACAGCACGTCCTTGCCCAGCAAGGCTTTCGCCACCCCGGCGCCGAGCAGATCCGCGACCTGCTCGAGTTGCGCCCGCGCACCGCGGGCGCCGCTGCCGACGAGTATCGCCACCTTGTCCCCGGCGTTGAGGATCTCCGCGGCCCGCCGGATCGCGTCGTCGTCCGGTGTGATCCGGGGACGGTCGAAGCCGACGCTCGACGGCACCATCTTGAACTCGTGGCCGGGCGGGGAGTACTCGAGTTCCTGCACGTCGCCGTGGATGATGACTGCCGTGGGAGTGCGGTACGCGATGGCGGTGCGCATCGCCCGGTCGAGGACGTTCGGCAACTGCTCGGGCACCGTCACCGTCTCCACGAACGCCGACGCCACATCCTTGTACAGCGTGTGCAGGTCCACTTCCTGCTGGTACGACCCGCCCATCGCTGAACGGTCGGTCTGGCCCACGATCGCCACCACCGGAACGTGGTCGAGTTTCGCGTCGTACAGGCCGTTGAGCAGATGGATCGCGCCCGGGCCGGAGGTCGCCATGCACACCCCGGGCCGGCCCGTGAACTTCGCATAGCCCACGGCTTCGAAGGCGCTCATCTCCTCGTGCCGGGACTGCACGAAGACCGGATCGTTGCCGGTGCGCGTCCAGGCGGCGAGGATCCCGTTGATGCCGTCGCCGGGATATCCGAAGACGTGGTCCACCCCCCACGCGCGCAGGCGGTGCAACAGGTAGTCGGCCACGGTCGGATTTGCCATCGGTAGCTCCTCGCAGGACACGATCGGGGGTCCTCCGGAGGGTGCCCGTCGTGCCCGGTCCGAAACACACCGGAAAAAGGCGTGAGCCGGGTCGATCGCCCCTCGCGGGGACGAACCGACCCGGCTCACATGAGAACCGTCAAGGACCCGAAGGATCCGAAACGGAGCTTCTAGCGACCGAAGGCCTTCTCGATGATCTCCTGCTGCTCGACAGCGTGGACCTTGCTCGAACCGGACGACGGTGCCGACATCGCGCGACGCGACACGCGCTTGATACCGCTGAGCTTGTCGGGCAGCAGTTCCGGCAGCGCGAGGCCGAGGAACGGCCAGGCACCCTGGTTCGCCGGCTCCTCCTGGACCCAGAAGAACTCGGTGGCGTTCGGGTACTGCTCGAGCGTCTCGGCGATGCGGCGACGCGGCACCGGGTACAGCTGCTCGATGCGCACGATCGCGACGTCGTCACGACCTTCCTTCTGCTTCTTCGCCAGCAGTTCCCAGTAGATCTTGCCGGAGGTGAGCAGCACACGAGTGGCCTTCGACCGGTCGGCCGTGCCCTCCTCGTAAGGAACCTCTTCGAGCAGCGAGCGGAACTTGCCCTGCGTGAAGTCCTCGATGTTGCTGACCGCGGCCTTGTTGCGCAGCATCGACTTGGGCGTGAACACCACCAGCGGGCGGCGGATGCCGTCGAGGTGATGGCGGCGCAGCAGGTGGAAGTAGCTCGCCGGGGTCGACGGAACCGCGACCGTCATCGAACCCTCGGCGCACAGCTGCAGCCAGCGCTCGATGCGGCCCGAGGTGTGGTCGGGACCCTGGCCCTCGTGGCCGTGCGGCAGCAGCAGCACGACGTCGGAGAGCTGACCCCACTTGGCCTCACCGGACGAGATGAACTCGTCGATGATGGGCTGCGCGCCGTTGACGAAGTCGCCGAACTGCGCCTCCCACAGCACGAGCGCGTCGGGGTTGCCCACCGAGTAGCCGTACTCGAAGCCCAGACCCGCGAACTCGGTCAGCGCCGAGTCGTAGACCATGAAGCGGCCGCCGTTGCCGGCCTGGTTGGCCAGCGAGGCGAGCGGGTTGTACTCGTCGCCCGTCTTGCGGTCGATGATGACCGAGTGGCGCTGCGTGAACGTGCCGCGACGCGAGTCCTGACCGGCCAGGCGCACCAGGGCACCTTCCTCGGCCAGCGAACCGAACGCGAGCAGCTCGGCGAACGCCCAGTCGATCTTGCCGTTGCGTGACATCTCACGACGCTTCTCGAGCACCGGCTTGACGCGCGGGTGGACGGTGAAGCCCTCGGGCGCCTCGGCGAAGGCGTCGCCGATCCGCTCGAGCACCGGCCGGTCGACGGAGGTGTCGAGACGCTTCGGCGGGGTCTGGTCGAGCTCGACCGACTCCGACGGCTCCGGCGGGTACTTCTCGAGTTCGCGGACCTCGTTGAAGACCCGTTCGAGCTGTCCCTGGTAGTCGCGCAGGGCGTCTTCCGCTTCCTTGAGCGAGATGTCGCCGCGGCCGATCAGGGCCTCGGTGTAGCTCTTGCGGACGCTGCGCTTGGTGTCGATCACGTCGTACATCGCCGGCTGGGTCATCGACGGGTCGTCGCCCTCGTTGTGACCGCGGCGGCGGTAGCAGATCATGTCGATGACGACGTCCTTGTGGAACTTCTCGCGGAAGTCCACGGCGAGCTTCGCGACCCACACGCAGGCCTCGGGGTCGTCGCCGTTGACGTGGAAGATCGGCGCGCCGATCATCTTCGCCACGTCGGTGCAGTACTCGGACGAACGCGAGTGCTCCGGCGCGGTGGTGAAGCCGACCTGGTTGTTGACGACGATGTGCACGGTGCCGCCGGTGCGGTAGCCGCGCAGCAGCGCGAGGTTGAGGGTCTCCGCGACGACGCCCTGACCGGCGAACGCAGCGTCGCCGTGCAGGAGCAAGGGCAGGACGGTGAAGCCGTCCTCGCCCTTGTCGAGGATGTCCTGCTTGGCGCGGACGAGGCCCTCGAGCACCGGGTTGACCGCCTCGAGGTGCGAGGGGTTCGCGGTGAGCGAGACCTTGATGTCGTTGTCGCCGAACATCTGGATGTAGGTGCCCTCGGCGCCGAGGTGGTACTTCACGTCGCCGGAACCGTGCGCAGCGGCCGGGTTCAGGTTGCCCTCGAACTCCGAGAAGATCTGCGAGTACGGCTTGCCGACGATGTTCGCGAGCACGTTCAGGCGACCGCGGTGCGGCATCGCGATGGCGACCTCGTCGAGCGTGTGCTCGGCGGCCTGGTCGATGATCGCGTCCATCATCGGGATGACGGACTCGGCGCCCTCGAGCGAGAAGCGCTTCTGACCGACGTACTTGGTCTGCAGGAACGTCTCGAACGCCTCGGCGGCGTTGAGGCGGCTCAGGATGTACTTCTGCTGGGCGACCGTCGGCTTGACGTGGTGCGCCTCGACCCGCTCCTGCAGCCACTGCTGCTGCTCGGGCTCGAGGATGTGGGTGTACTCGACACCGACGTGGCGGCAGTACGCGTCGCGCAGCACCGACAGCACGTCGCGCAGCTTCATCTTCTGGCGGCCGTGGAAGCCACCGACATTGAACTCGCGATCGAGATCCCACAGCGTCAGGTCGTGGGTCGTGACGTCGAGATCGGGATGCGACCGGAACTTGTCGCGCACGAACTGCAGCGGATCGGTGTCGGCCATGAGGTGGCCGCGGCTGCGGTAGGCGGCGATGAGCTCGAGCACACGGGTGTGCTTGTCGACGAGACCTTCCGGCACGTCCTTGCGCCAGCGGACCGGCTCGTAGGGGATGTGCAGGGTGTGGAAGATGCCGTCGTAGAAGTCGTCGCTGATGAGCAGCTCGTGGATCTTCTTCAGGAACTCACCCGACTCCGCGCCCTGGATCACGCGGTGGTCGTAGGTGGAGGTGAGCGTCAGCAGCTTGCCGATGCCGATCTCGGCGAGCCGCGCGTCGGACGCACCCTGGAACTCGGCCGGGTACTCCATGGCGCCGGCGCCGATGATCGCGCCCTGGCCCTGCATCAGACGCGGGACCGAGTGCACGGTACCGATACCGCCCGGGTTGGTCAGCGAGATCGTGACGCCGGAGAAGTCGTCGCCGGTGAGCTTGCCGTCGCGGGCGCGGCGCACGATGTCCTCGTAGGCCGAGTAGAACTGCGCGAAGTTCATCGTCTCGCAGTTCTTGATGGCCGCCACGACAAGCGAACGCTGGCCGTTCTTGCCGGGCAGGTCGATCGCGAGACCGAGGTTCGTGTGCGCGGGCACGACGAGGTTCGGCTTGCCGTCGACCTCGGCGAAGTGGTTGTTCATGTTCGGGAACGCCTTGACCGCCTGGACGATCGCGTAACCGAGGATGTGGGTGAACGAGACCTTGCCGCCCCGGGTGCGGGCGAGGTGGTTGTTGATGACGATGCGGTTGTCGAACATCAACTTCGCGGGCACCGCGCGAACACTGGTGGCCGTCGGGATCGACAGCGAGGAGTTCATGTTCTTCGCAACGGCAGCAGCGGCGCCACGCAGAACCTTCTTCTCCTCGGTGGCCTGACCCGACGGGGCCGCGGCGGGCTTGGGAGCCGGCTTCGCGGGCGCGGCCTGGGCCTTCGGCTGCGTCGCAGGCTTGGTCTCCGCCTTCGGTGCAGGCTTGGCCGGCGCGGCCTCGGCCTGCGGTGCGGGCTTCGCCGACGCGGTCTCGGTTTTCGGTGCAGGCTTGGTGGGGGCCGAAGCGGAGGAACTCGGCGCAGATGCTGTGCTCGGCGCGGGCTTCTCGGTCGTGGCGGTGTCGGAGCCGTTGGTGCCTCCGGCCACCGCGGCTTCCGGCGAATAGTCGGTGAGGAATTCGTGCCAACTCGCGTCCACGGACGAAGGGTCGTCCTGGAAGCGCTGGTACATCTCGTCAACCAACCACTGGTTCTGTCCGAACTGTGATGTAGAGCTGCTGCTCACGGCAGTTGTTCGCCTCGTTTCTTTCTTCGGTACCCGATCGGAGCGCCTGTGAATATGAGGCTAGCCCGTGGCATGTGACGATCCGAACTGACCGCGCATGTCGGTGGGCTACCTCACAATCTGGTGCGATGGGGTCTCCATCGATGACGGTTCTCGAGAGCCGATTATTCCCTCTAAGGTGCATCGGCGCAGCGCGCACCCCGTTACAAACGTGAGGACGATCTCATGTTCGATCCTTCCGTCGTCGAAGTGAGCAGGACCTCGGGCTCCTCCGGAACGAGACCACCGGTAGCGAGTTGCCACAAAGTGGTGTACAGACCTCCCGCTCGGCGGAGCTCGTCGTGGGGCCCGCACTCGACGATACGGCCGTCGTCGACGACCACCACGAGATCGGCGCGTGCGGCGGTCGCGAGACGGTGCGCCACCACCACGGCCGTCCGCGAGCGGGCCACCCGCGCACCCGCCTCGAGCACCGCCTTCTCGGTGGCGGGATCGAGGGTCGCGGTGGCCTCGTCGAGCAACAGAAGATCGGGGTCCACCAGTTCGGCGCGCGCGAGTGCGATGAGCTGACGCTGCCCTGCCGACAGACCCTGACCGCGCTCACCCACCGGATGGTTCATGCCGCCGGCGAGTCCCGCGATCATGTCCAGCGCCCCCACGGCGCGCGCGGACGATTCGATCTCCTCGCGCGTCGCCTCGGGCCGGCCGTAGGCGATGTTGGTCGCCACCGTGCCCGTGAACAGGTGCGCCTCCTGCGGCACCACCCCGAGCCGGCCCCGATAGTCGCGCAGACGGTAACTGCGCAGATCGGTGTCGTCCACCCGCACCGAACCGGAGGTCGGGTCGTAGAACCGGGCGAGCAGTTTGACGACCGTCGACTTCCCGGCACCGGTGCGGCCCACCAGGGCGACCGTCGAACCGGCCGGGATCGACAGGTCCACATCGCTCAACGCGTCACGGTCGGCCTCGCTGTACCGGAAGCCCACCTGCCGCAGGTCGACGTCGCCGCGGAGGTGCCCGGTGATGGCGACCGTGCCCTCCTCGGCAGACTCGAGCGAGCTCTCGGTCCGCAGCAGGTCGCCGATCCGGCGCAGACCGACGCGCGCCTGCTGGTAACCGTCGAAGACCTGCGACAACTGCTGGATGGGTGCGAACAACAGGTTCAGATACAGCACGAACGCGATCAGCACACCGGGGCCGACCGCGCCCGACGCCACCTCGCGGGCGCCGACGAAGACGACCGCCGCGAGCGCCAGATCGGACAGGAAAGTGATGAAGGGGAAGTACAGCGAGATGGCCCGCTGCGACCGCAGGCGACTGCGCCGATAGGCCTCCGCGCGCTCGGCGAACCGCCGCGCCGCGGTCTCCTCCCTGCGGTAGGCCTGGGCGGCGCGCAGACCCGTGACGTTCTCCTGGAAATCCGCGTTCACCAGGGAGATGCGTTCGCGGGACTGCGCGTACGCCGTCCCGGAGACCTTCCGGAACCACAGGGTCGCGCCGACCAGCACGGGCAGCACCGCCAGCACTACCAGGGCCAGCGACAGATCGGTGGCGATCAGCGCGATCGAGATACCGGTGAGCGTCAGCACCGCCACGACCGCGGTGGACAGGCCGGTCTGGATGAACTGCGACAGCGCGTCCACATCGGTCGTCATCCGCGTCATGATCCGGCCCGACACGTAGTAGTCGAGCCCGAGCCGTTGCAGGTGCGCGTACGAGCGCACGCGCAGCCCGAACAACACCCGTTCGCCCGCCCGCGCGGTGAGCACCGTGAGGATCGCGACCACGAACCAGCCGAGCAGCGCGAGCACCACACCCGCGGCGGTCGCCTGCCACAGCCGGGACGGATCGCCCGGGGTCACCCCGCGGTCGACGGCGTACCGCACCAGCGACGGGAACGCGATGCTCGTCAGCGACTCCACCGCCAGGCACAGCACGACGACCGCCAGCAGTGCGCGCACCGGGCGCAGCGTCGTCCACAATCGGAACTGCGGGTCGGGCAGGCGCAGGGCCTCGGACCGCAGGGCCGGATCGCGTCCGGGGGTCTCGGTGGCCGGGGGAAGCGCGTCGACGGCCGCGCGCAGTTCCGGGGTCGGGGCCACCGCGCCGAGCGCCCCGGACACCGGCCCGCCGCGGCCACCACTGCCCGCCGGTCCGCCGCGACCTCCACCGACCGCCGGAGGATTCCGAACGGTACCGGACGGCTCATCGTCGTCCGGTTCCTCGGGCCACAACTCACCGGCGGGAACCGGGCGTTCCGGTGCCGGTGCGGCGTCGTCGTCGGTCGAGAGCAGACGCCGGAAGACGGGACTGCGCTCCTCGAGTTCGTCGACCGTCCCGATGTCGACGATGCGTCCCTCGTCGAGCACGGCGACCCGGTCGGCGAGTGCGAGCGTCGACCGCCGATGGGCGAGCACGAGGGTCGTGCGGCGCCGACCCGCCCGCAACGCGCCGTAGATCGCAGCCTCGGTCTCGGCGTCGACCGCAGAGGTCGCGTCGTCGAGGATCAGCACCCGCGGATCGACGAGCAGTGCCCGCGCCAGCGCGACCCGCTGCCGCTGCCCACCGGACAGTGTCAGGCCGCGTTCACCGACGACCGTGTCGTAACCCTCGGGGAGGGCCTCGACGAAGTCGTCGGCGCGTGCCGCCGCGGCCGCGGTGCGGATCTCGTCGTCCGACGCGTCGGGCCGGCCGAGCGCGATGTTGGACGCGACCGTGTCGGAGAACAGGAACGGCTCGTCGAAGACGAGGCCGACCGCCCCGCGCAGATCGTCGGCGCGGAGCGTGGCGACGTCGATGTCGCGGCCGTCCGCGGTCAGGCACACCGACCCGCGGTGTGGCGCGTAGAAGCGGGGGAGCAGCAGCGACAGCACGGTCTTGCCCGACCCGGCCGGGCCGACGATCGCGACGGTCTCGCCGGGCGCGATCTCCAGGTCGAGGCCGCGCAGTACGTCCCGGTCGTCGCCGAAGCCGAACGTCACGTCCTCCAGGTGCACCCCGAGCGGACCGTCGGGCAGTTCGACGGGATGCGGGGGATCGGCGACGTCGGGTTCGGTGTCGATCACCTCGTACACCCGCTCGACGGCGGCGCGGGACAGCTGCGCCATGATCACGACCTGCGAGAGGGTGCGGGTCGTCCCCGTCATCGTCGCCACATAGGCGGTGAACGCCACGAAGGTGCCCACGGTGATTCCGCCCTCGAGGGCGAGCCAGCCGCCGAGAGCGATGGTGGCGACGAGCCCGAACTGCGGGATCGCACCCATCGGCGCCGAGAACCACGCGTTGATCCGGGCGGCACGCAGACGCTCCGCGTACAGCCTGCGACCGTGCTCCTCGAGTTGGTCGACCGCGTGCGATTCCTGCCCGAATCCCTTCACGACCCGCACGCCCGTGACCGTCTCCTCGACGTGCTGGGCGAGATCGGCCGCGCGCTGCTGCGCCGACCAGGTCGCGGCGAACAGCCTCGGGCGCACGACCCGCACGAGACCCGCGATGATCGGGACGATGACCACCGCGACCAGCGTGAGCAGCGGCGAGAGGGTCGTCATGATCACCAGCGCGAGCACGAATTGCAGCAGCGCACCCGCCGACATCGGCACCATCGCGAGCAGCCCTTGCACGAGCTGCAGGTCGGTGATGGACCGCGAGACCACCTGACCCGTGCGGATGCGGTCCTGACCGTGGCCGTCGAGACGTTGGAGTGAGCCGAGCAGGCGCAACCGCAGGTCGTGCTGCACGTCGAGCGACAGGCGTCCGGCGAGCATGCGGCGCCCGTACTGGCAGCCGAACCGGATCACCGCACCTGCCGCGATCGCAGCCGCGGCCAGCCCGATCAGGCGCAGGTCGTCGGCGGGCACGTCGCCCTGCCCGGTCGCGCTGTCGACCGCGACCTTCGTCAGCAGTGGGAAGGTGATGTCGATCAGGGCGGCGACGACGGTGACGGCCAGCGCCCCGACGGCTGTTCTGCGGTGTTTCAGGCATTCGGCGACGAGCCGGGAAATCCATCCCGGCGAGCGCGGAATCGGGTCGTGTGCCATCGAACCGACATTAGCGCCGAGCGACGACAGGGCACGTCGAAGCCGCCCGGGGAGGGCCGGTGACGCAGGTGATCGAACGTGTCAGACGACGTCGGCGGTGCGGGCGCGCCACCAGCCGAGGCCGCCCAGCACCACGGTCCAGAGGAGCAGGAGCAGCGGGGCCGCCGGCCACGTCATCTCGAGTGTCACGTCCTCGGGCATCGACACCGCGGAGAACAGCACGTACCAGGTCACCTGCGCCGGCAGGTACGACGCGATCGCGCCGAGACCGAGACCGTGCAGGACGACCGAGACCATCAGCTCCCCGAACGGCACCCACGCGCAGATCGCAAGCACACTGCCCGTCGTCGACCGTGTGAGCAGACCCAGCCCCGCTCCGATGAGCGACCACATCAGCGCGCAGAACAGACCGATGCCCATCACCTCGGCGACCGATCCGAGGTCGGCACCGTCGAAGCCCCCACCGAACAACACGAGCGTCGCGGCCGCCGCGACTTCCGTGACGATGCAGTACAGCAGCCCGATCACGGCGACGGTCGCGAACTTCACGCCGACGACCCGGTCGCGTCCCCGCGCGGTGAGGAAGGTCGTCACGATCGTTCGGTGCGCGAACTCGTTGCCCGTCGCCACCGCGCCGAAGATCGCGGCGAACAGGAACACCAGCGACAACGAGAGGGAGATGCCGACCGCAGCGGCGACGGCCTCGGCGAAACCGTCACCGAAGCCGAGTTCGAGTTGCCGCGCGACCGGCAGCGTCAGCGCCCCGCAGAACAGCCCCACCAGCAGCGGTGCGATGCCGAGGATCCACCAGTAGCGCAGGCTCAGGACCTTGCGGAACTCGGCGGTGAGAAGCGCGGTCATGCGGTGGGACCTCCTTGCCCGGTCGGCGGTCGGTTCGGCTGTCCCCACTGCGACTGCGGGTACTGCTGTGAGTTCGGGTACTGCTGTGAGTTCGGGTACTGCTGTGCGGTCGGGTACTGCTGATACTGCTGGCCGTTCGGATACGGCTGGGCCTGCGGGTGCTGCTGGGCACTCGGGTACTGCGGGCCCTGCGGATACTGCCCGCCCGGCGGATGGTGGGCTCCGTGCCCCGGATACTGCACGACCGGCGCGGCCGCGTAGCGACCGGCCGTCATCGCCAGGTAGACCTGCTCGAGATCGACGTGCTCGACACTCGTCCCGAACAGCGTCACCTCCGCGGTCGCGGCGATCTCGGCGATGCGGTCGGAAGTCACGCCGACGACCGCGAGCCGTCCGTCCTGCTGCACCTGCGCGTCGGTGTGCCCGGCCGCGGCGAGTGCGGTCGCGAGGCGGGCCGGGTCGGAGGCCGCGGCGAACACCCGCGAGCGGTAGGCGTCGCGCAGATCGGTCATCGAGGTCTCCGCGACCAGGTGACCGTTCGCGATGATCACGAGGCGGTCGGCCATCTGCTCGATCTCCCGCAGGATGTGGCTCGAGATCAGCACGGTCCCGCCGTTGGCGGCGAATGCGCGGAGGAAGTCGCGCAGCCAGGCCATGCCCTCGGGGTCGAGTCCGTTCGCCGGTTCGTCGAGCACGAGATAACGCGGTTGTCCGAGCAGGGCCGTCGCCAGGGCGAGTCGCTGCCGCATGCCGAGGGAGAACTCCCCGATGCGACGCCGCGCGACCGACCCCAGGCCGACGAGGTCGAGCATCTGCCTCGCCCGTTCGTCGGGCACGCCGATCGCGGCACAGTAGATCTGCAGGTGTGTCAGCGCCCGGTGTTTGGGGTGGGCGCTGCGCGCGTCGAGCACCGCTCCGACGACCTGTGCAGGCTGCTGCAGGGAGGTGAACGGCACGCCGTCGACGAAGGCGTTCCCGGCGCTCGGCCGGACGAGGCCGAGCATCATGCCGAGGGTGGTGGTCTTGCCCGATCCGTTGGGTCCGAGGAAGCCGGTGATCGAGCCCGGCGGCACCGTGAACCACAGATTCGATACGGCCGTGTGGTCACCGAACGTCCTGTTCAGGCCGTGGACGGCGATCCCCGCGCCCGGTGCCCCCGAGGGCACCCGGGGATCGGGTGTGCCGTACGGCGGTTGCGTTGACGGTGCTGTCACGGATTCGGACCCCCGCGTCGTCGAGAGATGGGTGCGGCTGGTGCCGCGGTCGCCGTGAGCTTACGGGTCAGTCGAGGAAGGGCAGGACGGCGTCGAGGAATTCGCAGGGCGCGTCGAGCTGAGGACAGTGCCCGGCATCGGGGATGATCACCACCCGTCTCCGGCCGCCGGCCTGCACCCGTCGTGCGGCGTGAGCGGGCGTCAACCGGTCTTGTGCACCCCACACCAGCAGGGCCGGCATGTCGAGGGCGTGCACCATCTCCGGGATCGGCAGTCGGCCGAGCTCACCGATCGCGTGCCGGCCCACGGTCAGCAGCGTGTCGACCTGCTCGCGGGTCGCGTAGTTCGCCGCGAACGCCGTGCGCGCCGCCCGGTCGAAGGTGCCGCGCCGGTGCACGGCGGCCCGCGCGTACAGGGCACCCATGGCCTGCTGTATCACCGGAGCGGGCAGCAGGCGCGACAGTTCGACCGGCATGCGTGCACCCTGTGTCCACCACCGGGGGATCCCGGCGAGACCCGGCATGTCGGCGAGCACCACGCGGTCGACCCGGGACGGGTGGACCGACGCGAACACCAGTGCGGTGACCGCACCGAGCGAGTTCCCGACCAGCGACACCGGTTCGGGAACGTCGTCGACGAGGTCGGCCAGGACGTCGACATAGTGGTCGAGCACGGGGGTCTCCCAGTGCTGCGCGCTACGTCCGAAACCGGGCAGGTCGACCGCGAGCACCCGGTGCCGTTCGGCGATCGCCGGCGCGACCTTGCACCACGTACCGCCGTGATCGGAGAAGCCGTGCAGCAGAACGACGGTGCGTGGTCCCGCACCGGACTCCCGTACGAACACCTTCCCGTCGGCCGTCACGGTCAGTCCTTCGGGACCGGAACACCGGTGTCGAGCGCCGGTGCCTCTCCGCTCGCCGGGAGGACGGGACGTGCGACGGGCCACGCGGCCGGCGGTGGACCGAAGGCGTCGCGGGCGTTCTGGATCGTGCGCTTGCCCAGCGCACGGTTGCCGACGCCACCGATCGCGGCGCCGATACCAGCGGGGACGAGCTTGCCGATCAGCAGCGGACTGCGCTTGGCGAAGTACCGGCGGATGAATTTCTTGACCAGGGAATTGTTCAGCGTCTTCAGCTGGGTGCCGCCCGCGCCGGTGGTCAGCGCCTTGGGCCAGTTGCGCAGCGACGCGCCGGTCGCGGTCGCGACGATCTCCCGGCCGGCGTCACCGAGGGAGACGGCGAGCACCAGCGCGCGGCGCTGCTCGTGGTTGTGGGGTTCGATCCCGTGCACCGATGCGATGGCCAGGGTGAGCAGCGCGGACGCCTCGAAGAAGAAGGCCGTCTCGGCGCCGACCGCGCCGATGGCCGCGAGTGTCCCGATGCCGGGGAAGGCTGCGGTCGCGCCCGCCGCGGACCCGCTGCCGGTGACGGTCAGCAGGAACTGCTTCTCGAGCCGCTCGATGATCTGCGCCGGGGACTCGTCGGGGTGCGAGCGCCGCATGAGATCGACGTACTTGGCCACCGCAGGGCCCTGCAGCCTCGCGCCGTTGTCCAGCATCTTGACGATAAAGGCCTCTGCGACGCCTGCCTTGTTGCTCATCGTGCCCCTGTTCTCCGGTGCTCTTGTCTTCCGGACTGCTCTCACTACGCTGGTGCCATGACCGGGTCCGCAGTCGGTGAGTCTGACGGCGCCAGGCGGCGTCCGACACCCCTGCTGACACCCTACGTACGGTCGTACGAGGGGTATCGGCTCGACGGTTTCCCGTCGGGGACCCATCTGGGTATGCCCTCTCCGGAGGTCACCGTAATCCTCACGATCTCCGAACCCGTCGAACTCTCGCGGGGCGACGGACGGTGCCCGGAACGTTTCGACGCGCTCGCCGGAGGGTTGTCGACGCAACCGGTGCCCATCGTCCACCACGGCCGGCAGCACGGGATCCAACTCGCGCTCACCCCCGCGGGTGCGCGCGCCCTGCTGGGTGTGCCCGCCGCCGCGCTCGGGCCGTGGGCCGTCGATCTCGAGGACGTCATCGGCGCCGACGGCCGGGAGTTGTTCGACCGGATCTCCGCGGTCGAATCGTGGGACGAGCGGTTCGCCGTCCTCGACCGGATTCTCACCCGCCGCCTGGTCGCCGCACGGTCGACGAGTCCGGACGGGCACCTCGTCCACGCCTGGCACCTGCTCGTGACGCACCCGGCTCGCCCGGTCCGCGCTGTTGCGGACGAACTCGGATGGAGCAGGCGACACCTCGCGAACCGGTGCGCCGCCGAGTTCGGACTGTCCCCGAAGGACGTGGCCCGGGTGGCGCGCTTCGACCGGTCGCGACGGATGCTGCGGGCCGACCCCGGCCGCCGCCTCGCCGATGTCGCCGCCGAGTGCGGCTTCTACGACCAGGCGCATCTCGCCCGCGACTGGCGCGATCTGGCGGGCGTCCCGCCGTCGCGGTGGCTCGAGGACGAGGTGTTCCCATTCGTCCAAGACGACCGGGGGGTTCCGGGCCGACACTCGGAGACATGACGAACACAACGAATTCCACGCAGCAGTCGACCACCCTCACACCCACCGTCGACACGGTGTGGCCGTGCTTCGCCTACACCGACGCCCGGGGCGCGATCCGTTTCCTCGTGGACACCCTCGGGTTCGCCGAAGCGGAGGTCTACGGGGAAGGGGATCGCGTCGACCACGCAGCCCTGCTCTGGCCGCACGGCGGAGGGGTCATGCTCGGCTCGACCGGTCGCGGGTCGCCGCTCGACCAGCACGCCGACAGGGGCGCCGCCTATCTCGTGCTTCCCGACGACGTCACCGTCGATGCCCTGTACGAGAGGGTGCTCGCCTCGGCGCAGGCGGAGGACCCGGCGGTCCGCGCGACCGTGACCGTCGAACTCCGCGACGAGGACTACGGATCGCACGGGTTCACCTGCCGGGACCCGCACGGTGTGTACTGGACGATCGGCACCTACCGGCCCCGCCGGCCGTAGGAACCGTCGCAGGGGGGTCAGCGTCGCAGGGGATCAGCGGGCGACCGTGCCGTGCCCTTCGGGGACCACCTCGCTCGGACGCGGCGGGGGCGGCGGTGTGCCGTCCCCGAACGGCCGCCCGCCGAGGGCCTCACGGCCGTGCGGATCGAGCCAGTTCGACAGGTCCGGTCCCTTCGGCACGATGCCCGTGGGATTGACGTCGGTGTGCACGAGGTAGTAGTGCTGCTTGATCTGAACGAAGTCGATGGTGTCGCCGAAGCCGGGTGTCTGGAACAGATCGCGCGCGTAGGCCCACAGCGCCGGGAAGTCCGCCAGCCGGTTCCGGTTGCACTTGAAGTGCCCGTGGTAGACGGGATCGAACCGGACGAGCGTGGTGAACAGGCGCACGTCGGCCTCGGTGATGGTCTCGCCCACGAGATAGCGCTGCGCCCCGAGGCGTTCCTCGAGCCAGTCGAGGCGGGCGAAGAGACGGTCGAAGGCCTTGTCGTAGGACTCCTGCGAACCGGCGAAACCGCACCGGTACACGCCGTTGTTGACGTCCTGGTAGACGAGCTCGGCCACCTCGTCGAGTTCGCCTCGTAGCTCCTCGGGATACAGATCCGGGGCGCCCTCGCGGTGGAACTGCGTCCACTCGGTGGAGAAGTCGAGGGTGATCTGCGGATAGTCGTTCGTCACGACCTGCCCGGTGGGCACGTCGACGACGGCCGGGACGGTGATGCCGCGGTCGTATCCGGGGAATCGCGCGAAGTACGCGTCCTGCAGTCGCGGGATGCCGAGGACGGGGTCGACCCCGCCCGGGTCGAGATCGAACGTCCAGCTGCGCTCGTCGTGCGTCGGGCCGCACAGTCCCAGCGACAGAGCGTCCTCGAGACCGAGCAGCCGCCGCACGATGAGGGTGCGGTTGGCCCACGGGCACGCCCGGGCGGCGACGAGCCGGTACCGCCCCGACTCGACGGGATAGCCGTCGCGCCCGTCCGCGGTGATGCGGGTTCGGATGTAGTTGGTGTCGCGGGCGAACTCCGCACCCGGCTCGACGTACTTGTTCTCGGTCACCTACGCATCCTTCCGTGCACACTCGTCACTTCCCGGGTGGAACCCGAACCGTCACGAGGGTTCCCCAGATGTCGTATCCCGACACCGCCGCGACCGTCCGGGCACCGCGGTTGTCGCGGCGCATGCGGGCCAGCGGGACGAGTCCGGCGTCGAGCGCGTCGTGGGTCGCCAGCGTCGCGACCGTCGAGGCGAGCCCGAGCCGGCGCGCCGGCGGTGTCGTCAGCACCCGCACATCGGCCAGCAACGACCCGAGTTCGCTGTAGGCCGCGCCGGCGAGGGGACGGTGATCGTTGTCGAGCAATACGAACACGCGCGACGGCCCGGTCGGCGACAGTTCGGCCTCGGTGACGTCGTCGGGCGGGCAGCACCGCAGCAGTTCGGCGAGGTCCTCGGGGTCGTCGGAGATGAGCGGGTTCTCGACGCGTGTCGCGTCGATCCAGTCGGTGCACAGGGCGAGGATCTCCGTGCGACCCGCGTGGCCTGCGACGACGAGCTCGGCGTTCGGGGCATCGATCTCGGCCGGGTCGGGTTCGGCCGCGAGGCGGGAGACCGCGGCGTCGGGTCCGACGATCGCGGTGGCGCGCCCCACGGCGAGCAGTCGGACGTCGCGGAACGAGTCGTCGACACGCGTCACGCACCCGGGTTCGACGAGTGCGCCGTCGGGTAGGCCCAGTGCACGACACCACGCGAGGGCGGCGATGCTCGAGATGTGCGGGTCCACCCCGCTACCGTAGACCGCCGACGAGGGGAGAGGTCCGGTGAGCGACGACAGCGGGGTGGACACGCGCGAACGCGGGTCCGATGTGGCGGTGGAGATGTCCGACGGTGCCCGCTGGGCGGCGTTGGGCGCTCTGTGCCTGGGCTTCTTCATGATCCTGGTGGACAGCACGATCGTCGCCGTCGCCAACCCGGCGATCATGCGGACCTTCGGGGCCGACATCGCCGCCGTCGTGTGGGTCACGAGCGCCTATCTGCTCGCCTACGCGGTGCCGCTGCTCGTGACGGGCCGCCTCGGCGACCGCTTCGGTCAGCGCCGGGTCTACCTCTGCGGGCTGGTGCTGTTCACGATCGCGTCGTTGTGGTGCGGTTTCTCGTCGACGATCGAGATGCTCATCGTCGCCCGCGTGTTCCAGGGATTCGGCGCGGCGCTCATGTCGCCGCAGACCATGGCCGTGGTGACCCGGATCTTCCCGCGTGAGCGGCGCGGGACCGCGATGGGCCTGTGGGGCGCCGTGGCCGGGGTCGCGACGCTCGTCGGGCCGCTGGCCGGCGGTGTCCTGGTCGACGGGCTGGGCTGGGAATGGATCTTCTTCGTGAACGTGCCCGTCGGGATCGTCGGGTTCGCGCTCGCAGTGCGGTACGTGCCGGTGCTGCCCACGAGCCCGCACCGGTTCGACGTGCTCGGCATGCTGCTCAGCGGCGCCGGCCTGTTCTGCCTCGTGTTCGGGATCCAGGAGGGCAACTCGTTCGAGTGGACCGCCCGCGTGTGGGTGCTGATCGGGCTGGGCATCGTGTTGCTCGTCGTGTTCGTCGTCCAGCAGTCGCGCAACCGCGGTGAACCGCTCGTACCGCTGTCGCTGTTCCGGGACCGCAACTTCGGGTTGGCGAACATCGGTATCGCGACGATGGGTTTCGCCATCACCGGCGTCATGCTGCCGATCATGTTCTACGCCCAGTCGGTGCGCGGTCTGAGCCCGACCGGCGCCGCGATGCTCATGGTGCCGATGGCGGTCTTCAGTGGTGTGCTCGCGCCGCTCGTGGGCAGGCTCGTCGACCGGGTCCATCCGCGGCTGATCGCCGGTACCGGCTTCTCGCTGCTCACGATCGGGCTGGGTTGGCTCGCGCTGGTGATGACCCCCGACGCGGAGATCTGGCAGTTGCTGCTGCCGATCGCCCTGATCGGGGTGGCGAACGCGGGCATCTGGTCGCCGCTCTCGGCCACCGCGACGAACGGTCTCGCACCGAGCCGGGCCGGGGCGGGTTCCGGTGTGTACAACACGACGCGTCAGGTGGGCGCGGTGATGGGGAGTGCCGCTCTCGGTGCGATCATGGCGGCGCGGTTGAGCGCCAACGGTGTCGGCGGGGGAGGAGGGGCGCCGGAGATGGAGACGTCCGGCTCCGTCCTGCCGGAGCCCCTGCACGAACCGTTCGCCGCGGCGATGGCCGAATCGTTGTGGCTTCCCGCCGGCATCCTGCTCATCGGGCTCGTGGCCGCGCTCGCCTTCGACCGTCCCGCGAGCCAGAAGGAACAGCGTGCCGCCGAGGAGCGTTCGGCGGCAGCGAGCGCCTGACGGACGTTCCAGCGACCACCCTGCGGCACCTTCCCCGGTTGTCCGTGACCCGCCGTTTCCTCACATGGCTGTGATCCACGCCATATAGTGCAGGCACGCACGCCGGGTGGGAGGTGGCATGTCGGTGGCCGTAGTGGAAATTCCGGCAGGGAGTCGTTGGCTCCGGGACGATCGGGTCACTCGCCGCGACAGCGGCATCCTCCAGTACGACTGCCTGGAGCCGTGCATCGCCGAGCTGCTCGATCGGAGTGCGTTGCGTTTCGCGAACCGCGTCGCGGTGGTCGACCGATGCGGCCGCGCACTCACCTACCGCGAACTGTGGGCCGCCGCCGCCCGCGTCGCCGGTGGTCTCCTCGATCAGGGGGTCGGCCCCACCGACCGGGTGGTCGTCTGTCAGCCGAACGGGGTCCGTTGGCTGATCGGGTTCCTGGGCGTGGTCCTTGCCGGAGGTGTTCCGGTGCTCCCCGACCCGAGCTGCAGCCCCGAGGAAACGGCGGAGATCGGGGTCCACAGCGGTGCGGTTCTCACCCTGGACTCCGATCTGCCCGACGGTGTCGCCTTCCTCGACGGAGGTGCGTCACCGGACGAGCTCGCGGTGCTCTACTACGTGCGCGTCGCCGGTGGTGGACTGCGCGGCGTCGAACTGACGAACACCAACGTGCTGTCGACGATCGAGGCCGTCGCCCACGCAATGGATCTCGTCGGCGACGGCGTACGGACCGTGCTGACGGCGCCGCTGTCCACGGCGGTCGGATGCAGCGTCCAGTTGCTGCCCACCCTCGCCTCCGGGGGGACCGTCGTGGTCTCGGGATCCCGCGTGATCCGCGCACCGTGGCGGCACCTCCGCGCAGCTTTCCCCACCTCGCGGTGTGTGCGGGGCTGGGGAGTCGCCGAGACGGGAGGGATCGGTCTGCTGCTGCCTTCGGAACACCGCTCCCGCCATCCCCGCAGTGTCGGAGTGCCGTTCGGAGGGATCGAGATCGCGCTGCTCGGGCCCGATGCCGAACACGGTGTCGGCGAACTGCTCTGTCGCGGACCGAGCGTGGCCCGCCGCTATTGGCGCGATCCGTGCGCCACGGACGAGACGTTCACGGAGGACGGCTGGTTCCGCACGGGCGATCAGGTGCGCATCGACGACGAGGGCTTCGTCGATCCGATCGCCGTCCGGGTGTCGTGAACCCTGCAACAGGTTCCCGTCCGGTATACAGCCTGTAACCCGATGAACCGGCATTTTTCGTAGTGGAGAGGTGTGTCCATGTCCGACGTAGTCCTGCTCGAACGACGCGATCGCGTTCTCGTCATCACCATCAACCGGCCCGAGGCGCGCAACGCCGTCAACGCCGCCGTGAGCCACGCGCTCGCCGAGGCGGTCGACCAGCTCGACAGCGACGACTCCCTGTCGGTCGGTGTGCTTACCGGCGCCGGCGGCAACTTCTGCGCGGGCATGGACCTCAAGGCGTTCGTCGCAGGCGAGAACGTGGTCGTGCCCGGTAAGGGTCTCGGCTTCACGGAGGCGCCGCCGCGCAAGCCGCTCATCTCCGCCGTCGAAGGATTCGCCCTCGCCGGCGGAACCGAACTCGTCCTGGCCACCGACCTCGTCGTCGCCGCGAAGGACGCGAAGTTCGGCATCCCGGAGGTCAAGCGCGGCCTCGTCGCCGGGGGCGGTGGCCTGCTGCGCCTGCCGTCGCGCATCCCTTACCAGAAGGCCCTCGAACTCGCCCTCACCGGGGACGCGTTCACCGCCGAGGAAGGCTACGGATACGGTTTCGTCAATCGTCTCACCGAACCCGGTGGGGCGCTCGAGGGTGCATTCGAACTGGCCGAGCGCATCACAGCGAACGGACCGCTCGCCGTGGCGGCGACCAAGGAGATCATCGTCCGCTCGGCCGACTGGTCGAGCGACGAAGCATTCGCGAAGCAGATGGAGATCATGGCGCCCGTGTTCACCTCGGAGGACGCGCGTGAAGGCGCCACCGCATTCGCCGAGAAGCGACCCCCTGTGTGGAAGGGTCGCTGAGCTCCGGTGTGGAAGGGTCGCTGAGCTCCGGTGTGGAAGGGTCGCTGAAAGACCGAACGAGAGATGACGAGGATCAGGTGACCGACGGATTCGCAGAACTGCACGTACACATCGAGGGCACGCTCGAACCCGAGCTGATCCTCGCCCTCGCCGAGCGGAACCGCATCGAGTTGCCCTATCGCGATCTCGACGATCTGCGCAGCCGCTACGAGTTCACCGATCTGCAGTCGTTCCTCGACCTGTACTACGCGAACATGGAGGTCCTGCGCACCGCGCAGGACTTCGCCGACCTCGCCCGCGCCTATTTCGCTCGTGCGGCGCGGGCGGGTGTCACCCACGCGGAGTTCTTCTTCGATCCGCAGGCCCACACCTCGCGCGGTGTCCCGCTGCCAGAGGTCGTAGCCGGGCTCTCCGACGCGGTCGCCGGGGCACACCGGGAGTTCGGGGTCGATGCGGCGATGATCGCGTCGATCGTGCGCGATCGCCCCGTGCCCGAAGCGCATGAGGTGTTCGGCGAACTGCTGCGCCTCGGTGCGCCGATCATCGCTCTCGGCCTGGACTCGGCGGAGGTCGGTCACCCGCCGTCACTGTTCGAGGACGTCTTCGCGCGGCGCGGGCCGAAGGGCTGCACATCACCGCGCACGCGGGGGAGGAGGGACCTCCGGAATATGTTCGGCAGGCGCTCGATCTGCTCGGCGCCGAGCGCATCGACCACGGCATCCGCTCGCTCGAGGATCCCGAACTCGTCGCGCGCCTGGTCGACGAGAGCATTCCCCTCACCGTCTGCCCGTTCTCGAATGTCCGCCTACGCGTGGTGGATACGCTCGCCGACCATCCGCTGCGCCGCATGCTCGAGGCGGGCCTGTCGGTGAGCGTGCACTCGGACGATCCCGCCTATTTCGGTGGTTACGTCGACGACAACCTCGCAGGGCTGAAGGATCAGCTCGGTCTGACCGATGCCGAACGGGATGTGCTCCGGCGCAATTCGTGGGACGCCGCCTTCCTCTGAGTCCGTCCGGGTGAGTCGGCTCGGGCGTCATTCGCCCAGGACGCGGCGCAGATACGGGTTCGTGAAGGTGCGGTGCGGATCCACGCGGTCGCGCACGGCGAGGAAGTCGTCGAACCGAGGGTAGAGCTCGCGTAGAGCGTCCGCGGTCAGGGAATGGAGCTTGCCCCAGTGCGGGCGTCCCTGCGCGGCGCGCAGGATCGGCTCGACACCGTCGAAGTAGGGCGTGTGGTCGCGCCGATGGTACTGGTGCACGGCCACATAGGCGGTATCGCGGCCCTGCGCCGTGGACAACCAGACATCGTCGCCCTGCGCGAACCGCACCTCCACCGGAAAACCGACACGAACGTCCGTGCGCTGCAGCCACGCATCGATCTCGCGAAGAACCGCTGGAAGGTGCTCGGCGGGGAGCGCGTACTCCATCTCCCGGAACCGCACCCGGCGGGTGGAGGCGAACACCCGGTAACTGCGGTCGACGAAGGTGCGCGGGGACAACGCCCGGGACGCGACCCGGTTCAGCGCCGGGATGGTGGCGGGAACCCGCGTCCCGACCTGCTGGAGGAGTGCGAAGGCGCCGTTGGAGAGCAGTTCGTCGTCGAGGAGGGTGCGCACCCGCCCGACCGGCTGCACCGGTGCCTCACCGGGGAGGCGGGTGTTGCGTTTGATGAGCACGCCGTCCGTGTGTGGGAACCAGTAGAACTCGAAATGGTCGACACCGCTTCGCAGTTCGTCGAGGACATCGAGTGTGGTGCGGAGCGACGAGGGGGCTTCCTCTGCGCGCAGGCGGAATGCGGGGACACAATCGAGCGTCACGGTCGCGAGCACGCCGAGGGCGCCGAGGCCGAGCCGGGCGGCCTCGAACAGGTCGGGCTCGTGCTCGGGGGAGCAGTCGACGATCCGGCCGTCGGCGAGCACGATCGTCGCGCTGCACACGGCTGCTGCCAGTCCGCGGAAGGTCGCGCCGGTGCCGTGGGTGCCGGTCGAGATCGCGCCGGCGACGGACTGCACGTCGATGTCGCCGAGATTCGGTACGGCGAGGCCCTGTGCCCACAGCAGGTCGCCCAGGCCGCGCAGTCGCGTCCCCGCCCGCACGGTGACGCGCGCGCCGGTGGCCGACGGTTCCACCGCGACGAGACCGGACATCCGGTCGAGCGAGATGAGCGTGCCGTCGGTGACGGCCGCGCCGGTGAACGAGTGCCCGGCGCCCACGGCCTTGACATGTTCGCCCTGCTCGGAGGCGCGGACGACGACGCGCGCGAGGTCGTCGGTGCTGCCGGGGGTCTCGAAACGGCGAGGTGCCGCACTCTCGGTGCGAGCCCAATTGTGCCAGGTGGCCATGCCTCATCTTCGACCTGGACAAGCGTCCAAGTCAACACCTGCTCGTGAACCTTTCCCGACCTCTACCATCAGGGTCATGCCGAATCGGTTGCCTGCTGACGAGCGCCGCGCCCAACTCGTGGCAGCAGCACTGGAACTGGCGGAGGGCGGGGGAGTCGGAGCCGTCACGGTCCGCGCCGTCGCCGAGAAGGCCGGAGTGTCACTGGGCGTTGTCCACTACTGTTTCGACAGCAAGGAAGCCCTCGTCGTCGCCATGGCGAACGCCGTCGTCGGCGAACTCGCCGGAGCCATGCACGCGGCCTTCGATGTGCCCGAGGACGCGCAGCAGACCGGCGGCGTCGACTGTCTCTGCTCGATGCTCCACACCGGCCTTCGCTCCATGTGGTCGACGATCGAGTCCACGCCGGGGCTGCAGACCCTCACCTACGAGATCACCGCCTACTCGCTCCGGCAGCGCACCGATGGCAGTCCCGCCGGCGGCGACATCGCCGTGGAGCAGTACCGCCTGATGGACAAGCAGGCCCAGTTGTTCCTCGACACCTGCGCCGAGCGATGCGGCGTCGAATGGTCGCTGCCCACTTCGACGCTCGCACGACTGTCGTTGTCCGTGCTCGACGGCGTCGTGCTCCGGTGGCTCGTCGATCGCGACGGCGAGGCGGCCACGGCCGAACTGGGAGTCGTCGCCGACATCATCGCGACCCGTGCCGTAGAACGTTCCTGACCCGACCCGACCTTTTCGAAGGGATCGCCCGTGCTCCGTGCTGCTTCCGTTCACGACGCCGCCCTCGACCGGGTGCACGCGGCGACGGCCGACCTCGACCCGCCGTTCGCCGCCGTCGATCTGCCCACCCTGCGGCGCAACGCCGACGACCTGATCCGCCGCGCGAACGGTGTGCCCGTGCGGGTCGCGAGCAAATCGGTGCGCTGTCGTGCCGTCCTCGCCGAGGTCCTCGGCCCGGAACTGACCACCCGCGGCGGTTTTCGCGGCATCATGGCGTACTCGCTACGGGAGGCGCTGTGGCTCGTCGAGCACGGAGCGCGCGACATCCTGATGGGCTACCCCACGGTCGACCGGGCGGCGCTCGGGAAGCTCGCGGTGTCGCCGGACGCGGTGCAGGCGATCACGCTCATGGTCGATTCGGCCGAGCACCTCGACATCATCCGTACGGCTTTGGGGAAGAACACTTTCCGGACGAAGGTCTGCCTGGACATCGATGCGTCGTTGCGGGTGGGTCCGCTCCATCTCGGTGTGCGCCGTTCTCCGCTGCGCGACCCGGAGGCAGCCTCCGGCCTGGCCCGTCGCGCCGACGCCGCCGGATTCGACGTCGTCGGAGTGATGTTCTACGAGGCCCAGATCGCGGGCCTGCCCGACTCGTCGCTGCCGGTACGACTCGTCAAGGGACTGTCGGCGCGGGATCTCTCCTCGCGCCGCCGCGCCGTGGTGGAGGCCGTGCGTGCGGTCGTGGGTGACCTCGAACTGGTCAACGGTGGCGGAACCGGCTCGCTCGAGGTGACCACCGCCGATCGTGTCGTCACCGAGGCCACCGCGGGATCGGGGCTGTACGTGCCCACCCTGTTCGACGGCTACCGGGCGTTCACCCCGAACCCGTCGATGTTCTTCGCGCTGCCTGCCGTACGCAAACCGTCACCGTCGGTCACGACGTTGTTCGGCGGCGGGTACATCGCGTCCGGCCCGACCGGCGCCTCGCGGGTGCCGCGCCCGGTCCGTCCTGCGGGATTGAAGTTGCTGGGGACGGAAGGTGCCGGCGAGGTGCAGACCCCGGTGCACGGTCGCGCTGCGGCGTCGATCCCCGTCGGGGGACGGGTGTGGTTCCGCCACGCGAAGGCCGGCGAACTGTGCGAGAGGTTCGACCGGGTGTACCTCGTCGACGAGAACGGACGCACCGAGGTTCCCACCTATCGCGGTGAGGGCGGCTGCTGGTGACCTTCCGGCTCCGGCCACAATGAGGCCATGCCGTTGACGTTCTTCCCCGGGTCGGTCGGCCGGGTCCACTGGCGGTGCCGGACCGTCGACGACGCGAGAGCCGGTGTGGTGTTCGCGCACGGTTTCGGGCAGCACACCGGGCACTACCACCGTTTCGCCTCCGGCCTCGCCGCCCACGGCATCGCGTGGTGGGGACTCGACCTCGCCGGACACGGGCTCTCCGAAGGAGAACCCGGCTCACCGGGCAACGTCGAGTTCCACGCCGAGGACTTCGGCGTGCTCACCGGCCTCGCCGCCGAGTCCGGTCTGCCGCTGGTGGTGATGGGCCATTCGCTGGGGGCGGCGACGGTCCTGACGGCGCTGGATGCCGATCCCTCCGGTGGTAGCCGCCTCGCGGGCGTCGTGCTGTGCGGTACGCCGCGCACCGCGGCCCTGCCGGAGACGGCCGAAGCGCTCGGCGCGAGCAACCTGCCGGTTCTGCTGGTCCACGGCGTCGACGACCGGCTGGCCCCCATCGACCCGGTACGCGAGTGGGCGTCGTCGCTGCCCGGGGCACAGTGGTGCGAGTATTCCGATGCCGGGCACGACCTGTTGCACGAACCCGTACATCGCAGGGTGACTTCGGATATTGCCGCGTTCGTGGGCGACGTGGCCGACCGGATTCCCAGATTCCCCGAGAAACGACCGGGCCCCTCGCGGTGACGAGGGGCCCGGTCGACGGTGTGGAACTTCAGTTGTAGATCGCTGCGATCTCGGCGCCGTGCTTGTCGTGGATGATGTTCCTCTTGAGCTTGAGCGTCGGGGTCAGCTCGCCGCTCTCGACGCTGAAATCGGTCTCGAGGAGGCGGTACTTGCGGATCGCCTCGGCCTTCGAGACCTTCTTGTTGGTCTCGGCAACCGCCTCGTCGATCTCGGCGATCAGGTCGGGGTTCTTGATCAGATCGGCGACCGTGGTTTCCGCCGGCAGACCGTGTCGCTCGAGCCAGCCCGGCAGCGCCTCCGGATCGAGGGTGATCAGCGCGCCGACGAATGGCTTGGAATCACCGACCACGATGACCTGGCTGATCAGCGGGTGGGCGCGCAGCGAATCCTCGAGGACGGCCGGGGCGACGTTCTTGCCGCCCGCGGTGACGATGAGTTCCTTCTTGCGGCCGGTGATCGAGATGAAGCCGTCTTCGTCGATCGCACCGATGTCGCCGGTGTGGAACCAGCCGTCGCGGATGGCTTCGTCGGTGGCCTTGTCGTTCTGCCAGTAGCCGTCGAACACCTGGGGGCCCCTGAGGAGGAGCTCGCCGTCCTCGGCGATCTTCGCGGCGCAGCCGTTGAACGGCGTGCCGACGGTGCCGACCTTCTGGGCGGCCGGGGTGTTCATGATGATGCCGCCGGTGGTCTCCGTCAGGCCGTAACCCTCGTAGATGGTGACGCCGACACCGCGGAAGAAGTGGCCGAGACGTGCGCCGAGTGCGGCGCCGCCCGAGACGGCCCGGGTGACGTTGCCGCCGAGCGCGGCCTTGAGCTTGCCGTAGACCAGCTTGTCGAAGACGAAGTGCTGGATCTTCAGGCCGAGGCCGGGGCCGCCGTTCTCGAGGGCCTTGCTGTACTCGATCGCGACCTCCGAGGCCTTCTCGAAGATCTTGCCCTTGCCGCCGTCGTAGGCCTTCTGCTTCGCCGAGTTGTAGACCTTCTCGAACACGCGGGGCACCGAGAGGATGAAATTCGGCTTGAAGACCGCGAACTGGTCGAGCAGCGTCGTCAGGTCGGAGGTATGACCGACGGTGACCTTGCTGTCGAATGCCGCGAACGAGATCAGGCGCGCGAAGACGTGTGCCATCGGAATGAACAGCAGGGTGCGCTGGCCCTCGTGCATCGAGTCGGGCAGGGCCAGGCCGCAGGCCGCGGACTCCGAGGCGAAGTGGCGGTGCTTGAGCTGGACGCCTTTCGGCCGGCCCGTGGTGCCGGAGGTGTAGATGAGGGTCGCCGCGGATTCGGCCGTGACCGAGTTGCGCCGTTCCTCGACCTGCTCGTCGGTGACCGCTGCGCCGCGTGCGATGAGCTCGTCGACCGCGCTCTTGCCGCCCGGCGCCGGCTCGATCTGCAGGACCTCGCGCACGGTCGGGGCGTTCTCGGCGACCTCGCGGACGGTGTCGACGTGACCGGAGTTCTCGACGATGAGCAGCTTGGTCCCGGAGTCCTCGAGGATCCACTGGGCCTGGTCGGCCGACGACGTCTCGTAGATCGCCACGGTGGCACCGCCCGCGGCCCAGATGGCGTAGTCGAGCAGGACCCATTCGTAGCGCGTCGCCGACAGGACCGCGACGCGGTCGCCGAGCTCGATACCCGACGCGATCAGGCCCTTCGCCACGGCGCGCACCTCGGATGCGAACTGGCGGGCGGTGACGGGAACCCACTTGCCGTCGACCAGTCGCTCGAACGGCACGAACTCCGGCGACTCCTTCTCGTGCCGGAAGACGCTGTCGGCCATCGACGTGTTCTCGGGAATCGAGAACGACTGTGGTACGGCAATCTCACTCACTGTGACCCCTCCATCGTTAGGTGCTGTCGGTGTGCATTGCATCACACGTCGTTGGGAAATGCATTACCCTCGGACCGCTTTGCCCCCTTTTTACAGTCCGATAGGCAGTGATCCAGGTAACAATGCTACCCGCCGGTAACGAAGATTGCCACTATCGGATCGTCTCGTCGGATTTCCCGGTACCGGAAGTACCAGTATTTCGGACAAGGAGAATCGCTTCGTCGTCGCCGAGCTGATGGAAGTCGTCGTAGGCGGCGCCGACGCTGTCGGTGTCCACCGGCGTCCACGGGCAGATCACCTCGTCGGCCGTCCGGCCGGCCCGGCGCAGTGCGTCGGGGGAGGCCACCGGCACCGCGAGGACGACCCGGGTCGCTCCGGAGGCGCGCGCGGCGAGGCATGCCACCGCGGCCGTCGCACCTGTGGCGATGCCGTCGTCGACGACGATCGCCGTGCGGCCCTCCAGCGGCACCCGGGTGCGACCGGCACGCAGGCAATCGGCACGTCGAGCCAGTTCGGCCAGCTCGCGTCGCTCGACGGCCGCCACGGATTCGGGGGCGATCCGCCCGCGCCGGATCACGTCGTCGTTGAGGACCCGGAAGACGGCGTCCTGCGTGGTCGATTCCCCGGCGGTTCCGGGACCCGGTCCTTCGGCGATCGCGCCCATCGCGAGTTCGGGATGCCAGGGCACGCCCAGTTTGCGCACCACGAGGACGTCCAGGGGCGCATCGAGGGCTGCGGCGAGTTCACGGGCGACGGGAATGCCGCCGCGAGGTAGTGCGAGGACCACCGGGTCGGCGTCGCGCAGGTGCCCGGCCGACCGGGCGAGTCGCCGGCCTGCCTCCTCGCGTGTGGCGTACCCCACACCTCCAGTATGGGACGGTCCGCCCGGGCGGGCGAGCACTCACCGCCCGGACGGACCGAGGGGATCTCGGTCGAGCTCGCCCGACAGGTACGAGTGGTAGGCGGGCAGATCGAGCTGGCCGTGGCCGGACAGGCCGATCACGATGACCTCGGGTTCGGTGAGGCCCCGCGCGTACTCCGCGGCCGCGGCGATCGCGTGCGACGACTCCGGCGCCGGCACGATGCCCTCGTTCCGGGCGAAGAGCACCGCCGCGGAGAAGGCATCGGTCTGTGCCACGGACTGTCCCTGCACGTAGCCGAGCTCGACGGTGTGGCTGAGCAACGGCGCCATGCCGTGATATCGCAGCCCGCCGGCGTGGATCGGATCCGGGATGAAGTCCTGGCCGAGGGTGTGCATCTTCAGCAGCGGGGTCAGACCCGCGATGTCACCGTGGTCGTAGCGGTACTCGCCGCGGGTGATCGACGGGCACGCCGCGGGCTCGACGGCGACGACACGCGTGGTCGCCCGCTCGTGGATGACCTCGCGCAGGAACGGGAACGACAGGCCGGCGAGGTTCGAACCGCCGCCCGCGCAACCGAAGACGACGTCGGCCTGGTCCTCACCCGCGGCCCGCAGTTGCTCCACGGCCTCGAGGCCGATGACGGTCTGGTGCAGCACCACGTGGTTGAGCACGCTGCCGAGGGTGTAGCGGGCGGCGGCGTCCTTCACTGCGACCTCCACGGCCTCCGAGACCGCGATGCCGAGCGAGCCGGGTGTGTCCGGGTGCTCGGCAAGGACGGCGCGACCGGCCTCCGTCAGGTCGGACGGGCTGGGATGTACTGTGCCGCCGTAGGTCTCGATGAGGAAGCGGCGGTAGGGCTTCGAGTCGTAGGAGGCGCGGACCTGCCACACCTCGAGATCGATACCGAACTTCGCGCACGCGAACGACAGGGCCGAACCCCACTGTCCGGCACCGGTCTCCGTCGTGAGCCGGGTGACGCCGTCGAGCGAGTTGTAGTAGGCCTGTGCGACCGCCGAGTTCACCTTGTGGCTGCCCACCGGGCTCACGCCCTCGTACTTGACGTAGATGCGGGCCGGGGTGCCGAGTGCCTTCTCGAACGAGCGGGCGCGGAAAAGGGGCGTGGAGCGGTAACCGGCGTAGACCTCGCGCACGGCTTCCGGGATCTCGATGTCGGTCTCGGTCGACAGTTCCTGCTCGATCAGTCCCGAGGCGAACAGAGGTGCGAGATCGTCGGCGGTGATCGGTTCGCGGGTGCCGGGGTGCAGGTGCGGCGGCGGGGCCACCGCGAGGTCGCCGACGATGTTGTACCAGTGCGTCGGAATACCCGAATCGGCGACGGACGGGGGTGTCGCGGATGCGTGCGCGGAGGGGGAAGCCGTCACTGTGGAATCCTTCGGTCGAGGACGGTGAACCTGCCCAGTGTGACGCGCCCCGGGTGCCGGCGACGGGGTGGGGTGGGTCATTGTTCGCGCGCTCGAGCCCAGGTCGCGGCCGGGTCCGGGCGCGAAGAGGTGAGTTCATCCGATAAACTGCTGGTCAAATGAGTGATATTCAAGACGCCCCCGACCAGGAGACCGCAGCTCTCACGTTTGCCGATCTCGACATCGATGCACGTGTGCTGCAAGCTCTTTCGGATGTGGGTTACGAGTCCCCGTCGCCGATCCAGGCGGCGACCATCCCACCGCTGCTGGAGGGACGGGACGTCGTCGGTCTCGCTCAGACCGGCACCGGCAAGACCGCCGCCTTCGCGGTGCCGATCCTCTCGCGTATCGACACCTCCGTGAAGCGGCCCCAGGCGCTGGTGCTGGCGCCCACCCGCGAGCTCGCGCTGCAGGTCGCGGAGGCTTTCGGTAAGTATTCCGTCCATATCCCGGGCCTGTCCGTCCTGCCCATCTACGGCGGTCAGGCATACGGTGTACAGCTGTCCGGCCTCCGCCGCGGCGCCCAGGTCATCGTCGGCACCCCCGGACGTGTGATCGATCACCTCGCCAAGGGCACCCTCGACATCTCCGAACTCGAGTTCCTCGTCCTCGACGAGGCCGACGAGATGCTCACCATGGGCTTCCAGGAGGACGTCGAGCGCATCCTCGCCGACACCCCCGACACCAAGCAGGTCGCGCTGTTCTCCGCGACCATGCCGGGCGCGATCCGCCGGCTGTCGAAGCAGTACCTGAAGGATCCGCAGGAGATCACCGTCAAGTCGAAGACGACGACGTCGGCGAACATCTCCCAGCGCTGGGTTCTCGTCTCCCATCAGCGCAAGCTCGACGCGCTGACCCGAATCCTCGAGGTCGAGACCTTCGAGGCCATGATCATCTTCGTGCGCACGAAGCAGGCCACCGAGGACCTGGCCGAGCGCCTGCGCGCCCGCGGTTTCTCCGCCGCCGCCATCAACGGCGACATCGTGCAGGCCCAGCGCGAGCGCACGATCAACCAGCTCAAGAACGGCACGCTCGACATCCTCGTCGCCACCGACGTCGCCGCGCGTGGTCTCGACGTCGAGCGCATCAGCCACGTCGTCAACTACGACATCCCTCACGACACCGAGTCGTACGTGCACCGCATCGGCCGCACAGGCCGCGCCGGCCGCACCGGCGACGCGCTGCTGTTCGTCGCTCCGCGCGAGCGTCACCTGCTCAAGGCGATCGAGCGGGCCACCCGCCAGCCGCTCGCCGAGATGCAGCTGCCCACCGTCGAGGACGTCAACGCCCAGCGCGTATCGAAGTTCAACGACTCGATCACCGAGGCGCTCGCCTCCGATCACCTGCAGCTGTTCCGCACCTTCATCGAGGACTACGAGCGTGAGCACGACGTGCCGCTCGCCGACATCGCGGCCGCGCTGGCGGTGCTGTCTCGCGACGGCGAGTCGTTCCTCATGGAGGCCGAACCCGAGCCGGTCGCACCGCCGCGCCGCGAGCGCGAACCGCGCGAGCGTCCGCCGCGTCGCTTCGACGACGGGCCGAAGGTCGGTCGCGACGGCCAGGAGATGACCACCTACCGCATCGCCGTAGGCAAGCGTCACCGCGTGCAGCCCGGTGCGATCGTCGGTGCCATCGCCAACGAGGGCGGACTGCGCCGCGGCGATTTCGGGCACATCAGCATCCGTGCCGATCACAGCCTCGTCGAGCTGCCGAAGGATCTGTCGCCGCAGACCCTCGACGCGCTGCGCTCCACCCGAATCTCGGGCGTGCTCATCCAGCTGCAGCCCGACTCCGGCGCACCGTCCGGACGTCCCAGCTCGTATCGCGGACGCGACGACCGTCGCGGCGACGATCGACGCGGGGGAGACCGTCGCGATCACGGCAAGCGCGATCGTGGCGGCAAGCGCGAGTACGGCGACAGCCGTGGCGGCCGCTCCGGCGACTTCACGCACCGCAGCGACCGCAACGATCGTGGTGGTCGCGGCGGATACCGCGACTGAGACCGCCGGCCGATCCACTCGGCCGGGACGTCGGCGGTGGCACCGTCGACGTCCCGGCGCTCATGCGTCGAGTATGGGGGCTCCCACCGATACCTTCGGTCCCGAATCGGCGAACTGCGTGCGGTACAGCTCCGCGTAGCGGCCGCCCGCCGCCAGGAGATCGTCGTGGTTGCCGCGTTCGACGATGCGCCCGGCCTCGACGACCAGGATGTCGTCGGCGGCGCGGATGGTCGACAGGCGGTGCGCGATGACCACCGACGTGCGACCCTCGAGCGCCTCGGTCAACGCCTCCTGCACAGCGGCCTCCGAGGTCGAATCGAGATGGGCGGTGGCCTCGTCCAGGATCACCACCCGCGGATGGGCGAGCAGCAGTCGCGCGATCGTCAGCCGCTGACGCTCACCACCCGAGAGCCGGTAGCCGCGTTCGCCGACGACCGTGTCGAGTCCGTTCGGCAACGACGCGATCAGGGGCTCGAGGCGTGCGCGACGTAGGGCGTCCCACAGTTCGTCCTCGCCGGCTTCGGGGCGGGCGAGCAGCAGGTTGTTGCGGACCGTGTCGTGGAACAGGTGACCGTCCTGGGTGACCAGCCCGACTGTCGCGCGGATCGAGTCGGCGGTCAGTTCGCGGACGTCCGCTCCGCCGAGCAGCACGGCGCCGGAATCGACATCGTACAATCGCGGGATCAGTTGTGCGATGGTCGATTTGCCCGCGCCGGACGATCCGACCAGTGCGACCATCCGGCCCGGTTCCACGCGGAACGACACGTCGCGCAGCACCTCTTCGCCGCCCCGCGAATCGAGCACCGCGACCTCCTCGAGGGAGGCGAGCGAGACCTTGTCGGCGGACGGATACGCGAAGGTGACATCCCGGAGTTCCACCGAGACCGGACCGTCGGGCACCGGCCGGGCGTCGGGCGACTGCTCGATCAGCGGCTTCAGATCGAGGATCTCGAAGACCCGCTCGAAGCTCACCATCGCACTCATGACGTCCATGCGGGCACTGGCCAGCGCCGTCAGCGGCGAGTACAGGCGCGTGAGGAGCATCGCCATCGCGACCACCGAACCGGGATCGAGCTGGTCGCGCAGGGCATAGAAACCGCCGAGGCCGTAGACGAGTGCGAGCGCGAGTGCGGACACGAGTGTCAGGGCGGTGACGAACACGCTCTGCAGCATCGCGGTGCGCACGCCGATGTCGCGGACCCGCTTCGCCCGGACGGCGAACTCCCTCGACTCCTGTGCCGGACGGCCGAACAGCTTGACCAGGGTGGCGCCCGGAGCCGAGAACCGTTCGGTCATCTGCGTGTTCATCACCGAGTTGTGGTTGGCGGCCTCCCGGCTGAGCTGCGCGAGCCGGGCGCCCATGTGCCGGGCGGGAATCACGAAGATCGGGAGCAGCAGCAGTGCGAGAAGGGTGATCTGCCAGGATATCCCGATCATCACCACCAGGGTGATCGCGAGGGTGACGATGTTGCCGACCACGCCGGACAGGGTGTCGCTGAAGGCACGCTGCGCACCGATGACGTCGTTGTTCAGGCGCGAGACGAGCGCGCCCGTACGGGTTCTCGTGAAGAAGGCGACCGGCATGCGCTGCACGTGGTCGAAGACCGTGGTGCGCAGATCGAGGATGAGATCCTCGCCGATGCTCGCCGACAACCAGCGGTTCGCGATCCCGAGGCCGGCCTCGATCAGTGCGATCGCGGCGATGATCACCGCGAGCAGCACCACGACCGAGACCGCAGCGCCGTCGACGATCGCGTCGATCACCCGGCCCGCGAGTACCGGTGTCGCGACGCCGAGCGCCGCGATGGTCACGCTCAGGACGAGATAGAAGGTGATGTTACGGCGGTGCGGCCGGGCGAACTCGGCGATCCGCCGTAGGCTCGCTCGGGAGAACGGCCTGCGGTCGCTCTCGGCGTGCATCGCGTTGTACATCGCGTTCCACGCGGTGACTTCCATGCTCATGGTGTCGGCCTCCTCGGGTCGCAGCCGAGGCTAGGACCTCGAGTGCGCTCGAGGTCAAGCCTAGACTCGCACCACGACAGAACGAGGCGTCAGCGGGCCACGTCGATCACCACGCGGGTCGGTCCGGTGAGGGAGTACACCGAGAACGGCGTGCCGTGCGCGGCGACGCCGATGAACGACTGGGTGACACCTTCGAAGACGCCGGACCCGCTGACCTCCACCACGGATCCGCCGGCATCGGCGAGCACGGGATCCGGGCCGGCGTACTGCTCGACACCGCTGTCGAACGGATAGGCCGAGCCGTCGATGAGCACCTGCAGCACGGCGTCGCCGGCGACGGGGACCTCGTTGCCGCTGCCCTGCTGGAGTGCCTCGTCGACGTAGCCGACCCGCCACCCCGGTGTGCCCTCGCCGCCGAGTTCGTAGACCACGCGGTCGAAGCCCTCGTGACGTCCGGTACGGATGTCGACGACCGTGAGTTTTGCGCCCTCTCCGGCCGGGGAGACCTTCTCGCGCGCGTCGCGCGGGACCTCGTCGGAGGTGGTGGTCTCGGGAGCCGAGGACGTCGGCGTGTCGACCGAGACGGCGGGGGAGGGTGCGGGCTCGTCGGCACCGGCGGAGCATCCCGCCAGGACCAGTGCTGTTGCGGTGACGGCCAGGGCGAGACGCGTGTGCTTCATGGGACTCATGGTACGTCGGAGCTCCCGTCGGCCACTGGCGACGCTCGCGGGGGTTGACCGGATCGAGACGTGAGGCGCACAATTCATCCGAGGATGATTTCAACGCTCGATGAATTGAGTGGATCATGGCCATCGACCACATCTCCGACGCTGTCGACATCCGCGATCTGCACGTTCGGCGTGGCACCCATCGAGCTCTCGAGGACGTGAGCGTGCGCGTCCCGCGCGGGGCGATCACCGGACTGCTCGGCCCCTCGGGCTGCGGGAAGACCACCCTGATGCGCACGATCGTCGGTACCCAGATCGTCGAATCCGGCACGGTCACGGTGCTGGGCCTGCGCGCGGGCAGCGCCGAACTGCGCCGCCGGATCGGTTACGTCACCCAGTCGCCGAGCGTCTACCCCGACCTGACCGTCACCGAGAACGTCTCCTATTTCGCCTCCCTCTACGGGCGGAAGGGCGCCGCGGTCGCCGACACCCTCGCGGCGGTCGGGCTCACCGACCACGCCGGCAACCGGACGGCGGCCCTCTCCGGCGGTCAAATGGGCCGGGTGTCGCTCGCGTGTGCGCTGGTGGGCGATCCCGAACTGCTCGTGCTCGACGAACCCACCGTCGGACTCGATCCACTGCTGCGCGCCGAACTGTGGGAGCACTTCCGCGCGCTCGCCGACCGCGGCACCACCCTGCTCGTGTCGAGCCACGTCATGGACGAGGCCGGCCACTGCGACGAGCTCGTCCTCCTGCGCGAAGGCCGACTGGTGGCCCGACTGACGCCGGTCGAACTGCGCGAACAGACGGGGGAGACGGGCCTCGAGAACGCTTTTCTCCGACTCATCCGGAACCGGACGGGAGCACGACCGTGAGCGCCGTCATCTATGCCACCACGACCACCCGCATCCTGCGTCAGCTGCGGGCCGACCATCGCACCGTCGCGATGATCGTGCTCGTCCCGAGCCTGCTGATGACGCTGCTGTACTTCATGTACCAGAACGCGCCCACCGGCCCGGGCGGAGTCTCGCTGTTCGACCGGATCGCCGTCACGATGCTCGGGATCCTCCCGTTCGTCGTGATGTTCCTGGTCACCTCCATCGCGATGCAACGCGAGCGCAGTTCGGGCACCCTCGAACGGCTACTCACGACACCGCTGACGAAACTCGACCTGCTCGCCGGTTACGGCAGCGCCTTCTCGCTCGCGGCGGCCGTCCAGGCCGGTCTCGCATGCGTGGTGGCCTTCTGGCTGCTCGACGTCACCAGCGCCGGATCGGTGCTGTGGGTGCTGGTCGTCGCGGTTCTCGTCGCCGTCCTCGGGGTCTCCCTGGGGCTGCTGTGCAGCGCCTTCGCCCGCACCGAGTTCCAGGCCGTGCAGTTCATGCCGGTGATCGTCATCCCGCAGTTCCTGCTGTGCGGGTTGCTCGTCGCCCGGGACGATCTGCCCGACTGGCTGCGCTGGATCAGCAACGCACTGCCGTTGAGCTACGCGGTGGAGGCGCTGCAGGAGATCACCGTGAACCCGGGGGTCACCGGCGTCATGGTGCGGGATCTGATCGTCGTCGCGGCGTTCGCCGCCGCGGCCCTCACGCTCGGTGCGGCGACGCTGCGCCGTCGCACCCCGTGACGAGCGAGGCCGGGACGCGGCGCCCCGGCCGCCGTCCCGGGAACTCGGGTGCGCGCGGCGACATCCTCGCGAGCGCCCGGGAACTGTTTGCCGCCAACGGTTTCGACAAGACGACGGTGCGTGCGGTAGCGGCCCGTGCAGGGGTGGACCCGGCGCTCGTGCACCACTACTTCGGCACCAAGCTGCAGCTGTTCACCGCGTCCATCGCGCTGCCGGTCGATCCGCGCGACGTCCTCGCCCCCGTCTACGCGGCCGAACCCGAGGATCTCGGCCGTGCCCTCACGACCGCCCTTCTCGGTGTGTGGGACTCCCCGCACCGCGACGCGGCCGTGGCGATGTTCCGTGCGCAGATCGCCGGGGGCGACAGCGGTCTGATCCGCTCGTTCCTGCTGGAAGTCGCGCTCGCACCGCTGTTCGAGCGTATCGACCGTCCCGTCGGCACCGGCCGGCTGCGGGCCGAACTGGTGGCCACCCAGATGACCGGGATCATGCTGGTGCGCTACATCATCGGACTCGAACCGCTCGCGTCGATGTCGTCGGAGCAGCTCGTCGAGATCGTCGCCCCCACTGTGCAGCGCTATCTGACCGGCGACCTGCCCGGCATGTGACCGCAGCTTCGGGGGCGTGCGCTTCGGTCGGAGACAGAGGCGCGCCGTCGACACGGTGCATCGGTCCGCGCACGACGCAAACGTAGAACGGAGTGTGTCGTCAGGTCGAGTGCTCCCGCAGGAAGGCGATGTCCTCGGCGAGTCCCTCCGCCGGGGTCTCGAGCACGATCGGTGCGTCGGCCTGCACCGCGATCTCCGCGAGCAACTGCGGATCGATCTGCCCGTCGGCGAGATTGGCGTGCCGGTCGCGGGCCGAATCGAACTCGTCACGCGAATTGTTCAGGTGCACCAGATCGATCCGGCCGGTGACCGCACGCACCCGTTCGACGACACCGACGAGATCCTCACCGCCCGCCCAGGCGTGGCAGGTGTCGAGGCAGAAGCCGGGACCGTAGTCGCCGATGGCGTCCCACAGACGTCCGATCGCGTCGATGTAGCGGGCCATCGCGAAGTCGCCGCCCGCCGTGTTCTCGACGAGGATCGGCACCCCGAACCCGCCCTTGTCCTCCTGCCGTTCGAACAGCTTGCGCCAGTTCTCCACCCCGGCGGCGACGTCCTCACCCGCGCGCACGTGCCCGCCGTGGACCACCAGCCCGAGCGCACCGATACGCGCGGCCGCCTCGGCGTGGTCGGCGAGGGCCTTGCGCGACGGCATCCGCACCCTGTTGTTCAGGCTCGCTACGTTGATGACGTACGGCGAGTGCACCACCACGTCGACGTCCGATGCGAGGATCTCCTCGGTGCGCGGATGCTCACCGGGCTTCGTCCATTTCTGCGGGTCCGACAGGAACACCTGCACCAGATCGGCACCGAGATGTTCGCCCTGACCGATGGGATCGTCGTCCTGCCGGACGTGCGCACCTATCCGCATGTGCCACAGGTTAGGGCAGTGTCCCGCCGACCGGGACCGCAATATCCGGACGTGCCCGGAATCTGCTCGACTCCTCGCATGGGCACACTCGAAGGCGGCAAACTCGACGGCAGGGTCGCGCTGATCACCGGCGCAGGTCAGGGGGTCGGTCAGGGGGTTGCGTTCGCGCTGGCCCGCCAAGGTGTGGCCATCGCGGTCGCCGGCCGGACCGAGTCGAAGCTGATCGACACCGCCGAGCAGATCCGCGCCTTCGGTGGCACCGCCGAGCCGGTCGTGTGCGACATCGCCGATCCGGATGCGATCGCCGCCGCGGTGGACCGCACGGTCAGAGCCTTCGGAGGTGTCGACATCCTCGTCAACAACGCGAGCTTCAATCCGCTCGGGCCGCTGCTCGACCTGAAGCCGGCCGTGCTGGAGAAGGCGTACCGCTCGGGTCCGCTCGCCGCGCTGCACGCCATGCAACTCGTCCACCCGATCATGAAGGAACGCGGTGGCGGGTCGATCGTCAACATGGTCACCTCCGCCGCGGTGCGCTGGGACGCGAGTGGTTACGGCGGCTACGCCTCGACCAAGGAGGCACTGCGGTCGCTGACCCGCACCGCGGCATCCGAATGGGGAGTCGACGGCATCCGAGTCAATGCCATCGCCCCGCACGCCCTTTCGCCGGGCCTGAAATGGTGGACGGAGAAGAACCCGGAGGAGGCCGCCGAGTTCGTGCAAACCATCCCGCTCCGCCGCATCGGCGACCCCGAAGAGGACATCGGGCGCGCCGTGGCGTGGATTGTGAGCGACGACGCACGCTATCTCACCGGCGCGACGATCCCGCTGGACGGGGGTCAGGCACGCTGGGCCTGAGCCACCGCCCCGGCATACACCCGTATCCCCGAATCGAAGATCGGGGTCATCCCCGATGGTGCGGTGGTCCCGGCACCGGGAAGATGGGTGCATGCCACTGCACTCGGCCCCAGCAGCCCGCGCCCAGGACCTGAAGAAGATCTACGGAACCGGAGAAACCGCGGTACACGCCCTCGACGGTGTGACCGCGGATTTCGCCGCCGGTGAGTTCACCGCGATCATGGGTCCCTCCGGATCGGGCAAGTCGACCCTCATGCACTGCCTCGCAGGTCTCGACAGCGCGACCTCCGGAGCGGTCTTCATCGGCGACACCGATCTGACGACCCTGTCCGACAAGGGGATGACCCAGCTGCGGCGCGACCGCATCGGCTTCGTCTTCCAGGCGTTCAACCTCGTCCCCACCCTCACCGCGCTCGAGAACATCACCCTGCCGGTGGACATCGCGGGCCGCAAGATCGATCAGGAATGGCTCGACACCGTCGTCACCCGTCTCGGTCTCACCGACCGTCTCGGACACCGCCCCGGCGAATTGTCCGGTGGCCAGCAGCAGCGTGTCGCGTGCGCGCGTGCCCTCGCGGGCCGGCCGGAGATCATCTTCGGCGACGAGCCGACCGGCAACCTCGACTCCCGCTCGTCCGGTGAGGTGCTGTCCATCCTGCGGGCGGCCGTCGACGAGTTCGACCAGACCGTCGTGATCGTCACCCACGACCCGCGCGCCGCCGGCTACGCCGACCGCGTGGTGTTCCTCGCCGACGGACGCATCGTCGACGAGATGCGCGAACCGACGGCCGAACGAGTGCTCGACCGGATGAAACAGTTCGATCCCGCCTCCGCGGCTCCCGTGGCGGAATAGGAGACACCGCGATGAGTGGGAATCCCATCCGCAGGGTTGCCCTGCGCAACCTCGCCGCACACAAGGTGCGGCTCGCCCTGACCGTGCTCTCCGTGGTGCTTGGCACGGCCTTCATCACCGGTTCGTTCGTCTTCACCGACACACTGCAGCGCACCTTCGACGGCATCTTCGGCGACGTCGCCCAGGGCGTCGACGTCCGCGTCAGCACCGAGCAGTACGGCACCAGCGGTGTCCCGATCGAGGCCGTCGACCAGGTCGTCGCCCTCCCCGGCGTCGAGCGCACGTCCCCGTCGATCGGTGGCGGCATCATCGTCCTCGACTCCGAGGGCGCCGCGATCCAGACCGGAGGCGCACCCGCCGAGGGTTACGCCTACATCCCGCCCGACCGTCTCGTCGGCGAACCGGAGACCTTCGTGGCCGGTGGACCACCCGCGGAGAGCGGGCAGATCGCGCTCAACGAGAGCGCGGCCGAACGAGGTGATCTCTCGATCGGCGACAGCACGACCGTGCTCACCATCTCGCAGGGCATGGTGCCGGTGACCGTCAGCGGCATCTACGAACTCGAGACCGACACCGGCGGCTACATCGGTGCGTTGTTCACCGAGGAACAGGCCTCCCAGCTGTTCACCGACGGCCGGCACATCGGCTTCCTCGACGTCGCAGGCGACGGTTCGCTCTCGCCCGAGCAGCTGCGCGACGAGATTGCGGCAGCGCTGCCCGAGCTGAAGGTGCAGACCGGAGCCGAGGTCACCGAGGAGACCAAGTCGCAGGTCGCCGAGGCCCTGAACTTCCTCAACTACTTCCTGCTCGCGTTCGGCGCGATCGCACTGCTCGTCGGCACGTTCATCATCTACAACACCTTCTCGATGATCGTCGCCCAGCGACTACGCGAACTCGCCCTGCTCCGCGCGATCGGCGCGAGCCGCAAGCAGGTCGGCCGGTCGGTCACCCTCGAGGCCTTCGTCGTCGGTCTGATCGGCAGCATCATCGGTATCGCCGCGGGCGTCGCGCTCGCCTACGGTCTGCGCGCGGCACTGAACGCCGCGGATCTCGGACTGCCGTCGGGCCCGCTGCAGTTGTCCCCGCGCACCGTGATCGTCGCGCTGCTCGTCGGCGTGGTCGTGACGGTGGTCAGCGCCTACGCCCCGGCGCGGCGCGCGACCCACGTTCCGCCCGTCGCCGCGATGCGCGAGGAATCCACAGCGACCGTCGAGTCGCTGCGCATCCGCACGATCATCGGTGTGCTCTGCGCGATCGTCGGTGCGGCACTCGTCGTGGTGGGCGCACAGCAGGTCGGTGGCGGCGCGGCCGCGACCGTCGGTATCGGCGCCTTCCTGCTGATCCTGTCGGTGCTGTTCGCGGCGCCGGCGTTGTCCCGGCCCGTCGTGAACGCGCTCGGTGCGGTCTTCGCTCGGCCGTTCGGGGCGATCGGCCGGCTCGCGCGCACCAATGCGACCCGCAATCCGCGTCGCACCGCCGCGACCGCGTTCGCCCTCACCCTGGGGCTGATGCTCGTCTCCGTCATCGGGGTGTTCGGGTCGTCGGCGAAGGCCAGTGTCGACGCGCTCGTCGACAACGGGGTCGAGGCGGACTTCATGCTCACCGGGCCGCAGATGTTCGGTGTCCCGGCCCCCGCCGCCGAGGCGGTCCGCGGAGTGGACGGCATCGAGGAGGTCGTGCCCGCCTACGGCGTGCAGGCCAAGATCGACGAGGACTTCGAGTTCGGCACCGGAGCGGGCGGGCCCCTCCAGGACGTTCTCGACCTGGACATGGTCGCGGGAGCCTTCGAGGTGACCGGGAACGAGATTCTCGTCTCGCAGACCTCGGCGGACGACCACGGCTGGGAAGTGGGCTCCACCGTTCCGCTCACCAGTCGCGACGGCGACACCGTCGACACCACGGTCGCCGGCATCTTCGCCGACAACCAGCTGATCGGTCCGTGGGTCGTCTCGCAGGAGCTGTTCGAGCAGTTCACGCCGCCGAACAACCGGTCGGCGCTCGTCGTCCTCATGAACACCGTCGACGGTGCCGATCCGGAGACCGTGCGCGCGTCGATCGAGGAGGCCGTCAAGGACTACGTGATCGTGCAGGTCCTCGACCGTGAGCAGTTCAAGGGTCAGCAGGCGCAGCAGATCGACATGCTCCTCGCGATCCTCTACGGCCTGCTCGCCCTCGCCGTAGTCATCGCCATCCTCGGCATCGTCAACACCCTCGCGCTGTCGGTGGTGGAACGGCGGCGGGAAATCGGCATGCTCCGCGCCGTCGGTATGCAACGCGCCCAGGTGCGTCGCACGATCTACCTGGAGTCGCTGCTCATCGCGGTCTTCGGCGCGGTCGTGGGTGTCGTGCTCGGTCTCGCGTTCGGCTGGGCGTTCGTACGCACCCTCGCCGATCAGGGACTCGACATCATCTCGGTGCCGTGGTCGCAGGTCGTCGGCATGCTCGTCGCGTCCGGCATCATCGGTGTCCTCGCGGCGCTGTGGCCCGGCCAGCGTGCGGCGAAGACGCCGCCGCTCGAAGCGATCAGCGACATGTAGGCAGAAAGTGCAGGTGGACACGAGTTGTCCACAGGCAGTGGAGTTGTCCACAGCGGCCGGCCCGCGGAGCATTCCGCGGGCCGGCCGTCGTCGGTGCCCCTTATGCTTCCGCGGCAGGGGGTGGTGGTGTGCAGGTGGACGATCTGGCGGGGTGGGATCCGGATGCGCTCGAGCGCACGGCGACCGAGCTCGCGGCATGTGCCGATGCCGTCGACGCCGTGGCCGGCGACGTCGCGCGGTCGGCGTCCTTCGGCGACGCCTGGAGCGGTGCGGCGCATGACGGAGCGATGTCCGCATTCGCCTCGTACGGGCGGGATCTCGCGGCACAGGCCGAGTCGTATCGGCGCGTGTCCGCATGTGCGCGGTTCGTCGTGCCGCGACTGCGGGCACTGCACTCCGAACTGGGCGAGCTGCAGACCAGGGCCGCTGCGCGGGGTTTCCCGCTCGACGCCGACGAATTGCTCGCGGCGTCGCTGCGATCGCTGCTCGTCCGTGCCGATGGGCTCGACCGCGAGGCCGCCGCTCGCCTGAGTGTCGAATCCGAGCCGCCGGGAACGGTTCTCGGCGAACAGGGTCGACTACATACCGCGATCGCGCGGTCCGGATCGACGACGCTGCCGGTCCTGCCGGATCCGGCCACCGATCCCGTGCAGGTCGCGCAGTGGTGGAACGGTCTCGACGACACGGCACGCACCGCGCTGGTCGCCGAACATCCCGAACGGATCGGCGCCCTCGACGGACTACCCGCTGCGGTTCGCGATCTCGCCAATCGTGCCCTGCTCGACGACGAACGTCGCCGCCTCGAATCCGTCGCGACACAACTGCGGGCCGAACTCGACGCGATGTTCCTCGGTGGCACCGTGATCGACAGTCTCGGCGTCACCGGACTGTTCACCGACGCCGATGCCGGGCTCGAACAGACGGTGCGGAAGATCGAGGCCCTCGCCGCGATCGACGCGACCCTCGCCCACGGCGACCGGCAATTGCTCGCCCTCGACCTGTCCGGACGCGAAGCGATGGCGGCGGTGGCCGTCGGGGACGTCGACACCGCCGAGCACCTGGCCGTCTTCGTCCCCGGCGCCGGCTCGACCGTGCAGGGCAATCTGCAGGGCTACGACACGCAGGTCGCGGCGCTGCGCGACGCCGCTCGGCTCCACCTCACCGGCGGCGATCCCTCCGTCGCGGCGGTCACCTGGCTGAATTACCAGGCGCCCCAATGGGGATGGGGTCTCGCGTTCACCGAGCGCAGTCCGGTCTCCGACCTCGCCGCCCGGATCGCCGCGCCTCGCCTGGTCGACTTCCTCGACGGCATCGCGGCCTCGCGTCCCGACGACCCGCGTATCACCACGGTCGGGCATTCCTACGGGGCCGTCGTCTCTGGTCTGGCGCTGAGGGAGACCGGTGCGGTCGATGCCGCGGTGTTCGTCGGGGCTCCGGGGATCGGGACCGGCGACGTGACCGACCTGCGGATCCCGCCCGGCTCCGCCTATCTCGTCGAAGCCGAGCGCGACATCGTCGCCGACGCCGGAACCTTCGGTGGCGACCCGAGCTTCCTCGACGGCCTGACGCATCTTCCCGCCGGTCCGGGCACCACCACCGCCGGAGTCCCGCTCGCGGGCATCACCGGCCACAGCTCGTATCTCACCCCCGGAACGTCGAGTTCCCACCACATCGCCGGTGTCGTCGCGGGCACCGCAGAACGGAGTACGCCGTGACCTCTGTGTGGAGTTTTCGGCTCGGGGCGTGCGTCGTCGTTCCGGCAGCACTGCTCGCGGCGTGCACCACCACGGTGACCCCGGTCGCGATGCCCGAACCGGTCGCCACGACCAGCGCGGGCGCGGTCGAGTTCTACACCGCCGTGCAGCGCGACGTCCTCACCGCACTGTCCGCCGAGTTCCCCAGCGTGCGCTTCGAACCGAAGTACGCGAGCACCACCGCGGGATGCACGCTGCCCGACGGCACCTCGGGCCTGACGGTGCACCTCCCGATCCACGGCTCGGGCAGGCCGGTGCCGGTCGACGAACTAGACCGTGCGGCCAGGGTCTTCGAGGACACCGCCGCGCGGGCGGGCTTCCACGGTCGCCATGTGCTGCCTCCGGATACCGGTCTCGCCGTCCGGATGTTCGCGGCCGACGGCTCGTACATCACCTTCGGCAGTTACGTCGCCGCGACCGTCGGACTCACCGTCGGTTGTTACCCGGAGTAGGCCCGGTAGTCGGCTAGGCTCGTCCGAGCGACGGCCGCTCGGGCCGTCGTGATTCGTGCTGGCAGCCGTGGAGGGACGAACAGATGCGCCCGATGCTCGGCATCTCCGTCGACGACGGTGAAGTGTGCGCGGTCCTCGTCGATGCCGACGTTCCGAGTCTCGGTCCGTTCGACTCCCAGCGAGGCTTCGGCGCACCCGGGGACACACCGGCGGAGGCCGCTGCCGCTGCCGCCTCCGCCATGGCGGAACGTGCCGCCGCGGCGTCGCTGACCCTGTCCGCGGCCGCGGTGGTGACCGGTCCCGAGAACGACGAGGACGCCGAACCGGTCACCGAGGCGGTGCGAGCCGTGCTCGGTATCGACGTCGACACGGTCCTGCTCGACGACGCGCGACTGGCCTTCCTCGCCGGAGCACCCGAACTCGCGGAACTGCCGGTCCTGGCCCTGCACACCCGTACCTACGGCGTCGAATCCGCATCGATGGTCGACGTCCCCTCGCGCACGGTGCTGTCCACGGTGAGTCCCGACGGCGACGAGTTCGGTCCCTACACGCAGTCCCTGCCCGAGGCGATGGACGAAGCGGTCGCCCGCGCCGGCACCTCGCCCGACGCGGTGGTCTTCCTCGATCTGCGTCCCGGCGACGCCCGTCCGGCACGAGAACTCGCCACCGTCCTCGGTGTTCCCTTCGTGACTCCGCACGGGGTGCCCTGGCATCGCGCGACCGGTGCCGCGCTCGTCGCAGCCGCCCGCCGCTCCCCGACGGTCGTCGCCGCGCCCATGAACCGTCGTCGCGGCACCGTCCTGCCGGCCATGCTCGTCGCGCTCGTCGCCCTGCTGGGTGGGGGACTGGCCGTCGCGGTGAGCAGCGGCGTGCAGGCGGAACGCTCCGCGCCCGGACTGCAGACGGCCGTGGCGCCGCCGCCGTCGCCGGTGCCGTCGCCCGATCGCGCACCCGTCGACGACCCGTGCTCCGAGGCGCGACCGGCATCGTGGCCGGCCCACGCGTCCGATCCGGTCGACCCGGTGCCGACGCCCGAGACGCCCACCGAGATTCCCTGCGGCAGCGCACCTCCCACCGCTCCGTGATCGGCCGGTGATCGGGCGCATTTCTCAGGTGCGCAGTGCCGAAAGGCGCATCTCTCAGGTGCGCAGTGTCCGACCGGCGCGCGTCAGCGATTCCGCATCGGATGCGACGACGACATCGGCGAACCGCTCGCGGTAGTCGCCGAGGTCGTCGCCGACCGAACCGACCACCGCGACCACCGGAACGTCGCTGCAGCGCGCGAGGATCGCCGAGACGATCTTGCCCGCCCGCGACTGGCCGTCGAGCCGTCCCTCGCCGACCACCACGAGATCGGCGGTGCGCACGGCGTCGTCGAATTCCACTGCGTCGAGCACGAAGTCGGCTCCCGACCGCAGTTCTGCACCGAACCGCGACCACATCCCACCGGAGAAACCCCCGGCCGCTCCAGAGCCGTCGACCTCCCGCGGGTCGCGCGGGAGGGTCAGCGCCCTCTCTTCGAGGCGGCGCGTGAGCAGCGCGACGGCTGCCGTATCGGCGCCCTTCTGCGGCCCGAAGATCCGTGCCGCATCGGTGTAGCGGGTCGTCACGTCGGACAGCACGGTGACGCGGGCGTCGTCGAGCCCACCCCGCTCGTCGATCGCGGCGATCGCACCTGCGCCCCCGTCGGTCGTCGCCGACCCACCGGCCGCGACGACGATGTGCCGTGCTCCGCGCCGGACGGCTTCGGCCATGACCATCCCGGTGCCGTAGGTGTCGGCGGTGACGGCGTCGCGCGGACCGTCGTGCGGAGTGGTGATGCCGCTCGCCGTCGCGAGTTCGACGACGGCCGTGCCGTCCGGCGACATCCCCAGCAGTCCGCGGCACGGTGCGCGCCACGGGTTCACGGCCTCGACCTCGATCCGGGCGAGACCGAGCGGCCCGGCGAGCGCGTCGAGAGTGCCCTCGCCGCCGTCCGCGACGGGCATCCGGATCGCGGTGTGCCCGGCGCTCTCCACACCGGAGGCGATCGCGTCGGCGACCTCGACGGCGGTGTAGGTGCCCTTGAAGCTGTCGGGGGCGATCAGGATGCGGGTCACCGGAGGGCCCAGTCGAAGGCCTCGGCCTCGGAGCGGGCGCCCTGCCGGGCACGCGACCGGTTCGGTTCGTCCAGTTCGGCGACGATGTCCTCGCCGAGCCGGACCAGGGCGCCGAAGACCTCCGGGTCCAGCCACGACGGGCGGGTCGCGAACAGCAGGTCCTCGCTCGCGGTGTTGCCGCTCGCACCCGGTGCGAACGGGCACCCGCCCAGGCCGGCGAGTGCGCCGTCGACGACGGTCGCCCCGGCGTCGATCGCGGCGAGGCTGTTGGCGACACCGAGACCCCACGTGTCGTGACCGTGGTAGACGATCCGTCGGTCGGGGGATTCGGCGGCCAGGCGCGCGACCAGCGACGACACCTGGCCGGGCACGGCCTGGCCCAGGGTGTCGGCGACGACGATGTCGGCGGCCCCGTCGGTGCGCGGATCGCATGCGATCTCCACGACCCGGTCGGGATCGACCGGCCCGTCGAACGGGCACGTGAACGCCGTGGCCAGGCACAACTGGATACCGCCGCCGACGGCGTGGGCGCGTTCGATCGCCGCCGGCATCGCGGCGATGCTGTCCGCGGTGTCGCGGCCGATGTTGGCGCGGTTATGGGCGTCGGAGACCGAGAAGCAGTACTGGAACCGTCGGGCACCGGCCGCGATCGCCTTCTCGACGTGGCGCGGCGTGGCGACCCAGATCCAGCAGCGGTCGAGTTCCTCCTCGGTCAGCGCTGCGACGAGGTCGAGGGTGTTCGCCATCGGCGGCACGAGGTCGGCGCGGGCCAGGGACCCGATCTCGAGTTCGGGCACGCCCGCGGCGAGCAGCGCCCGGACGATCTCCACCTTGCGTTCGGTGGGGAGCAGTTTGCCGGTCAGCTGCAGTCCGTCGCGCAGCGTCACGTCGCGCAGGATCACGTCCGTGCATGCTCGGTCACTCGTCGGTTCCGCCACTGTTTCCGCCTCCCCGTCGTGTTCCTGCCGACCCCACCGTCTCGAACCGCACCAGTATGCCCCGGTCACCGTGCGGGCACGATCCGTCGACACACCGATGGACTTTCGCGAGGACTGTGACAGATGACACTATCCTCACCGTTCTGATCGTGAATTGCCGGAAGGTGCGGGGAAATGGCTTCGGTCCTGGGAAAAGTACTGCTCTGGATCGCTCTGCTGGGGGGACTGGCCGGGGCGGTGATCGCCGTGTGGGCGCTGCACGTGAACGGGCTGGTGGCCTCGCTCATCGTCGCGTCGGTGACGGGACTCGTCCTGCTGCGGCTGCGCCCGGAGGCGCGTGACGACTCCGACATTGCGCTCACCTGAGCGGTCGACCTCGCGATCACCTGAGCGGTCGACCTCGCGATCACCTGAGCGGTCGACCTCGCGATCACCTGAGCGGTCGACACCGCCCTCACCTGACGGGAAACGGGGCGTTCGGACTGTAGGGTGAGAACCGGCGTCCGGGTCGAGGGCGCCTCGCGTGGACGCGCTGCACGAGCGCGCCGTCGACGCCGGAGAGGGGGCCCGCGGCCTCCGCCGGGCGTGGAAGAGGAGCATCGGTCAGTGTCGCTGTGGTCTCGTGCCTTGTCGTCGGACGAACTCGACAGTCGTCGCTGGGTGGATCTGATGCCGTGGATCGACCGCTACGGATCGGCCCGCACCGCCGCCCTCGGGGCACTCGTGTCGTCGTCCCGCTGGTGGGAGAACGAGTCGCCCGCCGAGACCTGCGAGCACACCGAGATTCCCGAACTGTGCGCCGAACTCGCCCACATCTACGTCACCGACCACCCGGAGCTGCGCTTCGCGGACGGTCTGCTGCGTGAGGACGAAGTGCCCGTGGCCGCACTCGATCTCGGTCCGGCCGCCGCGACCCTCGTCGCGCGCCTCCCGCACGCACCCACCACCGCCGAATTGTTCAGTCGCAGTCCGGCCGATCTGCTCGGGATCCGCGGCGCCGACCGCGACGCGGTGGAGGAGATCGTCTGCGCCGCGCTCGTCGCGACGGTGCTCCGCGAACCGGCCACCCTCGAAGCCGATCCGCGTGCCGCGCGGGTGCCCGCCGCGGCGCTGCTCCTCGACGACCTGGCGGCGCTGGCGCGGTGGAGTCGCGTGTGCGGCCGCGACGATGCTCCTCTCCTGCTGGCCGTGATCGACGACGGGGCGCCGGAGGAGATCCAGGACGCCGCGGCCCGGTTGCGGGCACTCACCGCCCGCGACCTGCCGGTGGCGGCGCCGGCCGATCCGATCGCCGAACTCACCGACTACCTCGAGGGCTTGCCCGACGCGGAACGCACGGCCTTGCGGCGCCGCGTCCACGACGGCGTCGACGACCCGGCCGGGCCGTCCACCTTCCCATTCGGCACGGCGGTCGGCGACCTGCTCGCGGCGTTGCGCGTCGACGTGCGGCCGGTGGCGGCCTTCGACCGGATGGTGCGCACCCACCCGGTGCTGGGCCGGACCGTCCAGGGTTTCGACGTGCCCCTGTGGCGGGTGTTGCACCGTCTCGACGACCGTTTCGAGGTCGCGGACGGGTGGATCGCGGTACCGGATCTGCCCGACGCCGAGAAGCAGACCCGCGGACTGCTCTCGGAGTTCGAATCACCGAACGGTGTGGTCGAGCCCGCCGCCGTGAAGGCCGTGTGGTCGCTTCCCGACGACGAGTTCGAGGCGTGGACCCGGTACTGCGGCACGACGACCTTCGAAGGCCGTTTACTGTCCCCGCCGGACGGGCTCGCCGGACGTGCCGCTCAGGTCCTCGAGGTGCTCGGCGACCCCCTGACCGCCGACACGCTTGTCGCGCGCATGGGGGTCAATGCCGACGTCCACACCCTCGTCTCCGAACTCGCCGACGACGAGCGCTTCACATCCGACGGTGAACGTTGGGCGCTGGCCGAGTGGGACGTCGACGTGGTCACCGCCATCCGCAACCGCATCGCACGGCTGGTCGATGCCCGCGGCGGAAGCGCCGATCGCGACATGGTGGTCGCCGCGCTCGTCGACCGATTCGGCATCTCGGAGGATTCCGCTCGGACGTTCACGGCCGGAGGGGATTTCGAGGTCGTCGACGGCCGTGTCCGGCGTCGTCACCGCTCGCACGTCCCGATCGCCCTGCCCGAGCGCACACGCCGCCTCTACCGGCTGGGGGAGGCCTGGCGCCTGCGCATCCCCGCGACCCGCGACCACCTGCGGGGAGCCGAGTTCACGGTTCCGTCCGCCGTCGCGGTGATCGCCGGGTGTGCGCCGGGTGGGCACGTGGTGCTCCCGTCCCGCCTGGGCGGCCAGACCCTGCGCTGGACGGGACCGGTGCCGCGTCTGTCGTCGATCCGCCGGTTCCTCGAGGACGTCGGGGTGGAGGAGGACAACGAGCTGCTGCTCGAGGTCCGCACCGACGGCCGGTTCGACGTCCTGCCGCTGCGCACCGTCGCCGACAACGCCGAACCGCTGCGCAAGGCGCTCTCGCTCATCGGCCACACCGAACCGGAGACCGTCCCCGAGGAGCGGATCGCGTCGGCGTTGGCGTCCGCTCTCGGCCTCGACGGGGAGTCGCGCCCGCGCCGGATCCTGTCGGCCTACCGGGCCCGCAGGGAGACCGAAGTGGTGGCCCTGCTCGAACAGGCGTGGGTCCGTGTCCCGAACTGAGCGGGAAGTGGGTCCGTGTCCCGAACTGAGCGGGAAGTGGGTGCGCGTCCCGAACTGAGCCGGAAGACGTGATGCATCCGGCCCTTCGACGTAGCACGATTGGGGTATGGCCGACACGTCGAAACCCACCGCCGCAGTCCCCACCGCCCCCGACGCGGTCCTCGAGGCGTTGCGGGGAGCAGTCGCGTCGGTGGAGGCCGCCGTCGTGCGTCTCGAAGGCGACGATGCGGCGCCCGGAACCGTCGACTGCGTGCTCGACCTGGCCGGGGCGGAGCCGGCCGGCGACATCGTCGCGACCCATAATGTTCTGACCAGGGCGGCATCGATCGCCGACCACACCGGCGGTCTTCCCGACCGGGACTGGCAGTCGATCGCCGACCTCGGTGAGGTCCTCGCCTGGACGGTGACGCGTCTGCGCGGGCACGTCTCTTCGTCGCTCGACGATCTCGGACTCGACGCGGCGGTGGGTGAGCACGTCGAACTGCTGCAGAAGGTCGCGGTGGAGGAGGCTCTGGGGGAGACGCTGCAGTTGCTCGTGATCGTCGAGGACTGCCTGTTCCTGTGGCATCGCGTGCGCCTGGCACGCACGCCCGACGACGAACTGCGCGACGCGCTGACCTCCGCCCGTCAGGTCCTGGCCGACCACTTCACGCAGGACGCCGAACTGCTGCGCCGCGCCCGTGCCGCGCTCGCCCGGTTCGCGGAGGGCACCCCGATCGAGGTCGTACGCCGCTTGTCGTCGGGACGGACGACGAAGGTGCTCGCGGGTCTGCGTCAGGACTTCGACGACTTCCGGTGGGCGTGCCGTGCCGACGAGGCGGGTTGGCTCGACGACGAGGACCCGGTGATCGCCGAGGCCCTGGACTCGATGAGCAGTCCGCTCAAGGCGGTCGGGGGAGTCCTCGGAGACGTGTTCGAACGCGGCCGTGCGCGGGTGACGGAGACGTGGAGTCGCTCCGAGGCTTCGGAATCTGCCGCTTCGGGATCTGCCGCTTCGGGATCTGCGGATTCCGGATCGACCGCCTCCGGCTCCGACGAATCCACAACCGCCGGATCCGACGACCGGCAGTAGACGCCACCGCACCACCTTGCGGAGAGCGCTCGGTCCTCATACCTAGATCTGCTAGGGTCACCGTTATCCATAGAACCTCTAGGTATGAGGACGACATGTTCATCGAGAAGGATTTGGTGGCCGCGTCCGCCACCCCGCTCGTGCTCGGCATCCTCGCCGAGGGCGAGTCGTACGGGTATGCGATCATCAAACGCGTCAACGAGCTGTCGCAGGGCCGGATGCAGTGGACCGACGGGATGCTCTATCCCCTCCTGCACCGTCTCGAGCGGGCGGGGCACGTGTCCGCCACCTGGCGTGTCGCCGACAACGGGCGGCGCCGCAAGCACTACGCCATCACCGACGCGGGCCGGGAAGTCCTCACCGAACGGGCGGCGCAGTGGACGGTCGTCGCCGAGGCCCTGCACCAGGTGTGGCAGTCGGCCCAGTTGCCTCCCGCCGTCGCGCCGGGGTGGTCGTGATGACACTCGACGCACATCTCGAGGACCGGATCGCCGGCTGGCGCAACTACGTCGCCGACCATCGGGTCATCTCGTCCTCGGACATCGACGAGATGGAAGATCATCTGCGGGAACAGATCTCGGACCTCGTGTCGGTCGGACTGACGGCCGACGAGGCATTCCTCGTCGCGGTCGGCCGGATGGGTGGTCTCGACGAGGTCTCCCGCGAGTTCGCCCAGGAACACTCCGACCGGCTGTGGAAGCAGCTCGTCCTCACCGGTGGCGGTCGCGGTGAGGAGTCCGGAACCCCGCGTCGCCGTAGGGAACTCGCGGTCGTCCTCGCCTGCGCGCTCGGTGCCGGTCTGGCCGTCCGGGCCGGATTCGAGTGGCTCTCCGATAACGCACTGGTGCGCAACGCCGCCGTGCTCATGCTGCCCTTCCTCACGCTGTATTTCGCGTGGAAGCGTCAGATGAGTCCGAAGAGCAGTGCGCTCCTTGCCGTTCCGTTCGTCCTCGTGGCGATCGTGCTCAACGTCTTCCCGTTCGAACCGGGCGGCGCCACCGAGATCATCGCGGCGATCCACGCCCCGGTGGTCCTGTGGTTCGTCGTCGGTGCGGCCTATGTCGCAGGGCAGTGGCGATCCCATCGCCGTCGCATGGACTTCGTGCGCTTCACCGGGGAGTTCGCCGTGTACCTGGCGCTGCTCGCGCTCGGCGGCGGCGTGCTCATGGGGCTGACCGCGGGTGCCTTCAGCGCCCTGGAGATCGATATCGAACCGTTCTTCGAACAGTGGATCGTCCCGTTCGGGCCGGCCGGAGCGATCGTCGTCGCGGCCTGGCTCGTCGAGGCGAAGCAGCAGGTCGTGGAGAACATCGCTCCCGTTCTCACCCGGGTCTTCACGCCCGTCACGATCCTCATGCTGGTCGCGCTGTTCGTCGCGGTGATCGCGTCCCACAGCGTCGTCGACGTCGACCGGGGCCTGCTGATCCTCATGGACCTGATCCTCGTGCTCGTCCTCGGACTTCTGCTCTACTCGATCTCCGCCCGCGACCCGCACGCCGCACCGGACGTCTTCGATCTGCTGCAGGTGATGCTGATCGCCGCGGCGCTCGCCGTCGACCTGCTGATGCTCACCGCGATGGCCACCCGCATCGCCGAGTTCGGCTTCACCGCCAACAAGGTCACCGCCCTCGGTCTGAACCTCGTCCTCCTGGTGAACCTCGTGTGGGCGGCGTGGCTCGGCATCTCGTTCCTGCGGGGCCGCACCGGTTTCGCGGCGGTCGAGCGGTGGCAGATGCGCTACCTGCCCGTCTACTGCGGGTGGGCGGCACTGGCGGTCGTCGCGATCCCGCCGCTCTTCCGGTTCGTGTGAGCGCTCTCGACTCGGGACTACCATGCCCAGGACGGACGCGGTGCCCACGTACACGATGAGGCAACTCGCTCTCGTCTGCGATCACCGACCAGAAGGCCCTCGCGGTCAAGTTCCTCGTCCGGCAGCGCGCCCAGGGCGTCAAGCTCACACCGACCGGTCACGCGGTGCTCGAGCGGGCGAAGATGCTGCTGCACCACGCGAGCGAACTCGAGAGCGACGCGCGGTCGGAGGCGGGCGACATCGTCGGTCCGGTGGCGGTGGGGTGTTATCTCTCCCTCGCGCCGACATCGACTTCCGCGAGGACACCCAGAACCGTTTGCGGATGCTGCTCGACTCGCCCGATCTCGTCGAGGCACTCGGCGCGACGGCCGGTGAGGCCTTCGTAGTCCGCCCCGACGGTCTGCTGCTGTGCCGTGTGCCGGTCGCCGACCTGGACAGTGTCGCCGCATCCCTGCGCTCCGGTGCCGCTCCGGCGGGCGCGGAACTCCCGGCCCGGCCTGCCGAGCAGGTCACCGAGGACGACCAGCGTCGCGAGAACGTCTGGCTCGGCCTGTCGACTGCCCTGGATCAGGCCGCCGAGGACGACCGCGAGGGCTTCCTGACACGACTCGCGCTGGTGCTCGGCTCGCAGATCGACCGCCGGCAGTTCGAGGAGGCCATCGCGGCCGCCGCGGACACCTCACCGCTGCGCGTGGAGGAACTCGCCCCGCAGGCCTGACCGCCGATACCGCTCGACCATCCGTCCCCGGTAGCCCCCTGCTACCGGGGGCGGACCCCTGTCAGGGATCGGTCGGCGGGACCAATCCCGTGCGGAAGGCGATCGCGACGAGATTCGCCCGGTCCCGCGCCTGGAGCTTCGCGAGAATACGGGTGACATGGGTACGCACTGTCGTGGGACTGATGAACAGCTCGCGTCCGATCTCGTCGTTCGACAGCCCCCGACCGACCTCGGCGAGGATCTCGCGTTCGCGCTCGGTGAGCACACTCAGCATCTCCGTCCCTCGCACCCGGGGACTGCGCGCTGCCGCCTGCATGACACGGCGCGTCACCGTCGGCGAGAGCATCGCCTCGCCGGCCGCGACGGTGCGGACGGCGGTACGCAGTTCCTCGGGGGCCGAGTCCTTCACGAGAAAGCCGGTCGCACCTGCACCGATCGCGTCGAGAATGTTGTCGTCGCTGTCGAAGGTCGTCAGCACCACCACCCGTATCCGGGTCGACGGCGAGGCGCCGAGGATCCGGCGGGTCGCTGTGATCCCGTCCGTCCCCGGCATCCGGATGTCCATGAGCACCACATCGGGTTCCGTACGCTCGACCACTCTCACGGCGTCGTTGCCGTCGGCGGCTTCGCCCACCACCTCGATGTCGTCGGCGCGACCGAGCAGTGCCCGCAGCCCCTCCCGGACGAGGGCCTGGTCGTCGACGATCACCACCCTGATCACGATCGACCTCCTGTCACGATCGACTTCCCGTGGGGATCCGGGCCGACACGAGGAAACCCCCACCGTCCCATCGTCCCGTCTCGATCGTTCCGCCGAGCAGACCGACGCGTTCGTGCATGCCGGCGAGCCCCCAGCCGGCCGAGGCGCCCTGGCTCGGACCCCGACCGTCGTCCTCTACGGCCACGACGAGGACATCGTCCCGAAGTGTCATTCTCACAACCGCTTTCGAGGCATCGGCATGTCGTAGGACGTTGCTCAGCGCCTCCTGCACCACCCGATAGGCAGTCGCGGCCACAACCGATGGAAGGTCGTCGGTCGTTCCGTCGCGGTCGATGCGCACGTCGAGTCCCGCGGCGCGCACCGTGTCGACGAGACGGGGCAGCTGCGCGAGCGACGGTGTCGGGGCGCGGCGGGAATCGTCAGGGGAGCGGAGGGCCTCGACCGTGGCGTGGAGTTCCTCCACCGCACGCGAACAACCGGTGCGTACCGCGGCGAGCGACCGGCGAGCGAGCGGCGGATCGTCCTCGATCGCTTCCGTCGCGACGCCGGCGTGCAACGAGATGACCGAGACGGTGTGCGCGAGCAGGTCGTGGAGGTCGCGGGCGATCTGCACCCGTTCCCGCTCGACCCGCCGGGCGGTTTCGTGCTCGCGTTCGAGCTGTGCTGCCCGTTCCCGCCGGACCATCTCCGCTCGCAGAGCGCGTCGCGACCGGACACTGTCGCCCAGGGCGATGACCGCGGCCATCAGTCCGATCTGCCCTCCCACCTCGAAGCCGAAGAGGTACGCGAGATCGTCGCCCTGCGCCCAGCGCACCCCGGTCGACAACACCGCCAACGTGACGGCCACGGTCACAGCCCAGCGCAGATGTGCCCGCTCGGCAGCCGAGTACAACGCCACCGCCAGCGGAACGGCGAGACCGATCGGCGGCAGCGACAGGCTGTAGTACACGACGAGCGCGACGGCCGTGAAGAGCAATACGCCCACCGGGTGAGTCCGGCGTACGAGGACCGCGCCGGCGACGAGTGCAGCAAAGACGTAGGCGAGTGCCGTCGGTCCCGAGCTGTCGCTCCCGAGATCCGCGACGATCGCCCCGACGAGAACGGCAAGGACCACAGCCGCGAGGAGCACATCGATCGTGCGGGCCCGGCTTCCGGTGCCGCCGGGGCCGCGAGCGGACCACCACACGTCGGCGACGTTACCGCGCGGACGGCGCGGGCGGCATTCGAACATCGTGTGCGGCCTGCTCCCGTGCGGCACGAGCGAGTGCAGACGAGATCAGCACGCGACGCAGGGCGCCGAACGCGAGTGTCGCGGTGAGTGCACTCATCGCGAGCCGCACACGGTGGCCGGTCACGAACTCCGTGGCCACGCGACGCAGTGTCTCCGCCGAGTGCACCGCGATGCCCTCGTCGAACATGATGGTGTTGCGCGGCCAGAAGTACAGCGCGGAGAACGCGAACTCGCCCAGGAGCAGGACGGTCAGGCTCGCGAGAACCCACCTGCGCGCCGCCCGGTCCCGGCGTACGACGATGAGGGCGGCGAGACCGAGAGCGACCGTGAGTGCTCCCATCGGCGGGAAGAAATCGGCGGGACCGGTCTGCGAGAAGAACCGGACGGCCAGATCGAGAGAGTCCGGCGGAGCGTGGAAGATGTTGGGATACAGAATGATCGTTTCGGCGAGGATGCCCCCGAACGCGATGAGCGCGACCCAGGAATAGGCCGCGCTCACCACGGTTCGGAGGGTGTCGCTTCGGGAGTTCGTGACTCGGAGTGCGGTCATGGGATCGACGTTAGGAGCGGTGGGCTCCGCAAGCGTCCACCCGTGATCGTGATCCGCGTACGACTTCCGACGTACGGGGATTACCGCAGCGCGTCGAGTGCCTCGTCGATCGGGACGTCACCGTTGTTGAACTCGATGGTGCGTCCCACCGTCTCCGGTCGCTCGAGCACCGCTGCGGCGACGGCCGCGACGTCGGCGCGCGAGACCTGCCCCTTGTCGCTCGCCCCGTGCCCCTCGATCTCGATGCGGCCGGTGGGCGGGTCGAGGGTCAGCGCGCTCGGACCGAGGATCGTCCAGTCGAGGTCGGTGCCCCGCAGATGGGTGTCCGCCGCCGACTTGGCCTCGGCATAGGCGTAGAAGCTGTTGTCCTCGGGGACGCCGTGGTCGGGGCGGGCCCCGAAGTACGACACCATCACGTACCGACGGACCCCGGCCTCCTGCGCGGCGGTCATCGAGGCGATCGCCGCGTCGCGGTCCACCGCATAGGTGCGTTCGGGATTCCCTCCGCCGGCGCCCGCGGACCAGACCACCGCGTCGTGGCCGCGCAGCAGCTCGGTGATCTCGGCGATGTCCATCTTCTCGACGTCGGCGACGACGGGCGTGCCACCGGCAGCGCGGACATCGTCGGCGTGATCGGGATTGCGGATGAACGCACTGGTCTCGTGACCGGCATCGGCCAGCAGCCGCTCGAGATGCAACGCGACCTTGCCGTGTCCTCCGAAGAGTGCGATTCGTGCCATGGAGACCTCCTGACGATGAAGTGGTTCCCTGCAGCATGCCCCGAACCGGTCACCGCGAACCGTGACGTCCGCCGCCGGATGCCCGATCAGGCGATGCGTTCGAGTGCGCGGTCGACGAGATACTCCGCGATCGCCATCGACGAGGTGGCCCCGGGCGACGGGGCGTTGCGCAGGTGCACGACCCGTCCGTGCCCGGTGACGACGAAGTCGTCCTCGAGACCTCCGTCGGAGTTCATCGCCTGAGCGCGGATGCCACGCGGACCCGGCCGCACGTCGTCGACGGTCAGCCCGGGCATGTACGCGGCCGCATCGGCGACGAACCGCCGAGTGCTGCTCGCCGTGCGTAGTTCCCGACCCGCTGCGGGCAGGTTGTTCGCGGCGAACCGCCAGAAACCGGGCCAGGCGACGGCATCACGCAGATCCCGCCACGATCCGCGCCCGCCGCGATAGGCCTCGCGGCCGGGGGAGAGGAAGGCGTTGGGTCCCACCATCACCTCGCCGTCTATCCGCCGGGTGAGATGCACACCGAGGAACGGATAGCGGGGATCGGGCACCGGATAGATCAACCCGCGCACCTTCGCCGCCGCGTCGGGTTCGAGTAGCAGATAGTCGCCGAGGAACGGGACGATCCGCGGGTCGCGGGTGTCACCCGAGGTGTGGGCGAGGCGGTCGGACTGCAGTCCCGCGCACGTGATCACCAGGTCGAAGGCCAGTTGATCGCCCGGGATGTCGACGACGACCTGCTCGCCCGCCTCACGGATCGCCGTCACGGCGGTACCGGTCCGCACCGTGCCGCCCGCGGCGACGACGTCGTTCGCGAGCGCGCGGGTGACGGCGACGAAATCGATGATCGCCGTGTGCGGGGAATGAAGGGCCGCGATCCCGACGGCGTGCGGTTCGATCGCGGTGATCTCGTCGCCGCCGATGCGTCTGATGCCGGGGACCCCGTTCGCCGTGGCCCGCGAGAAGATCGCGTCGAGCCGGCCGAGTTCCGATTCGTCGAGGGCGACGACGACCTTGCCGCACTCGTCGTAGGGCAGGCCCTTGTCCGTGGTGAACGTCTGCAACAACTCCACCCCACGCCTGCACAACCGGGCCTTGAGGCTGCCGGGTGTGTAGTAGAGGCCGGCGTGGACGACACCGCTGTTGTGCCCTGTCTGATGCGCGGCGAGCCGATCCTCCTTCTCGAACAGAGTGACGTCGGCGTCCGTGAGGGCGAGTCGCCGGGCGGTCGCGGCACCGATGATTCCCCCACCGACCACCGCGACGCGAAGGTTGCGAATACTCAAGGGCCGCTCCCTGTTCTCCGCGGATCGTGACGTCTGTCTGCAGTCCGGCGAGTATATGCCGCGACGCTGTGAGGACGAGCTCTTCTGTCGGATCGCTCGGCGAAATCCCCCGAATGAGAGATGGCCGGGGTGACGAACACCGGTCGAGACTGGACCCACGGAATGGAGAGGTTCACCGAGAACCCTCGGCGATCGGATATCACCATGAAGAAACATCGATCATCTCGTTCCATCGCAGTGCTCCTCGCCGCGTGCGTCGCCGTGGCGGTCGGCGGCGTGGCGTCGGCGGTGCCCACACCTGCCCACCTGCACTTCGGTCAGGCCGTGAGCGTCGGTGACGGAACCGCGCGTGCGTACGCCACCGTCGATGCGAACGGAGCCCCGACCGCCGTCGGTATCCGCTTCTCGCCGGCGGCCCTCGACGGACTGCCCGATGCCGACGAGATGTACATGCTGCACCTGCCCGTTCAGGCATCCGACACGGTGTTCGACCACGTCATGCTGAACTGGAACCCGCGCGGACACGATCCGACCGTGCTGTTCGGGAAGCCCCATTTCGACATGCACTTCTATATGACCGACATGGCGGCGATCGAAGCAATCGACCCGACCGCACCGGATTACGCCGCTCGCGCGGAACGACTCCCGGACCCGAAGTACATGCCCGGCGACTACGTGACCCCGCCGGGGATGCTCGCATCGCAACTCGCGGTGCCGTTCATGGGTGTGCACTGGCTCGACATCACGGAAAAAATGGTTCCGGGCGTCTACGACTTCACCGAGACGTTCGTCAACGGTTCGTGGGACGGCGACTACACCTTCATGGAGCCCATGATCACGCGGGAGTGGCTGCTGACCCGTCCCACCATCCGCGAACAGATCAAGTTGCCGGCCGCCTATCAGCACTCGGCCTGGTATCCCACCGTCTACAGCGTCGGATTCGACGAGCAGGCGCAGGAATACGACATCGCCCTCGGAGGAATGGTCCCGCGCCAGGCATCCTGACGCGCACCTCCATGAGAACCATTGCGGTACAGCAGGAACAGTCACTGCATGTCGGGTGAGGGCGGCAAGGAGGGATCCGTCTCGCGCGCCACCGTCAAGGTTGCCGGACGGCGGATCGAACTCACCGAGGAACTGGCCCGCGTCGAGCCCGGCAGAGCCCAGCACCGCCGCAGCGTGAAGAGTCCGATCCGGTACGAGACCGTCTATCGCTTCGAGCCGGTGGAGACGAGAACCCGCGTCACCTTCCACCAGGACACCGAGGACGTCGGGAACCTCTTCGGCAGGTTCACCCAGCCGGTCGTGGAGAAGCTGTACGCGCGCGATGTGCGGAACAACCTCGAACACGCGAAACAGCTTCTGGAGGAGGGAGATGCGATCGAAGGGTGATGCGAAGGATCGACCCGCACCTACCGGACAGGTGCCGGTCCTTCGCGTGTTCGTCAGTGGTCGACGAGCGTCAACACCCGGTCGGCCGCAGCCGATGCACCGTCGACGGTTCGGAGACGGGCGCCGAGTTCTGCTGCTGCCGTGCGATAACCGTCGTCGGTCAGCAGCCTCTCCAAGGCCGCGCGTATCTGCTCGGGCGAGGCGGTCTTCCGCAGGCGGATTCCAGCCCCCGCCTTCGCGACCTCACGACCGATGATCGCCTGATCCGTCACCGCCGACATGGGCATGATCAGTATCGGAAGTCCGTGTGCGAGAGCCCGGAAGGTCGTCGCGTGCCCGCCGTGCCCGACGACCGCCGAACAGGTCCGCATCAGCTCGTGGTGCGGGATGTACCGACGGACGGTCGCATTGGGCGGTACGCGCAACCCGGTAGGGTCGATCGCCGGCCCGGTCGTGACGACGAACTCCGCGTCCATCTCCGCGGCGGCGTCGAAGATGTTCTGGTAAGTGCGGCGCTGACCCGGGAAGCCGGCAGTGCTCAGACTGACCAGCACGCGCGGCGGTGTTCGACCGACCGCCGCGGCCTTCGCGTCGTGAATCGCACCGGTCCAGGTCAGCGAGCCGTCCGTGCGCCGTCGCGCGGCCGGGTCGAGCACTCGGTCCGAGCACACGAGTCGCATGTCGGCCTGTTCCCACAGTCGCTTCGGACCCAGGCCGCGTAGTCGCGAACCGATCCCGAACGGTCCGTGCCGGAAGGCGCCGTCGAATGCGGCGAAGAAGGAATGGAACAGCACCACGTACGGCACCCCGGTGCGCGCCGCAGCGTCCTGGGCGTTGAACAGCATGCAATCGACGATCACCAGATCGGTCGGCTCCCCGGCGATCTCGTCCTCCACATCCCGTGCGACGGCGGAGTCGGTCATCATGGCGTAGGCCATGGTCAGCACTTTCGGGGTGCTCAGTTCTACGTGCGGGGTCCAGGTCGGCGAGTGCCGGTAGCCGCAGAAGACGAGGTAGGCATCCTCCGCGACCTTCCGTTGCGATTCGTGACCGAGAACCCGAACGTGATGTCCGCGGCGGTGCAACTCGCATCCGAGCGCTGCTTCGGGTGGGTAGTTCCCCCCGCCTTCCAGTGTGACGATCAGGATGCGTGCCACGGCTCACCTCTTCCGATGTGCACCGACCGGGACGCTCGTCGGCGCCGGTTTCTCGACGAACCACCCGTCCGGCCCGATCTCCGTACCGACCCGGGGGAGGCAGTGCGTGAAGAACAGTCGTGCGACGAGTTCCTGCCGACTGTTCACGCCCGTCTTCGCATAGATGCTCTTCAGGTGGTCCTGCACGGTGTACGGGCTGACGAACAGTCCACGCGCGATCTCGGTGCGTGTCTCTCCCGCAAGAACGCGGGCGAGGACATCGGTCTCCCGTTCGGTGAGACCGTGAAGGGCGGCGGTCAGAGCCACGAGCTGACCGGGCTGCGCGGGTTCGATCGCGACGACGATCCGGGCCGATTCTCCTCGGCCGTCCAGCGACCCGGCCCGCAGGACGAGCCACTGACCGTCCTCCGTACGGACACGGACGACGCGCGCCGCGGCCCCTTCGTAGCGGAAACGGACGGCGACCACTACGGCCGAGAGCATGAAGGCGCCTTCGGCACCGAGTCGCTCGAGATACTCCACCGCCTGCGGAGTAGTCGATTCGATCTCGTTGTCCGCGCCCACCACCACGACCGCGGGACCGGAACCGCCGGGTGATGCGTCCGCCGCGAGTCGAGGGCATTCGCGGAGCAACGACAACCGCAGTCCGTCGCCGATCTCGCCCACGCATCCTGCGAGTGCTGCCACATCGTCGGCGTCGAAGCGTCGGCCGGGGGCGCGCATGAGAGTGCCGCCGCCCCAGACGCGCCCGTCACGGCCCCGGAAGACGAGACGCACCTCGTCGTCCATTCCCTGCGGTTCGAGGATCTCGCTGTAGGGCAAGGAATCGCGGATGTCGCAGTCGATCGCCTCGCGGATCGTCCGGACACCGGTGCGCGTCCGGGCGAGCTTGCGGTAGGTGTTCGCGAAGCGCGACGTGCCGTACTCGATGTGTGCCACCGTCTTCGCGGCACGACCGGGCGGGGCGTCGGCGCCGAGCATGGTCACGGACGTGAACAACATGCTCGCCGGATCGACGAGAGCGATGCATCCGATGTCGTAGTGGATACGCCGCCGGATCGTGTCGCGAAGACGGCGTGCCGGAACTCGACCGGGTCGGCGGTTCCGAGTGCGATGTCCCGAACCTCGCTGCGGAGCGCCGACGCCTGCCGTGACGCGGTCATATTTTCAGTATGTGCTGGTCACGGTCGCTCCGGTACCTTTCGGTGCGGGACGAACGACGTATATACGGCGAATGCCGCCCCGATCGGTGATCGGGGACGGCATTGTCCGGAACGGGACGAATTGCTCTGCGGCGCTGTGTGAGTGCTCAGCGGTTGCGGTCGGAGCTGTAGCCCCGGAGCCAGTCGGTGTACTTGTAGCTCGAGGTGTCGCGGGTGCGGAACAGCTCGTTGCGGGCCTCGCGACCGGCACCGTCGAGGCGCCACAGGTCGCCCCACATGCGTCCGGTGGTGAGGATGCGGTCGGTCGCGGAGCCGTCGGCGTCACCGGCGGAGAACTCACGCCGCCGCGCTGGCTCTGAGGTTTCCGCACGTACGAACGACGAAGGCTCTTCCATCCCGGAGAGGATGGAAGAGCCTTCGCTCTTTTACGGGACGGACCGATCAGCGCGGATCGCGCTCGCAGCCGATCCCGTCGTTGTCGCGGTCGAGGCGCGGTGCGTATCCGGGGTCGTTGCGGTGGACCGGAGCAGCGCCCGCGTTCCAGGCCTCGGTGCAGTTCTTGAACCCGCCGCTCGGTGCGGACGGAGCCGGACGGGGAGCCGGGGGAGCCGGTGCCACCTGCGGAACCGGGCCGGTCTGAGGTGCCGGCGGGGACGGGGGAGCCGGAGGTGCCGGAGGTGCCGGCGGCGGAGCGAACGGATTGAACGATCCGCTCGGAACGAGATCGGCGATGCCCTTCGGGAGCAGGTCCACGAGAGGGAAGGCGGTGGCGGTCGAGGGTGCGGCGACCGTCAGGGCCACACACCCCAGCGTCGCAGCGACGATGCGGCGGAACTTCATGCGCGAGGCCTTTCTGTACTTCGTCCGGATCCGATTTGCCGGATCCGATCGAAATGTCGGCCTGGACGGCGCGGGTGTTACGTCGGCCGGTCGCAGACGACGATCGGCCCGCTCGCGACCGGATGTCGCGAACGGGCCGATGTACTCCGGGCCTGCCGGGGGACGGCCCGGAAGTCCGTCGTACGCCGGGCTCAGCCGGCGTCGGTCCATCTGCCGGCTCAGCCGGCGTCGGCCTCCTCGAACGCCACGACCACCTTCGGGTCGATCCGCATGACGGTGTACCCCGCCACCGCTCCGGCGCCGAAGCCGGGAGCGAAGATGCGCACCGGTTCGGTGATGACCCCCTCGCGGACGGCGTCGTGGATCGCGAGTGGGATGCTCGCCGACGACGTGTTGCCGACCTTCTCGATGTTGAAGTACAACCGGTCGGCCGAGAGTCCGGCGTTCGCGGCGAGCTCGATGACCATCGTCTTGTTCGCCTGATGGGGAACGATGAGATCGATGTCGTCGAGCAGTGAACGCTCGGCATCGTCGGGAGACGGGAGGGCCTTGATCTCGTCGAGCATCTGCGCCAGATAACGACCGGCGAGCGTCTTCACCTCGGGTCCGTAGACCGTGATGAAGTTGTCGAAGTCCGGGTTCGGCCAGATGATCGAGTTGACCTCGCTCGTCGGGCCGCTCGCGTAGCTGTTGAAGAACTCGAGATCGGGTGCCTCGCCCTCGGCGGCCGGAGAGATGACCATCGCCGCGGCGCCGTCACCGAAGATCATCCGGGACGGCCGGACGGTGCCGATCTTGTCCGAGAACTTCTCGACGCACACCACGAGGACGGGGCGCTTGACCTGCTGCAGGATGCGGGTCGCCTCGGCCAGGCCGTAGGGCATTCCCGCGCACGCCGCGATCAGGTCGAACGAGGCATGGGTCTGCTCGATGCCCAGTTCGCCCGAGATCCACGTGGCCAGCGACGGGATCAGCCGACCGCTCGTGCACGTGCAGGTGATGACCGCGCCGATGTCCTGCGGGCCGACTCCGGCGTGGGTGATCGCCTGCTTCGCCGCCGTCAGGGCCAGGTCCTCGAAGGTTCCCGAGGTGTACCGGCGCTGCTCGATCCCGGTCTTGGCCGTGATCTCGTCGGCCGACATGGGCGACCAGTTGTAGGCGGTGTTACGGATCAGGTCCTCGTTGGTGCACACCTGGTCGCCGTGCGCGACCGCGATCGCATCGATGCGGGGTGCGATCGCGAACTCCGAGCGCACGTCGACGGCCGGGTAGGGCGCAGACGGTGCCACCGGTTCGTGCCGCGTGTACGAGGTGGCCTTACGGGTCCTGCCCGACATGACCCGGTTGATGAACCGCTGGACCTCGCGATTGCGCGGATGGGAGACCACGACGTAGTCGTCGTCCTTCAAGTCCGCGACCCGGACGAGTTCGGTTTCGCTTCCGTCCCAGAGCTGCTGGTTGTGCAGAACCATCGACCAGCGGCTCAGTGCCTCGAGTTCGGCGACGTCCTCGTGACAGTCGAGGATCTCGTCGTATCCGAAGACGGGGTGGTTCGGATCGTAGTGGCGAACACGCAGGGTGATGTTCTCCGGATCGGAGATCAGCTGTGGCACGGTCGGTTTGACCGTGGGCAGGTCGCCGGCGAAGTGACGACGCGAACCGAAGACCGCGAAGAGTCGATCGAAGATGCGGTCCTCGGCGGCACTGTCCCATGCGCGGGGGAGAGCGCGGTAGGCCTCCTCGACCGCCCCCAGCCGCTCTTCGGCCTCGGGCCAGGGAGTCAGACGAGGCATGTAGACGTCGTCGCGGTTGCGGGGAACGTCGCCCCAGCGAATGACGCGCCGCTCGAACATCATCAGCGGGAATCGGTCGGCCCAGAAGACGTTCAGGGCCATGTCCCGCATGATCTCGAACTTCGAGGCGTACTTGCCCAGTTCGTGCCGGGAGAGGATCTCCGAGACCGTGGGTGCCTTGGTGTCGAAGTCGCGTCGGATGACGGCGTCGAGGTGGTCGACGCTGCTCAGCGTGGAGAAGTCGAGTTCGGGAACGAAATTGGAGGGGAAGACAATTCGGCCGTGCCGATTGAGCTCGAATGGCTGCATGTGCGAGGGGACCGTTCGATTCGAAGTAGTGGGTGGGGAGACCGGATCACATGTCCAGGCCGCCGTTGACGCCCCATACCTGACCGGTGATGTACGAGGAGGCGTCCGCGGCGAGGAAGTGCACGACCCGGGCGATCTCCTGCGGGTCGGCCAGTCGTTTCACGGGGACGGTGTCGGTGATGCGTGCGAGAACCTTCTCGGGGATGGCCTCGACCATCTCGGTGGCGACGAAGCCCGGGGTGACGGTGTTGACGGTGACGCCGATGCCGTTCGGGTCCAGCTTGTCGTTCTTGGCCAGGTAGAAGGCCGCTTCCTTGGCGAGGGTCTTGGTGAGACCGAACAGGCCGGCCTTCGATGCCGCGTAGTTGGCCTGGCCGATGTTGCCGGTCTCGCCGATGACGGAGGAGACGTTGACGATGCGTCCGGTGCCACGCTCGAGCATGTGGCGCAGTGCGGCCTGCGCCAGGTAGAACGCACCCGAGAGGTTCACGCCGATGACGGTGTCCCAGTCCTCGTCCTGCATCTTCAGCACCGTGCGGTCGATGGTGATGCCGGCGTTGTTGATCAGGATGTCGAGACGGCCGTGCGTTTCGATGACCTCGTCGATGGTGCGTCGGCAGTCGTCGGCGTTCGCGACGTCACCGCGGTGCACGGAGTAACGGACGTCCTTGCGGCCCGTCTCGTTCAGGTCTGCGAGGAACTGATCCGCCTGGGCGGTGTTGCGTCCGTAGCCTGCGGCGACGGTGGCGCCCTGGCTCGCCAGGCTGCGGCTGATCGCCGCACCGATGCCGCGTGTGCCGCCGGTGACGAAGGCGACGCGTCCGCGGAGCTTGTTTCCGCCGGCAGCGATCTGCGAGCTGGGTTCGATGGTGCTGGTCATGCTGATCTCCTCGCTGTGCGAGGGGGCGACGGGCGCGGCTGTTCGCCGACGTCGCACAAACGCCCCCTGCGCGTTGATTTCTCTGTGGAGGAGCACGTTTCGAATCCCCCTGACTCGAACGCGTGTCCCCTGAAACGAGCCTTCATCGGCTCATAACTCCCTGCGGCACCAATCATGCACCACCTCGATGATGTTGTCACCAGAAACAATTCGAGTCTCGAATTTCGTCAGTTTGTCCAAATCGTTCGAGAAGCATTGGAGCACAATCATATTCGACGAAGATTCAGGGTTACCCCACGGTACGAACATGCTGAATGTTCGTATCCATCCGGACGTACAGCCTGCACGAATCGGACTGCTCCAGAATGGCACAACGTGCTACCGGGGAGTCAGGTACAACCGTGTGCACATGGCGTGGACGCGAACGTGTTTCGCGCACGGTCCCGAAAGTAATTGCAGATGAAGGGATTCGGGGTCGATTTCCTGCCGTGGGCGGTCGCTTGACGCCTGTCGGGGAGAGGCGCACTCCGTGCCGCCGAAGCTCGACCAAGACGAGCTCGTTGGTATTCCCCGTTCGAAAACGCGCCACACCTGGCGTCGGTGTGATTCTCGACACTACAGAGGGTCGTTGTGGCGAAGCGCAGGTCTTTCCGGCGATGAGAGGATGGCCCCGTGAGCAACACTCGTCTTGTCGAAACACCGGTGGCCGAGCTCGAGGTACGTCTCGACGGGGAAGGGCCGGCAGTCGTCCTGCTGCCCTCCCTCGGGCGCGACTCCTACGAGTTCGATCCGATCGCGAGCGACCTCGCCGCAGCGGGATTCACCGCTCTGCGACCGCAACCCCGGGGTATCGGCAGCAGCCGCGGACCCATGGCCGGTCTCGACCTGCACGATCTCGCGGGCGACGTCGCCGCCGTCATCGAGCATTTCGACGCCGCACCCGCTGTTGTGGCCGGTCATGCGTTCGGGCACTACGTGGCCCGGGTACTCGCCGCCGACCGGCCCGAACTCGTCCGGGGGGTCGCCGTGCTCGCCGCCGGGGCCCGCCGGTTTCCGGCTTCGCTGACCGAGCGTGTCGCCAAGTGCTCCGACCTCTCGCTTCCCGACCACGAACGACTCGTGCACCTGCGCGACGTCTTCTTCGCCGCAGGACACGATCCGGCGGTGTGGCTCGACGGGTGGTGGCCCGACGCGATCGTGTTGCAGCGGGCAGCGATGGCCGCGACCGACAAGGAATCGTGGTGGACGGTGGCGCCGTCACCTCTGCTCGACGTACAAGCAGGAGAGGACGTTTTCCGGCCCGCGGAGACCCGAGGTGAGCTCGTCGACGAGTTCGGGAGCGAACTCGTCTCCACGGCCGTCGTGCCGGCTTGCGGGCACGCCCTCGTCCCGGAGGCTCCTCACGAGGTAGCCAGGATCCTGGTCGAGTGGATCCGTACGCGTCTCGGATGAAGGTTTCGTCATCTTCGGCTCATCGACCCCTCATCGTCGTGCGCCAAAGTTACCGGTGACCAGGACGAACACCGAGTCGAGGAGAACGATCATGGCGATGAGCCGCACCGCATGGGCCGTGACCGCTGTAGCGGTCGCGATGACGGCCGGCACCGTCGGTTTCGTGTCGGCGAACCGAGGTGAGTCCGCTCCCTCCGAACCGTCGTCGTTCACCGTCGCCCGCGTGGTGGACGAGACGACGACCGGCGGCCCGGATGGAACTGTTCGGGCGGGCGTCGACCCGGCCCGGGATGCGGGGCCGGGTGACCTGCCCACCGACATCCCCTACATCGACGTCACGAGCTGCGACGCGTGGTTCGAGGACTGGGACGACACGGTGCCGGACCACGTCGAGGACTTCTACGACGCGTGGGACGACCGCTGTGACGATGTGCACGACGACGACCGGGACGACCGGGACGACGATCACGACGACTGACCCGCACGACGGCCCCACGACGACGAGACCCCACCGGAAGTGTTCCGGTGGGGTCTCGCTCTCGTTGCGTGGGTTACGCGAGCGTGCGTGCCATGCCGCGCTCGACGGCCGCGATGATCTGCGGCCGCAGCTCGACTGCCGGCACGATCGCGTCGACCGAGCCGACCTGCTGTGCGCGCTGGATGTTGTGGATCGCCTCGAACTCGGCTGCCACCTCACCGAGCTTCTCCGACCGCACCGCGGTGCGCAGAGCGGTGAGCTCGACGCCCAGTCGTGCCTTGTCGCCGTCCTCGGCGGCCCGCAGCTGCGCCTCGAGTTCCACGACCCGCGGATCGCTCGCGGTGCGCTTGTTGACGTCGCGGGTGAAGACCACCGCAGCCGCCGGAGCGCCACCGAGCACCGAGGCGAACGAACCCTCCACGGCAAGGACTTCCATGTTCTCGTTCAGTGCGCCCGAGAACACCACGAAGGCACCACCGTGGTAGCGGGAGACCACGACGAACACGATCGGACCGTCGAAGTTGACGATGGCCCGGCCGATCTCGGCGCCGTACTCGAGCTGCAGGTTGCGCAGCGACTCGGGGGAGCCGTCGAAGCCCGACAGGTTGGCGAGCACCACGAGCGGACGGTTGCCGCTCGCCGCGTTGATCGCCCGTGCCGTCTTCTTCGACGACTTGGGGAACAGCGTGCCCGAGGTCCACTGGTCCGGTCCGTCGGCGGGGAACCAGCCCTTGCGCGGGATCGCGCGGGACTCGATGCCGATGACCGTCACCGGGTTTCCGCCCAGGTGCGCGTCGAACACGACCGAGGTGTCGGCGTCGGCCATGTCGGCCCACCGTTCGAGCACAGCGTGGTCCTGGTCGACCACCGAGCGCATCACCGTACGGATGTCGAACGGCTTCTTGCGATCCGGGTTGGTCTCGGACGAGAAGATGTCGCCCACGGTGGTGAAGTCGCTGGACGGATGCACGTGCGGGTACACGCACACGTTGCGGTCGACCGGGTCGGTGGACGCGGCCTTGCGCGGGAAGCGCTCGCCCGGCGCGACGTAGGCGTGGGCGTAGTGCGCGAACAGCGTCTCGATGGCGGCCCTGAGGTTGGGGGCCCAGTACTGCGCCTGACCGTTGGGGCCCATGACGCGGTCGTAGCCACCGATACCGAAGTTGTCCTCGGCGGAGACGCCACCCGAGTAATCGAGCGACTGCTTGCCGGTGAGCACCATGGCGCTGTCCGGGGTCATCACGAGGATGCCCTTGGTGTGCATGAGCATCGTCGCCTCGGCGTTCCAGTACGGCTGCGCGCCGACATTGATGCCGGTGACCACGACGTTGATCTCGCCGCCGTTCTGCGTGAATGTGATGATGCGACGCAGACCGCGCGACACCCAGTCCATGTTCTCGGTGCCCGAGTCCATGGAGATCGTCGCGCCGGACGACAGCGCGAACCACTCGACGGGAGCGTTCAGGCTCTCCGCCAGGTCGATCGCGGCGACCACACGGGAGCACTCGGCCTCCGCGACGGTGCCCAGCGCCTTGGTGGGATCACCGAACAGCGTGACGCGCTTCATGCCCTCGGGGTACCGCGGGGTCGGGGTGTGGACGACGCCGACGATCAGACCCGCGGTGTTGCGGCCGTAGGGGCGGTCGACGGGCACGAGGGTGCCCTGCTCGTCGAAGTCGTACTCGACGAAGGTGCCCTCGCCGCCGGTGAGCAGCGGGATCAGCTCGTACGGGTAGACGGTGCCGCGGGCACGGGACCGCTGGACCTTCTGGGTGTACTCGTCGAGCGGCTTCAGCGGCTCCTTCGGCGGCTCGGTGACCCGCACGATGACGCCCGCACCGGAGCGGTACGAGAAGCGCAGGGCGACCTCGCGTGCCGGCTCGTCCTGGCGATCACGCCACGACCCGATGACGGTGATCTCCTCGAGTCCGGCACCCACGGTCAGCGGCGCGGCGTTGCGGCCGATGCGGCGTAGGTCCTCCATGTCGAGATCGACTGCGGGCCACACGTAGAGCACCACGCGGTTCGCGTCGAGACGTCGCCCGCCGCGGTTGGCCTGGGCGCGTCGCATGCCGTCGAGCGAGCTCGCGAGAGCGCGTTCGAAGGCCGGCAGTCCGACGATGCGACCGGACTCGTCGCGCTGCGGCGTCAGGTCGCGCACCTCGGCGAGGGCGATGAACCGCTCATCGGACGGATTGTCCTGCGACACCAGGTGATACAGGTAGGTGTCCGGGTTGGCGGGCAGGCGGGTGCCGTCGAAGTTCTTCAGGCGCCACAGATCCAGACGCTGACCCGTGAGCGGGTGGATGTCGCGGATGTTGGTCTCCTCCGCGTATCCGGTCTCGTAGGGGCGGAAGGTGAACACGTGCTCTTCGGCCGTGTCGGTGTGGCAGACCGTCACGGTCACGCGACGGGCCACGCCGGTCACCGGGCGTGCGGCGAGTTCGGCGCGCAGCGCGTCGGCCTGGGCGTCGGCATCGGCCGGAGCGTCGTCCCACGCGAGGTACAGGTCGATCACGAGGTTCTTCGTGTCGGGAACCGAGGCCGCCGACTCCTCGACGGCGTCGAGCAGCGACGCGAACTCGGCCTGCGGGGCCTCGGCGGAGATCAGGTACAGGCGCGTGCCGCGCAGATCGAAGTTGCCGGTGACGAACTGGTGTCCGCCGACGGTGCACGAACACACGTCCTCGAGGGTGCGGATCTTGTACGCCCGGCGAGCGATGACCTCGAGCAGCGGGCCCGGAACGGTCTCCGGACGCGTGATCTGCTGTGCGAGAAGGTCGATCAGCGGCTCGGGTGTGGCGACCAGCGAATCGATGCGCTGCGCGTAGTCCGTCGCCTGCGGATGCTCGGCGAGGTACGCGAGCGAACCGCGGACCCCGTCGTAGACCTGCTCGCGGGCCTTGCGGATCACCGGCTCCTCGAAGTAGCGGTACCGCAGGTTGCGGGCGGTGTCGCCGATGACCGGGAAGCGGACCTGGGTCGCGACGATCAGCCGGTCGAGGACTTCGTTGAGCTCGTGGGAGATCCCCACCTCGGTGTCGTCGCGCTCGACCCAGCGGTCGAGCAGCGAGGTGACCACGGGGACGTGGGCCTCGATGCGCTCGAGCGCGAGGAACAACCGGTAGACGGCCTCCTCGAGCTCCGGGGTGCGATCGAGTTCCAGGACGTCGTAGTGCCGCAGGGCACGGGCGAGACGCGCGCGGAAGCTGTCGGGCAGACCCCCGACCTCCACGTCGAGCGACTGCAGGTAGCCGTGGAAGAACTCGCGGGGGCTGTGGACCCGGTCGTCGCTGTTCTTCTCCTCCTCGGTCGGACGGTTGCGCGACAGTTCGCACACGTCCGCGAAGGTCGTCAGCAGCGAGAGCTCGGCGCGGACGAGCGCGCACGAGTCGACCGAGCCGGAGAGACGCTCGTACTCGGCGAGCAGTGCCGCGGTGCGCTCGGCGGACACGTCGTATCCGGTGACCAGAGCGGCGAGCGAGTCGAGGCGAGCGAGTGCGTCGGCGGCGACATCGTCGCTGAGCGAGGGCGCCGGTGCAGCGAACTCCACGCGCTCGACGGTCTCGGTGACGACCTCCTCGACGATCTGGTCGACCCGCAGAAGCGGGGCGCCCGCGTCGACCTGCGCGTTGACGACGGCGAGGATCTCGCGGACCTTGCCGGCGAAGGGAGCGCGGACCGCGGTCTCCATCTTCATCGACTCGAGCACGACGAGGGTCTGACCGGACTCGACCTCGTCACCGACGGCGACGGGAACCGCGACGACCACGGCCGGGGCAGGGGTGCGCACCACGCCGGCCTCGTCCTGGCTGATCTGGTGGCTGATGCCGTCGACCTCGACGAGGAAGTGGGCCGGACCGGCGATCGACACCACGTTGTGGCGGCGTCCGCCGAGGGTCAGGCGCGACTCGTAGTCGCCCAGCCGCTCGACGTCGACGTCGAACTCGGCGGAACCGGTGTCGACCCGGTAGCGGTGCGGGCCGACCTGGCCGACGACGAGCTCGTAGGCCTGGCCCTGGTAGCTCAGCTCGATCTTGCGTCCGACGGCGTGTCCGGCACGCGGGCGACCGCCGCGGGCCGAAGCGAGGAAGGCGGAGCGCTCGTGGGCCTCGTCGGTGTCGTAGACGTCGACAGCCGTCGCGATCAGAGCGACGTCGGCGATCTTGGACGGACCGGTCTCGGTGCCGGCGCCGGTGCGGTCGAGCCAGCCGGTGTCGGCGGAGGCGTCGATGACCTCGGGACGGTCGAGCAGGTCGAGCAGGAACGACTTGGTCGTCGTGCCGCCGTCGAGGACGACGGTGGTCTCGCGCAGAGCGGTGCGCAGGCGGGCGAGTGCCTCGTCGCGGTCGCGGCCCCACGCGATGATCTTGGCGACCATGGAGTCGTAGTCGGGCGGAATGACGTCGCCCTGGGCGATGCCGGTGTCGACACGCAGACCGGAGCCGAGCGGGAACTTGAGCAGCTGCACGGTGCCGGGAGCGGGTGCGAAGCCGTTGGCGGCGTCCTCGGCGTTCAGACGGGCCTCGACGGCGTGCCCGAACTCGCCGGGGCACTCGCCGGGAAGCTTCTCGCCGGAGGCGACGAGGATCTGCAGCTTGACGAGGTCGATGCCGGTCGTGGCCTCGGTGATGGGGTGCTCGACCTGGAGACGCGTGTTGACCTCGAGGAAGGTGAAGATCTTCAGGTCGGGCTGGTAGAGGTACTCGACGGTGCCGGCACCGGCGTAGCCGGCGGCGCGGACGAGATCGGCCGAGACCGTGCGCAGGTGGTCGGACTGCTCCTTGATGAGCAGCGGCGAGGCGGACTCCTCGATGACCTTCTGGTTCTTGCGCTGGATCGAGCAGTCGCGCACGCCCGGGGCCCAGACGTTGCCGTGCTTGTCGGCGATGACCTGGACCTCGACGTGGCGTGCGTCGGTGACGAGACGCTCGATGAACACGACGGGGTCGCCGAAGGAACGCTCGGCCTCACCCTGGGTGCGCTCGAGGGCGAGCTCGAGCTCGTCTTCGGCGTAGACCTTGCGGATGCCACGGCCACCGCCGCCGGAGCGGGCCTTGATGATCAGCGGGTAGCCGATGGCCTGCGCGTGGCGGCGCGCGTCGGCGCGGGAATCGACGGGTCCACCGGACCACGGTGCGACGGGAACGCCGACCTTCTCGGCGAGGAGTTTCGCCTCGACCTTGTCGCCGAGCAGACGCATGGCGTCGGCGGAGGGACCGATGAAGGTGATCCCGAGGCGGGCGCACAGCTCGGCGAAGGCGGGGTCCTCGGCGACGAAGCCCCAGCCGACCCAGACGGCGTCGGCCTTCGCCTCGAGGAGCGCGCGCTCGAGTTCTGCATGATCGAGGTAGGGGGTCGCCGCCGTCGTCGACGGCCGGAGGGTCACTCCTTCGTCGGCCTGACGGACGAACATCGCCCGTCGCTCGGCATCGGTGTGCAGAGCGATCGTCTTGATGTCGTAGCCGTGCTCGGAGTTGAGCTCCCGGACTGCCCGGATGAGGCGTACGGCCGCCTCACCGCGATTGACCACTGCGATCCGCTTGAACATACTCGTTGCCACCGTTCTCCATGGTTTGTGCACGCATCGGGCGCGCGTCTCGAAGCTCCACCCCAATGAGGAAGTCAAACTAACCGGTCCTACCTTCCACGCCTCGTGTTGGCGACGCGAGCGGGAACATGTAGCGGTCGGCTCCTCGTGGTTGGCATGGGCATGCGTGTTCGTCGTCGATCCACCGGGCAACATCCGCGGTGTCCGAAGGACCGTTTCGAACAGGTCTCCGCAGCTACGGCCGTCGGTTGCGACGGTCACGTCCCCCTGGGCGAAGGCTCCGTTCGGATTACAGCATGGAGGAAACATGAGGGTTTGTCACGTTTTGCTTCCATGCGGGGCGATCGGCGGCGCCCTCGTGGCCGACTTCTCTCACAGGCATTCGCGCGCAGAGGATTTCGCTCGGGAACGGGTGTCGGGGAGGGGGTCTCCGGTCCCGGAGGCTGCCGGTACTGTGCAGTAACACCGATCGGTAACTTCCTGAGGGGTCAGGGACCCGTCGCCGGCGTCCTCTCGCTTCTGCTGGTATGCAACGGTTTTCGCGCGCCGCCGTCTCGGGCGCGATCCGGGATCGGGCAAATCGTTCGGAGCTACCTCGATAATGCTGTGACATCCGTCACGAAGGGCGAAAAGGTGAAGGTCTCAACCGAACCGGAGCGCGGCCGTGGACGTGTGGGATCGTGCCCGTCGAGCGCCCGGGATCGGGGCCGTTACCGGGCATTTCTCCGAGCCCGCGCGGAATCTGGAACAGTGGACGGTGCATGCCTGCGGACGAGCCGCGAGGAGGATCCCCGTGTCCGAAGCCGATCGACCCCACCTCCCGGGGCGCGACGACGCGCCCGGCCGGGACATCCCGTCGGTGGACCGGCGGACACGTATCGCCGGGCAGGTCCGCCGGTGGTGCGAGACCGGCAGTATCGAGGGCGGGCACGCTCCTCTGTCGGACGCCGCGGCGGTCGCACTGGCCGCCGGCTACCTCGACGAATCGGCACGTGCTGTGCTGGCGAACCGCCGGCGCGTCGGGCGCCGGTTGCCCACCCTCGACGGATTCGGTGAGCTGCGCCGCCTGTCCGACGAGCACGCCCGCCTCCGCACACGGATCGACGGCCTGCGTCCCGGCGCTGCGCGACTCGCACTCGAATACCGGGCCAACGAGCTCGGCAAACGCATCCGGGCGGCGCGACAGACCGTCGTGCACTCGCCGCTGCACTACGCCCAGGGCGTCCGCGCCGTGCGCCGCGACCGACGCGACGGGCTGCATCTCGAGATCGAACAACGCGAGGCGCTGTTCGCTGCACTGCGACGCACCCCGGCGCCCCTGCCCGTCACGCCCGTCGAGCAGGCCCGGGGAGTGGTGCTCGGTGTCGCCGTCGACCGCGTGGGTCGCTGGTCCGAACGCACCCCGCTGGCCGAGACGGGGCGTCGCGTCGCCGAACGGCTCGGACGCGAGGTGCCCTCCGGCGACGACCGCTTCGTCGACCGCTACGACACCCTGCTCTTCCTCGCCGGTTCCCTGTACGACCGCGTCGAGGCATCGGCGGCGTGGCGTTCGGAGTACTTCGAGGTTCAACGAGCCCAGCTCGATCTCGCCGAGGAGCTCACCCAGATCGCGGTGGACACCGTCGCCCTGCGCGACCTGCTCGACGAGTTGCAGTCCGCGATCCGATCGGCGCCCGAGGCGCGGTCCGGTCTCGAATCCCGGGTGGCAGCGCTCGAACCGGTATGGGACCAGATCCTTGCGCGCGTCACCGCGCTCGCGCGCATCGGCGACCTGCTCACGCGCGCGGAGGGCCATCTGCATCTCACACACATCGCGCAGCGGACCGCGAGTCTCGACCAGCGGATCGACGACCTGATCGGCCGATCGGGTGCGCGCGAGTTGTCCGCCGAGAACACCGATTTCGTCGGCGACCAGCTCGGCGCCGCAGCCGAACCGATGGTCGCGCTCCGCAGTGCTCTGTGGACGGACATCGCCGAGCTCACCGCAAAGGAGTAACTCGGAGTTACTGTCATCTGTCACATCGATTCGGCTGCGTTTCGGGTCGTATCCCCGAACTCGTGGAAAGTGACCGTCTTCACTGGTGTATTCGTCCGAACCGGTGGTAGCTTCCTCGCGTCCTATCGGGGGTCGATACACAGGGGGGTGCGGTGGCGTCGCGGTTCGTGCGTACGGGTTTCGCGCTGGCTGTCGCTGCGGTGCTGGGGGTTTCGGGTTGTTCGGGGGCGACGACCGTGTCCGTCGTCGACGACCCGCAGCTCGAAGCCGAGTTCGAATCGGTGCTCGTCTCCGGACAGTCCCGCACGCTCGGGGAGGTCGCGGCCGCAGCGGGTGTCGAGTCGTGGGACCGGATGTACTACTTCCGCGTCCCGGTGCTGATGAGCGAACTCAACCGCGTGATGCACACCCCCGGAGTCACCTGGCGGAACATGCCGGGATCCGATGCCGAAGGGCTCATCGTCTTCGTCTCGGAGGGGCAGATCGTGCGCGCGGTCGCCGACCGCAAGCCGCCGCTGTACCTGAGCGGTTTCGCGACCTCCGATTCGTACGTCACGCCCGACGAACTCGCCGGCATGCCCCGTCTCGCGGTCGAGTCGAGGGGCCGATGATCCGGTAGCTGTCACCCGGCTGCCTCGTATGTCCGCCTTCGGGTAGTTTTGCTCGCGATATCGAGTAATGAATTTCTTTCCCGAAGAGGTGTGGGGTGGCACGGGTAATCGCGACGATCAACCTGAAAGGTGGCGTCGGCAAGACCACGACGACGGCCGCTCTGGGCGAGTTCATGGCGGCGGAGTTCGGGCAGCGGGTGCTGATGATCGATCTCGACCCGCAGACCAACCTCACCACGATGATGGTGGGGGAGGAACGCTGGCAGGAACTGAACGAACTCGGTCTGACCCTCGCGACGCTCTTCCGTAAGGCGATCACGCCCCACGCCGACGCGTTCGACATCGAGAAGGCCGTCCAGAAGAACGTCTCGCCCGTGCGAGCGGTCCGTGATCTCGACCTGCTCGCGTCGTCGCTGGATCTCATGGACATCCAGGAGGGGCTCACCCACCAGCAGTACGCCGATCCCGGCTCGCACCGTCCCGTCGAGGTGCTGCTCTCCGCTGTCCGGCCCATCGCCGACCGGTACGACTACATCCTGATCGACTGCCCGCCGAATCTCGGGATCCTCACCCTCAACGGATTGCGTCTCGCCGACGGCTATCTCATCCCGACGATTCCCGACATCCTGTCCACCTACGGAATTCCGCCGCTGCAGACGAAGATCCAGGAATTCGCGACACGGACCGGGCACACCGTGCGGGAGATCGGTCTCGTCATCACGAAGTACCGTAGTGCCTCGAATCTGCACCGCACGATCATCGAACAGCTCCAGCGCGACCCCCGGATTGCGAGCGTCGTTCCCGTCTGGGTGCCCGAGGCCAATCAGATCGCGGCGTCCGCCGAGTTCGTGCCCTACGGCACGCTCAAGCGAAAGTACGGCAACACCGGCCAGTACGACGCACTGCGAATCCTCACCGAGACGATCATGATGAATGCGCAGGTGTACCTGTGACGAATCCCGACCCCGATACCGACATGGCACAGGCGCGTCTGCGGGTGCGCATCGGCGAGGCGAGTTCGGCGTTGCTCCGTCTCGACGAGGCGGCACCCGGCACGGCCGGCGCGCTCGTCGCTCTCGTCCAGGTGATCGCCGATGAGGCGGCACGCACGCCGCGGTTCGCGAGGGCACTCGCGGGAGCGCTCTCGGTTACCTCGGACGCAAGCGCCCCGACCCCTGCTCCCGTTCCTGCTACGCGCCCGGCCGCGGCCCGAACGTCTGCGCGTCGCAGTCGTCGCGCACCCGGGGCCTTCGACCCGTTCGTGGTGTTCCGCGAGAGCGGTGAGGCGACTCTGCGGGAGAGGCTGTCGACCCTCGGGGTCGAACAACTCAAGGACATCATCGCCGAGCACGCCATGGACTACGACAAACTCGCGATGCGCTGGCGCACCCCGTCCAAACTTCAGGACCGCATCGTCGAACGGGTCAAGGCGCTCACCACGAAGGGTGATGCTTTCCGGTGATCGGTCACATGCAGTTCTTCTTCTGCTCGTAGCCACGTATGGTCGCACCAGACCTCCGGTCTCGATGAGACCGCGCAGGACGTGGGCACATCGCGCGTCGATCCCGATTCACTGCTCGATGTGCGCACCGAGAAGAGGAGTCGATATGGGGGACATCGTTCGACAGGGAGTCGCGGCCTTCGTGGCCGAGGTTCTGGCGCGAGGCGGCCGGGCCGAGCTGATCCCTGGACAGCGGGACGTCCGCGTACAGGGCGCGGACGGATCCGAACGTGTGGTGCGGGTGTGCTCGACGGCGAGCGATCCGTGGCTCGCGCGACGCCGCGACGGAGTTCCCGCCGCCGACGGTGCGGGCGTGTCGTACTGGGTGTTCGTCGATCTCGCACCCGAGCTACCGGAGTTCCATGTGGTGGACGCGGACGACATCGAAGGGGGAATCGAGGAGGAGGTCGCGCTCTGGCTCGCCGACCGCCCCGGCCGGACACCGACCGGCAGTCACCCGATTCAGCGCAGCAATGTCGTTCACGGTCAAGATCATTGGGATCTGCTCGGTCTCGACGCGGTCAAGGATCCCGACCACGACGCGGCGCCGGTGCCGGCAGCGGCCGTCCGCGTAGCACGTCCGGCCACACCGGCGGTCGTCGAACCCGACACCGACGACGGACGGCTCGCGGTGGTCGCCGATATCGGGGGATACCGCGTGCAGGGGCGCGTCGATCTGGTGTCCGGGACGCTCGAGATCAACCGGGGACCGATGGAGGGGCGTCGTTTCCCCGACGCCGCGGCAGCCGCACAGGCGCTCGTCACCTTCTTCGACGACCACGAGACCGTCCCCGACGGCGACACCTTCTGGCGGAGCGAGATCCTCGAGTGAGAACGCACTCCCGATAGCGGCTTCGGCTCGTTTCGATCTCCCGTGAGCGAGCTCGGCTCGTTTCGATCTCCCGTGAGCGAGCTCGGCTCGTTTCGATCTCGCTGACCACAACCGTCGACTCTGCCGACGGATGGCGGTGAACTGAATCGGCGCAAGCGACAACGCCAGGTCCAGATCATCGAAGGAGAGATCGCATGACCATCACCGAACTCGATCGCGATACGACCACCGCCGAATCCGTCTACACCGCCGGGGGCATCGTCGTCACCAAGCTGGGGGAGCACATCGGTGCGCGGATCGACGGGGTGCGGTTGTCCGGCTCGTTGGCGTCCGAGACCGTCGAGGCCATCCGCTACGCACTCGCCGTGCACAAGGCGATCGTCTTCCGCGACCAGCGTCACCTCGACGACGAGGAGCAGTGGGCCTTCGCCGGCCTGCTCGGCACGCAGACCCAGTCGCACCCCACGGTCCACTCGAAGGGTAAGCGGCTGTTGCCCATCGAGGGTGCTGCGAACAGCTGGCACACCGACGTCAGTTTCGTCGACCGCATTCCGAAGGCGTCGATCCTGCGGGCGGTGACCCTGCCGCCGTACGGCGGTGCGACGACGTGGGCCTCCACGACCGCGGCCTACGAGCAGTTGCCGGATGCGCTGAAGGCGCTCGTCGACAACCTGTGGGCCCTGCACACCAATCTCTACGACTACGCCGAGAAGCTCGACGCGGGCAGCTCCGATCCGGCGCTGACCGAGGAGCGACGCCGCTACCAGGACGAGTTCCGTCGCAACACCTACGAAACGATCCACCCGGTGGTGCGGGTCCATCCCGAGACGGGTGAGCGCACCCTGTTGCTCGGTCACTTCGTCAAGGAGTTCGTCGGTCTCGAGCCGTCGGAGACCGCCGCGCTGCTCCAGCTGCTGCAGAGTCGGATCACGAAGCTGGAGAACACGTTCCGCTGGTCGTGGGAGAGTGGCGACGTCGCGATCTGGGACAACCGCGCCACGCAGCACTACGGCATCGCCGACTTCGGCGACCACACCCGCCGCCTGCATCGCATCACCCTCGCCGGCGACATCCCCGTCGGCGTCGACGGCTCGCGCAGCAGGGTCGTGCAGGGCGACGCGAGCGAGTACTCGGTGGTCGAGGAGCCGGCGCGACTGCCCGGCTTCGACGGGCACTGACACAGCAGAGCGCGAAACGGTCATAGGAGCGCGAAACATCCCGCGCCGAAGACCGTTTCGTGCTCCTCAACGTCAGGCCACGACGTACTTCTCGTTCTCGCGGACCCACAGCACGCCGTCGCCCGCTGTGGGTCCTTCCTTCTCGAATTCCTCGGGTACGAGCGACGTCTCGTCGCGCAGCACGATCGCGGTCATGATAGGGGCGGCGGCGAGGTTCTCGCCGTCCACGCGCATCCAGTCGGCCGTGCGACCGGCGAGGTAGATCCAGCCGTCCGCGTCCTTGTAGGCCACCCGGTGAGGATCGCGTTGGAGTGGAACAACGGCATCGACAGGTAGATTACGTCGTCGCTCGTGATCGAGAACTGCGGGACGAGCGTGCTGCCCGAGAACAACACCATCATGTGGGCGAGCATCACCGGCTTCGGATCGTCGCTCGTCCCCGAGGTGAAGATCAACATGAACGGATGGTGGGCCCGACCTTCCGGTACGGCTCGAGCGGACAGGCCCCGTCGACGAGCGCCCGCCACTCGGGGCTCGCGACGTCGAAGACGGCGACGTCGCCGAGATCCAGGCCGTCCAGCAGAGGGGCGTGCTCGGCATCGGTCAGCAGGATCTGGCAGTCCGCACGCAGGATGTCGCGTGCCAGACCCTCACCGCGTCGGGTGTTGTTGAGGCCGACGAGCGGGAAGCCCGCGAGCCCGGCCCCGGCGATCGCGTGGACGACGGCCGCGGTGTTGTTCTCGAACAGGTCACGGAGTGCCTGCTGGACGGTCTCTGCCATGGCTACCTCGGATATATGGAGAACACGTTCTCTTCGCCGTACACGAGTCGTTCGGGTCGCTCGTCGTCGCGTCACAATTCGGTCCGCGAACCCGGTGCGCGTGTGAGGTGGAACGCCTACTCTGAGTTCACCTGCAGCATCGCGGGTGGTGATCGCCGTGCGCCGTCGATCCCGTCCGCGCCGCACCGTTGCCGCCTCACGGCGGCTCGAGGAGGCCCGATGAACGCGGTTGTCGCTCCCGTCAAGCCCACGCGGCCCTATCCACCGCGAGCGAAGTCCAAGGGGGCGGTCCTCCATGACCTGATCACCACCACGGACCCGAAGACGCTCGGGCTGATGTACATCTTCACCTCGTTCGCGTTCTTCCTGTTCGGTGGTCTGCTCGCCCTGCTGATGCGCGCGGAGCTCGCGGTGCCCGGGCTGCAGTTCCTGTCGAACGAGCAGTACAACCAGCTGTTCACCAACCACGGCGGCATCATGCTGCTGATGTACGCCACGCCGGTCGTCTTCGGTTTCGCGAACTACATCCTGCCGCTGCAGATCGGTGCCCCCGACGTCGCCTTCCCGCGCCTGAACGCCTTCAGCTACTGGCTCTTCCTCTTCGGCGCACTCACGGTCGCCTTCGGATTCATCACGCCCGGCGGCGCTGCCGATTTCGGCTGGACGTCCTACATGCCGCTCGCCGACGAGATCCATTCGCCGGGGATCGGCGGCAATCTGTGGTTCCTCGGCCTGATCGTCATGGGTCTCGGTACCATCCTCGGCGGCGTCAACATGATCACCACCGTGGTGTGCATGCGCGCGCCCGGCATGACCATGTTCCGAATGCCGATCTTCACCTGGAACATCTTCATCACGATGATCCTCGTGCTCCTCGTCTTCCCGCTGCTCGCCGCGGCCTTCATGGGTGCCTTCGTCGATCGGGTGATCGGCGGCAACATCTACGACCCCGCGACCGGCGGTGTGCTGCTCTTCCAGCACCTGTTCTGGTTCTTCGGTCACCCCGAGGTGTACGTCATCGCGCTGCCGTCCTTCGGCATCGTCTCGGAGATCTTCCCGGTCTTCTCCCGCAAACCGATCTTCGGATACAGCGGCCTCGTGTACGCGACCATTGCCATCGCGGCGCTGTCCATCGCGGTGTGGGCGCACCACATGTACGCCACCGGCGCCGTGCTGCTGCCGTACTTCTCGTTCATGACCTTCCTGATCGCCGTCCCGACCGGTGTGAAGTTCTTCAACTGGATCGGCACGCTGTGGAAGGGCCAGATCACCTTCGAGACGCCGATGCTGTTCGCGGTCGGCTTCATCGTGACCTTCCTCTTCGGTGGCCTGACCGGTGTCATCCTCGCGAGCCCGCCGCTGGACTTCCACCTGCACGACTCGTACTTCGTGGTCGCGCACTTCCACTACGTGCTTTTCGGCACCATCGTGTTCGCGACCTACGCCGGCATCTACTTCTGGTTCCCGAAGATGACCGGCAGGATGATGGACGAGCAGCTCGGCCGCTGGCACTTCTGGCTGACCTTCATCGGTTTCCACACCACCTTCCTGGTGCAGCACTGGCTCGGTAACGAGGGCATGCCCCGTCGCTACGCCGACTACCTGCCCTCCGACGGGTTCACCACCTTGAACACCATCTCGACGATCGGGGCCTTCGTGGTGGGCGCGTCGACGCTGCCGTTCCTGTGGAACGTCTTCAAGAGCTACCGCTACGGCCAGGTCGTCACGGTCGACGACCCGTGGGGTTACGGCAACTCGCTCGAATGGGCGACGACCTGCCCGCCGCCGCGGCACAACTTCTACGAGCTGCCGCGGATCCGTTCGGAGCGTCCCGCCTTCGAGCTGCACTATCCCGACATGGTCGAGCGGATGCGTGCCGAGGCGCACGTGGGCCCGGGCAGCGACAAGCACGAGGTGAACGTGCTCGAAGGTGCCGACCGCACGCCGGGCGACAGCCCCCGGGAGTGATCGACCGCGATAGCTCCGCGCATCGAACGAACCCCGCCGAAGGACGGAGTCGAGCGAACATGACCGCAGTCGAACCCGGCGGGAGCGTGCCCGCCGAGGTGGATGTCCTGATCGTCGGTGCCGGTATCTCCGGCATCGGCACGGCCTACCACCTGAAGACGAAGAGACCGGGGACGAGCTTCGCGATCGTCGAGGCGCGTGACGCGCTCGGTGGCACGTGGGACCTGTTCCGATATCCCGGCGTGCGCTCCGACTCCGACCTCCACACCCTCGGGTACGAGTTCAAGCCGTGGCGGAAGAAGCATGCGTACGCCGGAGGCGGCGAGATCCTCGGCTATCTCCACGAGACGGTGGACGAACACGGACTCCGTCCCTACCTGCACCTCGGGCACCGCGTCGTCGGCGCGTCCTTCTCGTCCGATACCGGCAGGTGGACGGTCACGCTCCTGCGCACGAGCGACGACACCATGCTTACGGTGACCTGCTCGTTCTTCTTCTCCGCGACCGGCTACTACGACTACGACGAGGGGTACAGCCCGGAGTTCGAGGGCAGCGACGACTTCCGCGGCACGATCGTCCATCCCCAGCACTGGCCCGAGGCTCTCGACTGTGCGGGCAAACGCGTCGTCGTCATCGGCAGTGGCGCCACCGCGGTGACGCTCATTCCCGCCCTGGCCGGCGTCGCCGAGCACGTGACGATGCTGCAGCGCTCCCCGTCCTACGTCTTGGGGTGGCCGAAGGAGAACAAGGTCGCCAACGCGCTGCGACGTGCACTCCCGACAGCGGCGGCCGACCGCGCCGTCCGTTCCCTGAGCATCCGGATGCTGCACGAGATGTACCGGACGAGTCGCCGGGCGCCGAACCTTTTCCGCCGTCTCCTGCGCCTTCGGATGACGAGCGTGCTGCCCGACGACTATCCCGTCGACGTGCACTTCAACCCGTCCTACGACCCGTGGGATCAGCGCCTGTGCGTCGCGACCGACGGTGACCTCTTCCACGCCATCGCCACCGGCGAGGCGTCGGTGGTCACCGATCGGATCGCCCGGTTCACGCCCACGGGGATCGCCCTCGAATCGGGGCGCGAGATCGAGGCCGACGTCATCGTCACCGCGACCGGCCTGAAACTGGTGCCGTTCGGGAGGATCGAAGTCGACGTCGACGGCGTCCCGGTCGACTGGCACGAATGCGTCACCTACAAGGCGACGATGCTCACCGGCGTGCCGAACTTCGCCTTCGCGTTCGGCTACACCAACTCGTCGTGGACCCTCAAGGTCGACCTCACCGGCCATCATCTGTGCCGGCTGCTCGACCACGTGGACGACCAGGGCTACGACGTCGTCACCCCGATCTGCGACGATCCGGCCGTCGGCGGAGGGCCGTTCTGGGACCTCACGTCGAACTATCTCCGGCGCTCGGCCGACGTGTTCCCCACATCCGGGGAAGGCGGCCCGTGGTCGATGGAGCAGAACTACTATCTCGACCGCAGACGGCTGCGCCGCGAACCGGTCGACGATCCCGCCCTGCGTTTCACGCGGGTGGCCGAGCCGGCGGGTTCATCGAGCCCAGCAGGTAGCCGGGAACCCCCACCACGAGTGCCCGGGCCGCGCTCGTCACTGCCGCAAGGTCGCTGACACCGAGCACCGTCAGCGATGCCGTCGCCAGCGCTTCGGGGAGCCCGGCGTCGACGTCGCCGTCGTCGGCTCGCATGCCGATGACCGATTCGACGACCCGGAACGGCAGATGGGTGCGAGGATCGCCGTCGCCCACGATCTGCGCCGCCAGGGTCCGGTAGCGCTCCATCAGGTGCCGACGTTCCTCCCGGAACCGATCGAACGGTTCGGTGCGAACCTCCGGAAGGTGGTAGAGCGCACCGAGATTCCATCTTCCCGCGGACAATTGGGCGGTGTCGAACCAGGCGAGCGCACACAGGCGCACCTCGGGCGGCAGCGCGGGGTCGAGATTGTCGTCGAAGTCGAGGGTCGGTTCGACGGTGTCCTCGAGCAACGCGACGAGGATGTCGTTCTTCGTCGCGAAGTGGTTGTACAGCGATGCCTGCCGGATCCCCACGGCCTCGGCGATCGTGCGTGTCGATGTGGGGGAGAACCCGCGGGTGGTGAACAGCTCCGCGGCGGCGTCGAGGATCTCGGCACGCGCGGTCGGCCCGGGCCGTCGCGGGGCGTGGAGGCGGGGGCGTCCTGGTCCTGCATGGGTCACGCCTCCACTGTGACACGACGAAAGGTGCTGCAGCGCCACCGTCTTCGTGCGTGAAGTTTTCGTCACACGTACGAAACACGCGTCACGGACTCGTTACGCCATGGACATTCCCCGAAGATGCGCGATGGGAAAACTGTCGATCGACAGTTTCCCCGGACCGCCGATCGGAGCACCATGACCGAGACCCTCGCGACCGCCACCACGCACGCTGCTCGTGCCCATGCCCGAGCGCAGGCAGGAACCGTCACCGACGCCATGCCGATCGTCCCGGCATCGTCGTGGCCTGCTCCGCCCAGCGGTCGCGCAGCGTCGATGACCTGGGCCGAGACCGTCCCCGGTGGCCGCTACACCAGCAAGGTCCTCGCCCGCGGCACCCGCCTGCGCCTGCGGGACGTCCACGGCACCGCCTGCGCCAACATCCTCCTGTTCCGCGCCGACGCCCCGCACGAGCGGCTCAACGTCGCCGACACGGTGAAGGTGCCGTGGCAGGCCTATCTCGGTGTCGGGCACCCACTGCTCTCCGATCAGGGCCGCGTCCTCGCCACGATCGTCGCCGACACCTCCGGACGCCACGACGCGCTGTGCGGCACCACCCACGTCGCGGGGAACACTGCGAAATACGGTGAGGGATCGCTCCATTCGAGCTCTCCTGCGGGTCGCGAACTGTTCACCGTCGCCGCCGCCAAGCACGACCTGCAACCGCGCGACCTGCCGCCCTCACTGTCCTTCTTCCACGGTGTCCGCGTCGAGGAGGACGGCAGCCTCGTCAGCACCGGCAACGCCGGTCCCGGTGCCGGCGTCGACCTGCTGATCCACCTGCCGGTGATCGCCCTGATCGCCAACACCGCACACCCGCTCGATCCGAATCCCGAGTTCACCACCGGCAGCCTCGAAGTCCTCGCCTGGCGAGCACCCGGCGAACTGAACTCGCTGCCGAACACCGACCCCGAGTGCCAGCGCGCCGTGCTCAACACCGACGACGCTTGGGCCGCCGCCACGTCCGAAACGGAGATCCACCGATGACCATCACCGCCGACACCGCAGACCTCGCCCTCGTTCCCGGCCGCGTCGTCCTCGACGAGATCGTCGGACTCCGCGGCCCGTGGTCGGCCGTCGTCGCCGCCGGCGACGTACTCACCATCGTCGACCTGCACGGCAACCAGGCGGTCGACACCCTCGTCTACGACGCCGCCGACCACACCCGCCGCTACAGTGCCGCTGCCACCGTGGCCGCCCAGCAGAACCTCTTCCTCTCCACCGGTTCGGTGTTACGCGACGCCGACGGTGAGCCGCTGATGACGCTCGTCGCCGACGAGGTGGGCAACCACGACACCGTCGGCGGTGCCTGCTCGCAGGAGTCCAACACCCTCCGCTACGGGCACCACACCAAGCACCAGCACGCCTGCGTCGAGAACTTCCTCATCGAAGGCGCCAAGTGGGGACTGGGCAAGCGCGACCTCGTCTCCAACATCAACTTCTTCATGAACGTGCCGGTCGAGGCCGACGGCACCCTCGGCATCGTCGACGGCCTGTCCGCACCCGGCAAGCGACTCGCAATCCGCGCCGAGCGCGACGTGCTCGTCCTCGTCTCCAACTGCCCTCAGATCAACAACCCGTGCAACGGCTTCGACCCCACGCCGGTCCGCATGATCGTCACCCGCGGGGAATGAGGTAGTCATGACCACGAAGATCACCGTCGAACGTCCCGGAATGCTCACGACCGTCCAGGACTATCCCGGACGCACCGGTTACTGGCAGATCGGTGTGCCACCCTCGGGCCCGATGGACGACCTGTCGTTCCGCCTCGGCAACGTCGCGCTCGGCAACGACGAGGGCACCCCCGGTCTCGAGACCGCCATGGCCGGCCCTGCCCTGCGGTTCACGGAGGAAACCGAGGTGTGCGTGACGGGTGCGCCCGTCACCGTGCGCGTCGACGGGGCCGCCGTCCCGCAGTGGCGCCCGGTCACCGTCCCGGCGGGCGGCCTGCTCGACGTCGGAGCTGTCTCCGGGCCGGGGTTGCGCGTCTACGTCCTCATTCGCGGTGGTCTCGACGTTCCCGAATTCCTGGGCAGCGCAGCGACCTTCACGCTCGGAACGTTCGGCGGTCACGAGGGGCGCACACTGCGCGAGGGTGACGTCCTCGTCGTCGGGGAGAACGCTCCCGGCGCGAGCGCCCCGGTCCCGTCCGAGCACGTGCCCGCACTGAGCACGCGCTGGGAGATCGCGGTCACCGAAGGTCCGCACGGCGCACCGGAATTCTTCACCCGTGCCGACATCGATGCCCTCTACGCCACCGACTACGAGGTGCACTTCAACTCCGACCGCACCGGCGTGCGGCTCATCGGCCCCAAGCCCGAATGGGCGCGCACCGACGGTGGCGAGGCGGGCCTGCACCCGTCGAACATCCACGACAACGCCTACTCCGTCGGCGCACTCGACTTCACCGGCGACACCCCGATCCTGCTCGGCCCCGACGGTCCCAGCCTCGGCGGGTTCGTGTGCCCGGTGACCGTCGTGGCCGCCGACCGTTGGAAGCTCGGCCAACTCGCTCCCGGCAACACGGTCCGGTTCGTGCCCGTGAAGTCGCAGCACACCGCGTCCCGCCGCGAACTCGGCGTCGCGCGTCGCGCCGGACTGTCGCTGGTCACCTCGGCCGGTGGCGACGGTGACGACGGAGTGCTCACCCGCCGTGACGGCCACACCGCCGTCACCTACCGCCGTAGCGGCGACGACAACGTCCTCATCGAGTACGGCGACATGACCCTCGACCTGGCGCTGCGGGCCCGCGTGCACGCGCTGCACCAGCGCCTCGAGGCCGACCGTCCTGCAGGTCTGCTCGAACTCACCCCGGGAATCCGGTCGCTGCAGGTCAAGGTCGACCCCGACGTCCTGCCCGTGCCGACCCTGCTCGGCCTGCTCGGCGAGGTCGAGGACACCATCGGCGACAGCGACGAACTCGAAGTCCCCAGCCGGCAGGTACGACTCCCGCTGTCCTGGGACGACCCGGCGACCCGCGAGGCCATCCAGCGCTACATGCACGGCGTGCGCTCCGACGCCCCGTGGTGCCCGTGGAACATCGAGTTCATCCGCCGCATGAACGGCCTCGACACCGTCGCCGACGTCTTCGACACGGTCTTCGCCGCCGACTACATGGTCCTCGGCCTCGGCGACGTCTACCTCGGCGCCCCGGTCGCGACGCCGCTCGACCCGCGGCACCGTCTCGTCACCACCAAGTACAACCCCGCGCGCACCTGGACCCCCGAGAACGCCGTCGGCATCGGCGGCGCCTACCTGTGCATCTACGGCATGGAAGGCCCCGGCGGCTACCAGTTCGTCGGCCGCACCACCCAGGTGTGGAACCACCGGCACCCGCAGCCGGCCGGCCCGTTCGAGGACGGCACCCCGTGGCTGCTGCGCTTCTTCGACCGCATCTCGTGGTACCCCGTCGATCCCGACGAACTGCTCGATCTGCGAGCGGATCTCGCTGCGGGTCGCGGTGGGGGAGTGGAGATCACCGACGGCACATTCTCCCTGACCGAGCACCGGAAGTTCCTCGCGGACAACGCTGCTTCGATCAGCGGGTTCCAGGCGACGCAGTCCGTCGCCTTCGGCCAGGAACGCGCGCGGTGGAAGGCCGACGGCGTATGACGGCCGCCGAACGGATCCGTCCGGTGGGAACCCGGTTCGAGCGAACACTGTTGGCTCGGCCGGGAGCAATCCCGGACACCACCACCCGCGTCACGTGGCTGCAGGGTGAGCGGTTGTACTGCGACCTGCGACGACCGGCGACACTGCCGACGGTGACGGCCTCTACTCTCGCCGAGATGGAGATCGACGACCTCGTCGCTCTCGCGAGCCAGGACGGATTCGCCGGCCGACTGCTCGACAGCAGCAACCATGTCGAATGGGAACGGGCCGTGTCGTTCCACCCGCTCGGACCGACACCCGACGCCGGCACCCTGGGGGCCCTCGACACCGACACCCTCGTCGAACACGGTGTGTTCGAGGAGTACACCGAGCACTGGCGCATCACGGATGTCTCGCCCGACATCGAGGAGTACCTACTCGAGGACGTCGAGACCGGAGCGACCGCAGTGCTCGTGCGGGTCGGAGAGTGCTTCGCATTCGGGCGGAGTCGCGATCATGCGATCGGATCCGAACCCCTCGTCGAACAGATCCTCGGCGCAGCGACGGTGTCGGATGCCCGAGCGTTGCTGGACTGCGAGATCGCGGTGGGTCGCATCGAAGACAGCCGGTGGACCATCTCCGCATCGACCCTCCCGTACCGAAGCGGGCGCAATCTCCACCCCGTCTTCGGTCACGAGATCCGCACCCGAGACACAACATTCGACGGAACGTCCATCACCCGTCGGTGGCGTTCCGTCCACCCGACCCCGAGGAGTGACACATGACGTTCACGAGTATTCCCATCGTCGATGTGCATGCGCTGGTGTCCGGCGACGAAACCGGACGCGACGCCGTCGTCGCCGAACTCGGGCGCGCCGCGCGAGAAGTCGGCTTCGCGCAGATCGTCGGACACGGAGTCGACCCCATCCTCGTCGGCGGATTGAAGGACGCGGCCGAACGCTTCTTCGCTCTTCCCGACGACGCGAAAATGGATGTGTACATCGGCAATTCCACCAACCACCGCGGCTACGTGCCGCCCGGTGAGGAAGTGTTCGCCGGAGCCACACCGGACCACAAGGAAGCATTCGACCTGTCGATCGACCTTCCGTCCGATCATCCCGAATATCTCGCCGGCAACCCGCTGCTCGGCCCGAACCAGTGGCCCGACCTGCCGGACTTCGACGAGCCCGTGAATGCGTACTACGAATCCGTCTTCGCTCTGGGACGTGTGTTGTTGCGTGCCTTTGCCGAAGCACTCGGCGAGGCGGCGGATCGGTTCGACCGCTATGTGACCACGCCACCTGCTCAGCTTCGAATGATCCACTATCCCTACGATCCCGACGCCTCGGACCGTCCCGGCATCGGTGCCCACACCGACTACGAGGTGTTCACTCTTCTGCTCCCCACGGCACCGGGACTCGAGGTCCTCAACGCCGACGGCGACTGGATCGACGTGCCCTACCGCGAGGATGCCTTCGTCCTGAATATCGGTGACCTGCTGGAGATCTGGACCAACGGAGTATTTACAGCGACGTCACATCGGGTGCGTAAGGTTGCCGAGGAACGTTACTCGTTCCCCTTGTTCTTCAACGTCGATCACGACACCCGGGTCGACCCGCTGGAGAGGTTCGTCGACGCCGACGGACCGCGCTACGGCGGAGTCACTGCCGGCGAGCACCTGTTCGCCCAGACGGCCCAGAGCTTCACCTATCTCCGCAAGCGGCTCGCCGCGGGCGAGATCACCCTTCCCGACAATGCACGCCCCCTCTACTCGCTCGGACGCGAAGCCCAACGCAGCGCTCCTGCCGTCTGACCCTCTCCATACGGAGCAGCCATGATCATCACCGGTGTCGCCGTGTGCCTCGTCGTTCTCCTCGGGGCCGGCTTCTACTCCACCCGCAAGGTCCGCGGACAGGCCGGGAACTTTCTTCTCGCAGGTCGCTCGCTCGGTGCCCCTGTCCTTGCCGTCCTGCTCATGTCGCAGGTCATCGATTCCAACGCGACCCTCGGTTCCGCCGACCTCGCGGCCGGATTCGGATTCTGGGCGGGTGCGGCGATGCCGCTGGGTGTCGCATCGAGCGTGCTGCTCGTCGGACTGTTCTTCGCGAAGCGCCTACGCGCGACGGGCGTCGTGACCCTGCCCGAGTTCTTCGCCCGCCGCTTCGGCCGCGGCACCGAGATCACCGCGTCCGTGCTCACGGTCGGCAGCTTCGGCATCCTCCTCGCCGGCAACCTCGTCGCCCTGGGCTACCTGCTCCAGTACTTCCTCGGCCTGAACTACACGGCGGCGGTGCTGGTGATCATCCCGTTCGTGCTCGCCTACACGGTGGCCGGCGGCATGTTCGCCAGCGTCTACACCGGCATGGTCCAGTTCGCGATCATGGCCGTCGGCATCGTCTCGCTCCTCGTGTGGACGGCCTTCGGACCCGGCTTCACACACGGGGACGGCCTCGGCATCGGCGATCTCGGACAGCTCACCGATCCGGCGCAGGGGGCCGCGGTCAACTGGGCCACCATCGTCGCTCTCGGTCTCGGCAACCTCGTCGCGATCGACCTGATGCAGCGCGTGTTCTCCGCCAAGTCCCCGATCGCTGCGCAGCGCGCCTGCTTCTCTGCGGCGACCGGCATTCTCGTCCTGTGTGTGCCGCTGTCCTTCGTGGCCCTTGCTGCCGTGTCGATCGTCGGTGACAGCGCAGCCGACGCCCCGATCCTCTACGTTCTGCTGGGCGAGTACACGCCGCAGTGGTTGTCGATCCTTGTGCTCTCCGGTCTGGTGACGGCTTCGCTGACCACGATCAGTGGTGTGCTGCTGTCCACCGCGACGGTTCTGGTGCGCAACGTCTTCCGCGTAGGCGGCGAGAACGCCGCGATGTCGTCGGACGTCATGAAGGCCACCCGCCTGCTCATGCTGCCGATGGCTGCCTTCGGTGCCCTCGTCGCGCTGCGGGTCCCGCAGACCGGCATCCTGCTCACCCTCACCTTCGACCTGCTGCTCGCCTCGCTGGTAGTGCCGTTCATCCTCGGACTGTTCTGGTCGCGCGGTGACGGTCGCGCTGTGGCTGCCGCAGCGATCGCCGGTATCACGGTGCGCGCCGGCTTCTTCGTCCTCACCCCGACGATCTACGGCGTCGACAACACCCTGCTGTACATCCCGAACTCTCTGGTCACCTCGAGCGTCGACGGCTGGACGACCTTCATCGGCTTCCTCGTCTCGCTGGTCGCGTACGTGACCGTGGCGCTGGTGCGCAGCCCGGTTCCCGCGATCACGGCGCCGGAGCCCGTCGTAGTCCCCGTGAAGCAGCCGGCTGCGGTGTAGTTCGCGCGCCGAACCGGGGTTCGCCACCGCAACACGCGGGGCGAGCCCCGGTTCACCGCGTCAGCTTCGCAGCACGACGCGCAGCTTGCCGCAGTCTCTCCGCCACGACGTCGAACCGCTCGAGTTCCGCCCAGGTCCAGCGCACCACCTCGTAGCCCGCGTCGCGGATCGCGTCCTGCCGGAGCTTCTCGTCGAACACGTCGCGCGGAGCGGAATACTTGATCCGTCCGTCGAACTCTCCGACGATGCCGTTCTCCCAGAAGAAGTCGACGCGATAGCGTCGACCGTTTCCACCCACGATCTCGTACTGGAGGATCGGCCGCGGGAGGCCCGCCTCCGCAATACGTAGACGCGACAGCGACTCTCCTGCACTCTCGCTCCGACCGTCCAGGAACGGAACGACGGCGCGGGCCTTCGCGAGACCGTGCCTGTGTCCGGATCCGGCGAGCACCCGGAGCAAGTCCGCCGCGGCGTCCGGATACAGTCGCAGAGCCGAGTCACCCACGACGACGGCCTGATCTTTCGGCAACGTCCGGGCGAGGTCGACGACCGTCCGGGCGACCGATGTCACCGGCAGGCCGTCGAGGAGAACGACGTCGTCACCGACTTCGGTCGGGTGCACATGGATCTGCGACGTCATCCGCCCGTGCCGGTGCGGTGGCCTGGAGACGTGTACGTGTTCGAGCGAGGCCTTCCACAGATCCAGCCCATGAAGGGACGCCGCAGAGACGTGGCTCAGGACCGATCCTGCGGAGAGTTGCCGACCGAGATGCCGTGCCCGGACCCGGTGCACCCCGACCTCGCCGAGCGCCTCGACGTCCGATCGGTGCAAGAACATACCGCGTCCGAGGCGGACGAGGTCTCCGGCCCTGGTTGCTCTGCGGATGTCGTTGTCGGACATGCCGGATTCCGTCAGTGTCGCGGTCGTGAGTATAGGTGGATCGCCCATGAGTCGATCGTCGCAGCCCGTGCGGGTGCCGAAGCGCCGCAGAAAGTCCACAGGCGCATTCTGTGGATGAATACTTCCGCTGTGGAGAACCCGTGCCCTACAGCAGTTCGCCCGCCGAACCGTACTTCGCCCGTGCTATAGGCGGGGTGAAGTACGGTTCGGCGGGCGAGGTTCTGCCGAGTATCCGTGTTCGCTCACTGTGCGCGGATCGATGAAGCCACCCCGACCGACGTCTCCCAGAACCGCGCATAGCGGCCGCTGCGACGCACCAGCTCTTCGTGGATTCCCTGCTCGACGATCTGCTCGGATGGCACCCTCACCGCCGGTACCCCTCACACCCTCCCGATGTACCCGAGCGACGAGATCGACACCGTGCTGCGGGATGCGCTGGGTACCGGTGCTCCTGTCGATCAGAATTGTGATTCAGATCACCGATGAAGGTCGGATTGTTCGTTTCCGCAGGTCACCACGTAGTAACGGACTGTTCGCCGCAGGTTCGGGGTCTCTATGTGAGCCGGAAGTCGTGGAGCCGTAGAAATACACTCGCTACCGTTGAAAGCGACGAAGTGCCCCGAAACGGGCGAATGGAAGTGAGAAATCATGGGCAGTTCTCCGGCCCCTGAACGAATTGCCGAATACCCCAGACCTTCGCACACGCTGCTCCACCTCACCGACACCCACCTCGTCGGTGGAGACGAACTCCTCTACGGCACCGTCGACGCCGACACCCGCCTCGGCCTGATCCTCGACGACATCCGTGCCTCCCGGGTCCGACCCGACGCCCTGGTGTTCACCGGCGACCTCGCCGATCGCGGCCAGCCCGACGCCTACCGCAAGCTCCGCGGACTCGTCGAACCACTGGCCGCAGCGCTCGACGCCGCGATCGTGTGGGCGATGGGCAACCACGACGACCGCGCGACCTTCCGTGAAGAGCTGCTCGACGAAGCGCCTCTCGGCGCACCGATCGACGCCGTCCACACCGTGGGCGGACTTCGGATCGTCAGCCTCGACACCTCGGTCCCGGGCCATCACCACGGTGAGGTGACCGACGACCAGCTCGCCTGGCTCGCCGACGAACTCTCGACACCCGTCCCGTTCGGTACCGTTCTCGCACTGCATCATCCGCCCGTGCCGAGCGTGTTCGACATGGCTGTCCTCGTCGAACTGCGCGACCAGGCCGGTCTCGCCGAAGTGCTGCGCGGCACCGATGTCCGCGCCATCCTCGGCGGTCACCTGCACTACTCGACCTCGGCCACGTTCGCGGGCATCCCGGTGTCCGTCGCCTCGTCGACCTGCTACACGCAGGACCTGAACGTCCCGGTCGGTTCGCAGCGCGGGCACGACGGCGCGCAGGGTTTCAACCTCGTGCACGTCTATCCCGACACGATCGTGCACTCCGTGGTGCCCAGCGGAAGTTACGCCACCGCCGGGCAGCCCCACACGGCCGAGGACGCGGCGCGGCGTCTGGCCGAAGCCGGCATCCGCATCCCCGAGAACCCCGACCTCACCGTTCGGATCTAACCGACGTCCGGTCGGCCCGGGTGGCCGGTCTCCCAGGGTGCCGGGATCGGGTAGTACCGCTCCAGGAACTGCGTGACCTTCGCGGTGCGCAGCTCCAGGTCGACCTCGGGCGTGCTGCCGTCGTTGAGGCAGAACAGGTCGAGATTGCGGCGCGCCAGGATCGTGTCCAGATGTCGCAGACCGGACTTCACAGTGGTGTCGACGTACTCCACCTTCGCCGTGGTCTGCTGCACCGCGCGGCCGGTCAGCAGCGTGTAGTAGTGGTAGAAGGAGTTCGTCACCGAGATGTTGTCGGCCGCCCGGAACGGGCTCGCCGCCGTCGCAGCGAACTCGTCCCCGAACTCGCGTTCCATCTCCGCCATGATCGACCTGCGCAACGGGACCGGGGTGTGTTCGAGATGCCGAGTGATGGTGACCCCGAAGCGATCCTGCAGGAGCTTGCGGTTCATGCGGGCGGAGTTCTCGAATCCGCTGCGCGACGGGTCGTTCCGACCCAGCCCGATCCGCACGTCGCACTCGATGAACTTGCTGACACCCCCGCCGGAGAAGAACAGGCTCGGGCTCACCCGGCGACCGAAGAACATGTCGTCGTTCGAGTACAGGAAGTGCTCGGACAGCCCCGGGATGTGGTGCAGTTGCGACTCGACCGCCATCGAGTTGTAGGTGGGCAGCGCCGACGGGTCGGCGAAGAACTCCTCGCTCCGCACGAACGTCACACGCGGATCGTCGGCGAGCCACGCCGGTCGCGGCGAGTCGGTGGCGACGAAGATCCGCCGCACCCACGGCGCGTACATGTGGACCGAACGCAGGGCGTACTTGAGTTCGTTGATCTGCCGGTAGCGCGCCGGCGAGTCGTCACCTTCGCCGACGACGTAGTTCTGCATCAGTTTCGCGCGCGCGGCCTGGAACGACTTCGACGACCCGTCCACCCACGAGAACACGAGGTCGATCTCGAACGGGATGTCGCCGGGGTGGCGGTCGAACATGCCCTCGATCGTGGGCCACAGTTGTCCGTACCGCTCGACCGTCGTCCGGCGCATCTCGTCGCGCAGGGCGATCGTGCGGGTGAGGGCGTTCGGGCGAGGCATGATCACCTCGTCGTCGGTGTAGGTCCACAGTTCGATGTCGACTCCGTTCGACGCGCCGTACCGCATCCCGCTGGTCAGTTCGACGCGCGGGCGGAACAGCCGGAACACGCGGTCCTTCCTGTCGCGTGAGAGCCGTCCGTCCGACACCGGAACCGGGCGTCGCTTGGAGCCGACAGCCTTCGAGTAGAACGGCTCGTCGGCGCATCCCTCGGCGAGCGCGGCACGCAGCCTCTTCCGGTCGGCACGGTCGATCGCCAGGATCGGGCGGTCGCCGTCGTCGCGGACGAGCAGGTAGTCGATGTGCGCCCGGTCGAGGACGCGGCGCAGGAGCAGTACGTCCTCGATCCGAGCCTCGTCGGGCGTTGTGGTGGTGATCGGGATGGCGTAGCGATCCTCGAACCACACCACTTCCTCGTGCCTCGCGGGGCCGCGGACGGTGGCACGGCCGAGCGGCGGAGCGTCTCCGACCTGCTGGGAAACGGAGACGTAGGGAGCGTCGTGGGGGGCCGGCGTGTGCGTCGGAATCTCCTTTCGCGGGTCGGGACAGGAAAGGCTCATTTTAACGCCGATCTGAGCTAAGCTCCCGGGTCGGTGATGTGACGATCCGATGAATGCCGACGCCGACGGTCTCGACGGGGTCGAGATCCCGAGGTGTAACCTGTGCGCAGGACTCGACACGGGGTGCCGGACACGGCTGAGAGAACACCCGCCGAACCTGATCTCGATTATGCGAGCGAAGGGATGCCGAGCCGGCGCCGGGCCACAGGTCTGTCGCCCTCACGCACCCTTCACCACACAGGGAAGGCACAGAAGATGTCATTGCAGAACCAGGTCGTCCTCGTCACCGGTGCCGGGCGCGGCCTCGGCCACAGAATCGCGCAGGCGTTCGCCGACGAAGGAGCCGCCGTCGTCCTCGATTACCGGCGCAGCGGCGAGGGCGCTCACGAACTGGCCGACAAGATCGGACCCGAGCGGGCCGTCGCTCTGAAGGCCGATGTCACCGACCGCGCCGAGGTCGAAGCGCTGTTCGCGCGGGCCCGCGAGCACTTCGGGCGTCCCGTCACCACGGTCGTCAACAACGCCCTGCCCGACTTCTCCTTCAACGGCGACGCCCGGCCCAAGGCCGACGAGATCGGATACGACCGGTTCGGAGCCCAGTTCGACGGCGTCGTCGGCGGCGCGGTCAACATCATCCAGGCAGCGCTGCCGGGCATGCGCGAGGCCGGTGGCGGCAGCATCGTCAACATCGGCACCAATCTGTTCCAGCATCCGGTGGTCCCGTACCACGACTACACCGCCGCCAAGGCCGCGCTGCTGTCGCTGACCCGCACCTTCGCCGCCGACCTCGGCCCCGACGGGATCCGCGTCAACATGGTCTCCGGCGGTCTGCTGCGCACGACCGACGCATCGTCGGCGACCCCCGAAGCGGTGTTCGACCTCATCGCGTCGTCGACGCCGCTCCGGAAGGTCACCACCCCCGAGGATTTCGCGGCCGCGGTGCTGTTCTTCTCATCCGACTGGTCGCGGGCCGTCACCGGACAGAACCTGGTGGTCGACGGGGGACTGGTGATGAACTGATGCCCGGACCACGCACCCTCCACCTCAACGCCTTCCTCTACGGCGTCGGGCACCACTCGTCGGCATGGCGGCATCCCGACTCCGCGGCCGAACGCATCGGCGACATCACGTATTTCGAGGAACTCGCACGCACCGCCGAACGCGGATGTCTCGACGCGGTGTTCTTCGCCGACGGTCACAGCGTCAACCCGAAGTACACAGCGGGCACCACCTGGTTCCTCGAACCGCTCACTGCACTGGCGGCCATGGCGCGCGCGACCGAGCGCATCGGTCTCGTCACCACCGTCTCCGCGAGTTTCTTCACGCCCTTCCACGCCGCGCGGATGCTCGCCTCGCTCGACCACATCAGCGGGGGACGGGTGGGCGCGAACATCGTCACCTCGATGTTCGACGAGGAAGCCCGCAACCACGGATTCGACTCCCTGCCACCGCACGCCGAACGGTACGCGCGGGCCGAGGAGTTCATCGAGGTGCTCTGTGCGCTGTGGGATTCCTGGGATGACGGCGGTGTTCTCGTCGACCGGTCGGGTGGCAGGTTCCTGGACTCCTCCGCGATCCGTCCGATCCATCACCGGGGCAAGCACTTCCGCGTCGACGGTCCCCTGACCGTGCCGCGGTGCCCGCAAGGCCGACCCGTGCTGTTCCAGGCGGGGGCGTCGGAGACCGGGCGCAACCTGGCGGCCCGCCACGCCGAGGCCGTCTACTCCGTCGCGTGGGACATGACCGCGGCGATCGAGTACGCCACCGACCTGCGCGCGCGGATCGCCGCGGCCGGCAGGGATCCCGGTACGGTCGCCATCCTGCCCGGACTCGTCACCTACGTCGGTCGCAGCGAGGAGGAGGCGTGGGCGAAGAAGGCGGAACTCGATGCGCTCCTCGACGTCGATGCTGCCATCACCCAGCTCGGCGTGTTCACGGGTCAGGAATACACCGGCCACGACCTCGACGCTCCCGTCGACGACCTGCCACCCATTGAGGAGTTCACCGGGCCGCAGGGGCGCTACGCGACGGTGCAGCGCATCATCGAGACCCGCCGCCCCACCTTGCGTGAACTGCTCGGATACCTTGCCGCGGGTGGTGGTCACGCGACGATGATCGGTACTCCCGAATCCGTCGCCGACAGCATCGAGGAATGGTTCGCCGCGGGCGCCTGCGACGGCTTCAATCTGATGTGCCCCGCCTATCCGGATTCCCTCGACGACTTCGTCGACCTCGTCGTCCCGGAACTGCAGCGTCGCGGCCTGTTCCGGACCGAATATCCCGGCTCGACCCTGCGCGACTCGCTCGGTCTGAAGACGGTATAGCGGAGCGCGAAGCGGTCATCGGAGCGGGTTGTAGCGCGCGCCGATGACCGTTTCGCGCTCCAGAGCAGCCCGACGTGCCTGCTGCCGACGACGTGCGCGCTCGAACCGATCGACGACGACGTGGAATCGCGACAGCTCCGCCCAGTTCCAGCGGATCACCTCCAGCCCGAGATCCCGTAGCGCATCCTCGCGCTCCTTCTCAGCGAGCAGATCGTGGCGCTCGGTGTACTTTCCGGCACCATCGAACTCGCCGACGATGCCGAGTTCGCGCCACAAGAAGTCCACGCGGTACCGGCGTCCGTCACGAACGACGATCTCGTGCTGCAGGTCGGGCATCGGTAGACCGGCCTCGATCATGTGCAGCCGCGACAGCGACTCCCCGACACTCTCGCTCCGGCCGTCGACGAGGCGCGCGACCGACTCCGCCGCGACGATCCCGGTCCTACCTCGACATGCAGCAAGGATCCGGGGCAGGTCGAGATGCGCCGTCGGATCCGCACGCAACGCCGAATCGCCGATGACGAGAGCACGCGGACGCGACAGCGTGCGTGCGACGTCGACGACGGTACGAGCGAGCGACGTGACGCGCAGACCGTCCACGTCGACTACGTCGCCGTCCAGGTCGGAGGTGTGGATGTGCAGGTCGTCGCTCACCCGGCAGCTGCGCGTCGGTGGGCGCGTGACGTGGATCCGTCCCAGCGGCGCGTCCCACACGTCGAGGCCGTGGACGACCGCGGCCGTCACATGACTGAGCGCCTCGTCGGCGTCGAGACGAGAGCCGACGAGGCGTGCCCAGGCGAGGTGAACTCCCACGGGGCCGAGGGCGTCGACGTCCTCTCGTGTCATGTACGTGCCGCGAGCGATCCTGACGAGCTCGCCGTGCCGGAGTCGTGTGCGCACCGCACGATCCGATATGCCGGCCTCGGCGAGCATCGCCCTCGTCCACACCTGTCGGGTCATGGACCGATCATCGGGCACGGCCGGACCCGATCCGGGGCCGTCGCACTCCGATCGCCTCGGTCTGTGGAGAACACGAATGCCTGTGGACAACCACGTGACGCGGCCGTGCTCGCCCACCGGACGCCGGTACGATCAGCCTCCCGGCGTCGGCACGGGAGTGCTTTCCTCCGCTCCGGGAGCGCGTGCCGGATCGCTCGGCGCCTGATAATCGGAGCCGTAGAAGATCGGCAGGATGCCCTTGACGAGGGTCAGCGCCGAACCTTCACCCGAGGGCACCGTCGACAGATTCGTGGCGATGACGATCGTCAGGTCGGTGTCGGGGTCGTGTCCCATGAAGGTCATGAAGCCGGGAAGCTGACCGTCGTGCCCGAGCAGGGGACCGAACTGCGCCATGCCGAGTCCGTATCCGGCGGTTCCCCCGCCCACCGACTGCACGCTGTCGAGCCGGGTATTCTGCATCTGCTCATCGAGCAGACCGCCGCCGACCAGTGCCTTCACATAGGTGGTCATGTCGTCGACGGTGGAGATCGCGGCGCCCGCGGTCCACGCCCAGGAGGGATTGTCGTCGGTCACGTCATTCGGCTTCAGTGTTCCGGCGAGCGCTGCGGCCTGCTGGTCGTCCGGCAATTCGAAGGTATCGATGGTGGAGACGTTGGTGCCGAACATGTAGCCCCGCGGATGCGGATCCGGGATCGAGGAATCCTCGATCGCCGGGAACGAGGTGTTCCCGAGTTCGAGTGGAGCGAAAATGCGCTCGTCGAACGCATCCGCCACCGGCATGCCCGTCAGTTCCTCGATGACGAGCCCGAGCAGCACCGTATTGGTGTTGCTGTATTCGAACTGTTCCCCGGGCGGGAAGTTCACGGGCCGAGAGAACGCGATCTGCAGCAACTCCTCCTGCGTCCACACCTTCTCGGGTTCGCGGTCCAGTGTCGCATTGAACTCCGGGTCGAAGGTGTAGCTGTACAGGCCGCTCCGCATCTCGGCGAGCTGCGCGATGGTGATGGTGTCGCCGTTCGGGACACCGTCGATGTACTTCGAGATCGGGTCCTCGAGCGACACGCGACCTTCCTGCACCAATTGCAGGATGGCGGTGACGGTCATCGTCTTCGTGTTGCTCCCGATCCGGAAATGATCGTCGGCGGAGATCGGATCGTCGGTGTCGAGGGTGGACGTGCCGAACGTGCCGGTCCAGTCACCGCGGTCGGGGGAGCTGATCTGTATCACCGCGCCGGGAATGGCGTTGTCGCGCATCAACCGGTCGACGGTCGATTCCACCTCCGCCACATACTCGGGCCCGGCCTCCTCGGAGGAGGCAGGGGGCGTCGCGGATTCGGGCTCGGTGGTGTCGGAACTGCACGCCGAGACGGCCAGTACGACCACCGCCACGAGTGAGGTTGCGAGTGTCTTCATCGATCGTCTGCTTTCGGGATCGGTGGTCCCCGAAAGAGCAGGGGACTCTGTGGTGGTGTCACGAATCCGGACATGTCCCGCTGTCGAGGTGAATTTTTCACCCCCTCCGAACGATTCCGATCGCAGTGTCCCTCATGTCATCCTTGGAACAGGGCCGAATCCGTGTACGGAGGTCAGATCATGAAGGCACTGGTGTTCCACGGGCCGGGGAAGCGATCCTGGGAGGACGTTCCCGACGCAACCATCCAGGACAGTACCGACGCGGTGGTGCGGGTCGACGCGGTCACCATCTGCGGCACCGACCTGCACATCCTCGGGGGGGATGTGCCCGAGGTGACCGACGGCCGGATCCTCGGCCACGAGGCCGTCGGCACCGTGGTCGAGGTGGGGGACGGAGTGCAGACACTCGCTCCCGGCGACCGAGTGCTCGTCTCGTGTATCACCGCGTGCGGTACGTGCCGCTTCTGTCGCGAGAGCCGGTACGGGCAGTGCCTCGGAGGCGGCGGCTGGATCCTCGGGCACCTGATCGACGGCACCCAGGCCGAATTGGTCCGAGTTCCGTACGCCGACAGTTCGACCCACCGCATTCCCGACGGCGTGAGCGACGAGCAGATGCTCATGCTCGCCGACATTCTGCCCACCTCCTACGAGGTCGGCGTACTCAACGGCTGTCTTCGACCGGCCGACGTCGTCGTCGTCATCGGAGCCGGCCCCATCGGGCTCGCTGCGATCCTCGCCGCACGACTGTTCAGTCCGAGCCGCATCGTCGCCGTCGACCTCGCCGACAGCCGGCTCGACGCGGCGAAGGCATTCGGGGCGAACATCGTGGTCAACAGCGGTCGCGACGACGTCGCGACGGTCGTTCGCGATCTCACTGGCGGTCTCGGCGCAGACGTCACGATGGAGGCCGTCGGCTATCCGGAGACGTTCGAACAGGCGGTCGCGCTCGCTCGGCCGTGCGGACACGTCGCGAACATCGGCGTGCACGGCAAACCTGCGACCCTGCACCTCGAGGACATCTGGATCAAGAACCTGACGATCACCACCGGCCTGGTCGACACCTACTCGACGCCCACACTGATCGGTCTCGTGAGCAGTGGTCAGCTCGACACGTCGCCGATGATCACGCACCGGTTCGCGCTCGACGAGTTCGAACAGGCCTACGACGTGTTCTCTCGCGCCGGCGAAACCGGTGCGTTGAAGGTGCTCCTCACCGCCGGTTCGTGACCGGCTCTGCCTTCACTCCTGCTGGTTGACCACATCGAGAAGCTGCTGGATCTGCTCCGACTCGACCCCCGGAGCGAATCCGGCGAGGCGACCGAGCGGCATCGACGCTGCCATCTTCAGAACACTCTCGTCGACCCCGACCTCGCCGCCGAGCGAACCGAACGCCTGCAGGACGATCTCGGCGGCCGCGGGGTTCTGGAACAGTTCTCCGAGAGACGATTCCATCGTCAGCGGAATTCGCACCGCGTCGCCCGTCATGTCGACGGTGAGCGTCTGCCGGATGTCGCGGCTCGACGCACCGATGTCGATGCTGTACGTGCCACCTTCGACCACCCAGGAATCGACGCGGGTGTCCCAGTAGGCGAGGTCGTCGCGTCGGATACTCACGGCCACACGTTGCGATTCGCCGGAATCCAGACGGACCTTGGTGAAGCCCTTCAACTCTCGCGGCGCCCGAGCAACGGACGAACCGGGTGCACCGGCGTACACCTGCACGACCTCGGCGCCCGCACGCCCACCCGTGTTGGTGACGGTGACGTGCACCGTGAGATCGCCGTCGGATTCCACAGCGGCATCGGAGTATTCGAACGTCGTGTACGACAAGCCGTGACCGAAGGGGAAGGACACGTCGAGGCGACGCGCGTCGTACGAGCGGTATCCGACGAACAATCCTTCTCCGTACCGCACGTGGCCGTGTTCGCCCGGGAAGTTCGTGTGCGCCGGGGTGTCCTCGAGCCGGATCGGGACGGTCTCCGCGAGGCGGCCGCTCGGATTCGCGTGCCCGTAGAGCACGTCGGCGACGGCGCCGCCACCGGCCTGCCCGAGCAGCCACCCTTCCACGATCGCCGGAACACGGTCGGCGAAGCCGCTGAGCCGCACGACACCGCCGTTCGACAACACGACGACGACGTTCGGGTTCGCCGTCAGCACAGCATCGAGCAGCGCGGTCTGACGTTGCGGGAGTTCGAGGTCGTCGCGGTCGAAACCTTCGGATTCGAGTTCGGCGGGTACACCGAGGAACACGACCGCGATATCGGCGTCTGCGGCACGCTTCACTGCCTCATCGACGAGTTCGGCCGAGTCCGATCCGTCGAGAGCGTAACCGGCGGCGAAGGGAACGTCCCGACCGGACAGCGACCGGATCTCGTCGAGCGCGTTGTCGAGGCGCGTCGGTTCGATCCGGGACGATCCGGCGCCCTGGTAGCGCGGCGTGCGGGCCAGTTCGCCGATCACCGCAATGTTCGCGTCGGTGGCGAGGGGGAGCAGGTCGTTCTCGTTGCGGAGCAGCACGATGCTCTGCGCGGCCACCTCGCGTGCGAGGGCGTGATGGGCATCGGCGTCGAAGGTCGCGCCGGGATCTGACGCAGCGACGGCCTTCTGCACCAGTTCGGTCACCCGCGCGGCTGCCGTGTCGAGGACCGATTCGTCGACCGTGCCCGCCCGTACCGCCGCGACGATCTCGGCGTCCGTACGACCTCCTGTGGACGGCATCTCGAGATCCAGACCTGCCGCGAGGGACGCGACGCGGTCGTCGACAGCACCCCAGTCGCTCACGACCAGACCCTCGAAACCCCACTCGCCGCGCAGGACGTCGGTGAGCAGCCACGGGTTACGGGACGAGTACACCCCGTTGATCCGGTTGTACGAGCACATCACCGTCCACGGCTGCGCGTCGCGCACGACCCGCTCGAAGGCCCGCAGATAGATCTCCCGCAGTGGCCGCGGGTCGACGTCGGCGGAGACCCGCATCCGGTCGGTCTCCTGGTTGTTCGCCGCGAAGTGCTTGAGTGACGCACCGACACCCTGCGACTGCATGCCGTGCACGAGCGCAGCGCCCAGAACACCCGAGAGCAGCGGATCTTCCGACAGGTACTCGAAGTTCCGGCCGCACAATGGGGAGCGCTTGATGTTGATACCGGGCCCGAGCAGGACACCGACCTGCAGTGCACGGGCCTCCGCGCCCAACGCCGCGCCGACGCGCTCGAGCAACTCCGGGTCGAAGGAACACCCCAGCGCGACGGCAGGCGGGAAGCAGGTCGCGGGCACGGACGAGTGCAGACCGAGATGGTCGCCCTCGGCGGTCTGCTTCCGCACACCGTGCGGCCCGTCGGTGAGCATGATCGAGGGGATGTTCTCGCGCGCAACCGGTTCGGTGTGCCAGAAGTCGAGGCCGCTGGTGAGCGACGCCCTCTCCTCGACGGTCAGTCGCGCCACGATCTCGAGGGGTGAGCGGAGGGCCGGTTCGGTCATGAGACTCCTTCTCCGAGCGCGGTCGGATCCATCCTGGTCGAGTCTCGATCATGTCCGATCGCGCCGGTGAAGGCGCGGGCAAGTTCCTCCATCACGTGCGGCCACGGAATCCGCTCCTGCTCGAGGCGGAGTCGTTCCACGCGCAACCGCGTGAAGACCTCATTTTCCGCGGGCGTCAGTCGCATCGGCACGTGCGAGCTGGGGGACGGTTCCTCTACCGCGAGAGCACTCCACGCTTCCAGGGTGTGGAGGTCCATGAGGAAACTGCGCACGTCAGGCAGGTAAGCGCGGAAACGGTCGAGAATCACGAAGCCGTGCGTGTCGAGATCACCCCAGTAAACGACATCCGAGTCGGCGAGCCAGGATAGTGCGGCCAGTTCGTGCACTGCGTAACCACTGCCGTGTACGGCCACGGTGCCCGGCAGATCAGGCAGCGCATGGAGGCCCTCTTTGTTCTCGAGGACCAGTATGCGCTCCGGGTGGAGCGGCAGCTCGGCGAGCTCGTCCAGCGGCGCTGCACAATGTCGCGGTGCCGTGGGTAGCAAGGTGCGGTCACAAACCGCAATTTCGCACAATCGAGGCACCGAACGCACACCGAGGTCACGATTCCCCACAGCGCCTTCGAGAAGTACCTCGACCAGTCCGCGATGCCGCGAAATCCACTTGGTATCCACACCGGGCACCGGAAGCTGCCGAATGAAAACGTCCGAAGCCGGATGGTCGGCCAGCCACCGGACCACGCCGACAAGGCGCACGAAGTCGGCTTCGCCGAGTTCGAGCCACCGTGAAAGCGTCGAGCCGATCGCGTCGGCAAGCGCGGGGGTACCGGGTGCCAGAATCTCCACCAACTGCACCCGCCGGGCGGTGAGCCTGTGCCATTCGGACATCCGGCCTGCCGCGGCGGCAATCTCACCGGGACCTGCAAACACGACCCGCACCGGCACATCCTGCGTGCCGAAGCTCGGCCAGCGCCGCGTCTCCCAGTGCACGCGACCGATTCCGCGGTGCACCTGCCAGGCGCGCACCCATGCGACCACGGCGTCGGGATCCTCCGCGACCTGCCGTTCCGAGGGTGGGTGCAACGCAATCGACAGTGAATCGGATTCGGCTGCAATTGGATCGGCCACCCACTTGCTGCGACGATTCCGGTAGGCCGTCTCTGCCCTGGTACTTACGGCTGACGGCGGCACGCACACTGTACTCACTCGCGGGGCTCCTCCGCGCTGCGGATCGGCAACAAGGCCAGCTGCGAGTACTTCTTGTCCCTGATGCTCACCGCGGCCACCCCATCAATGTAATCGTCGAGGGTTTGCAGCAACTTCAGCGGCGTCGCGAGCACCATATGGAAACCGAATCGGGTGAACACGTCGAGTGCTCGCCGCGTGTACGCAGGATCTGCACGGTCGAATGCCTCGTCGAGGATCACCGTGCCGTAGCGCGGCAACTCTTCCCCCGATGCCGCCAGCTGATAGCGCAGGGCGGCGGCGAGACAGAAGAACACCAGTTTCTGGGCCTGCCCACCCGACAGGCCGGAGCTGGAGTCGTGGAAATTGACGTCCACGCCCTCCCCGTCGACCTCGACTCCGATGAAGCCGACGTGCAGGCGGGTGTCCAGTACCAACTGCCGCCAGCGCCGGTCGGCGGGTTCGCCCGAGTCGAGGCGTTCGAGGATCCGCTCCATCTGTTCGAACCGTTGCTCGGCGGCGACCCGGTCCTCTTCCTTGAACGAGCCGCTGACAATGCGCTGCAGTTCCGCGAGGAAATCGGCCGCGGCAGGCGAACGCCGATCCTTCACATCGATCCGCAGAGTCCGGTCGGTGTCGAACGGAGAACGCCGGAGCGATTCGTTCACCGGCTCGATACGGGAACGGATCTCGCCCGGTGCCCTGCGGATCGCGCGGGCCAGCTCTCCGATGTTGCGGCTCGATTGGTCGTTGAGTAGCCGGAAGAACTCGTCCTCGTATGCGGGTAATCCGTCGTTGCGCAGTCGAGTGAGCACCGCGAGAGCATCGTCTACGTACTCTGCGTCGGAGCGCATCTCGGCGCGTCGTGACTCCCATTCGGCGAGATAGGCGGTGAGGATCGCGGTGATGCGCCGCTCGGCGTCCGTGGTTCTCGTGAGCGCCGCACGGTGCTCGTCCGTGATGGTTCGTCCCACGGTATGCAGCAACCGGTCGATGTTCTCGCTCGTCGGTCGACGTGCGGCAGCATCGAAGCGTGCGCGGATGCGCTTGTCGATCCCGTCGGGAACCGCCGAATCGGCGTGTGCTTCCACTTCTGCAAGCCGCTGCCGAGTGTGCTCCACATCGCCACGGTGGCGTTCGAGACCGGATCCGGCTGCGGTATACGCTGCGCGGGCCTCCTTCTCCTCGGTTTCCGCACGGGCAAGATCGAGCGTGAGCGAGGCGTACTCGGCATTGCCCTGCAACCATCCCTCGAGTCGATGCTCGATCGCGCCAACCGCTGCCTCGGCCGCTTCGACGTCGATGTCGGCCCAGGTCGTGTCGAGGATGATCTCCGCCGCGTGTCGACGCTGCTGTACCGTGTACTCTGCGTGCTCGAGCAACTCCTGCCGACGTTGCAGGCGGGCGATCTCGGATTCGACCTCGCCGATGCGGCGACGCAGATCGGAGAGCTTGGTTTCGTTGTCGAACCCGAGCACCCATCGGCTGCGGTCGTCGACGCGGTACCTGTCGTCCTTCTCGTGCCGCTCGCCGCCGTGCTTGACCTGACCGGCCCGGGTCACGCCGCGCGGCACACCTCGCAGGTCGTCGACGGTCGCCACGCACGCATAGTCGAAACGCTCGGCGAGATGGTGCTGCAGCCACGCTGCGAGCGGTCCCGGCCGCACGTCCAGTTTTCGAACCAGCGATTCATCACCGCTCGCCGGGGTGGGAGGCCGGCCGGAACGAGTACGCACCCGGCGGTACACCAACCGGGTGCCGAGATGCTGCGCGTCGACCACTGCTGCAACGCGTGAATAATATTCGTCGGGTACGAGCATCGTGCGAGCAAGCCCGCCGAGTACGCGCTCGATGGGGCCGGTCCACTCGGCATGCTCGGAGCGCACTTCGAGGAGTTCGCCCGCGAAGTGCAACATGTCTTCGCTGAGACCAGCTGCGGTGCAGACCAGTTCGCGTATCCGCAGTAGAGCGGGATCGAGATTGGAGCGTCGCCGGGCGAGCAGCTCTCGGTCGGCGATGAGTTGTCGGTGTTCGGAACGCAGTGTGCCGAGTGCTCGCACCACCTCGTACACATCGTTTCTGCGTGTACCGACTGTCGCGTCGAGCTCACGCAACTCCGTTTCGAGCTGGGCTCGCAGATGCGCGAACTCCTCAGCGGTGGTCGGTGCCTCTGCTTCCCACGATCCGACGGCGGTGTCGAACCTGCTCCGTGACTGTACGGTCCGAGTCAGGTCGGCTTCCGCCGCGTCGCGTTGCAGCCTGAGAGTGGACAACCGTCCACCGTCGGTGGTTTCGAGCCGCACCCGCAGATCGAGGGTGCGCTCGGCCGCGCGCTCGGCTTCCACCGAGGTCTTGTCGACGGCAGTCTGCAACAGTCCGATCTGTGCGTAGGCCTCGTCGAGCTTCTCTCGCAGCAGATCCACCGTCATCCGGGCATGCACGGCGTCGAGGTGGTCGTTCTCTTCCTGTAGTTCGCGTTGTTGCTGGAGGCCTCGGCGGCGAACCTCCGCGAGACCGACAAGGGGATCGAGTGCCTCGACTTGCCGACGCGCGTCGACGACGACACGGTGCGCCTCGCGCAGGTCGCGGAACTGGGACGTCGCGCGATCGGCCATCGCGAAGGTGTCGGGTTCGTCGAGCATGTAGTCGCGCAGCAACTGATCGAGACTGTTCAGACTCTTGGCCGACAGTGTTCGGTGCAACAACCGTTGGGCCGCCTCCGACGAAATGCCCAGCTTCGCGCGGAAGGCGCGAGCGAACGCCGTGTAACTGGGATTGACAGTAGCCCCGGGCCAACGCTTTCGGATGCCCCGGGTGTCGATACCGCGGCCGGCGAACGGCTCGAGATCGATCAGGTCGAAATCAAAATCGAAGATCAGATGCAGGTGAGAGACATCGTTGTTCGCGTTGGCTCCACGCCGCAGGTGCATGAGCTTGACGAGCGTCACGGGCGCGGCACCGTCGCCGGTGCGGTAGGTGAGCGCGACGGCACTCCAGGTGGCGCCCGTACGTAGATAGGAAGCGGTCAGGGAGTCGGTATCGACATCGGCTTCGCGCCGCCACGCACCGCGGATGTAACTGACGAAGTTGCGCCCGGAACCGGCCGCGGATTCCTGCGCGGCCGCGTTGAATCGGACACTGCCGCCCGGCATGAGCACCGTGGAGATCGCATCGAGGAGAGTGGATTTTCCGGATCCCGACGCGCCGGTGATCAGGAAACCCTTGCGCGCAATCGGAATGTCGTGGTGACCGTGTAAGGTTCCCCAATTCACCACCTGCACGCGGGCAAGCCGGAACTGGGACGGGTGGGGAGGGGTGGCCGTCACGGCTGACTCTCCGCGACGATGTGCCGGAACTCCGCTTCCACAGCAGCAACCTGATCGGCATCGAACAACTGCCGCAACACCGGAGAGACTTCCATCCGCCCCTCCGTCGACGTCGACGCGAGAAGGCTGTACTTCTTCAACTTCTCCCACGAAGCGTTGACCCTGCGCCGGAAACCGGCCGGGTCGGTACTCGTGGCCGCACGGTACATCTCGAGCTGCCCGGCCATTTCGTCGAAATCGACGATGACCCGATCACCGGGTTGTGCGCGGAGGAGCAGCTGCCGCAGCGACAACAGCATCACGGTGTCCATGAATGTCAATCGCTCGGTGCGCAACACTGCGGGGGCCTTGTGATCGCCGGTTTCGGCGGGACGGGTGAATGCGAGCTGTTCGTCCTCGTCGACGACGAGATCGAGAAACACATCGGCCAACCGAGAACGCAGCACGCGCTCGTCGCGGATCACCGTCCGCCACACCTCGGGATGCTTGCCGGCGGTAATGAGCGGACCCTTGAGGAGCTGGACCAATGCGCGCCGGGTGTCGAGTTCGAGTTCGCCGGTGTCGCCGGGATACAGCCCGGTCGTGGTGTCGGTCATAGGCTGTCCTGTTCCAAGGTGGTGAAGGCAGGATCGGTGGGATCGAACAGATGCCGGCGTACCGTGGCCACCCGTTCGACGCCGGATGGGGAGCTCCAGCAAATCTCCTCATCGCCCTCCACGCGGTGTCCGTGCTCGACGGCGAGAACCAGAAGCCCGATGGCGCTTGCCAACCCTTGGGTTGCGGGATGTTCGCGCAGGACCTCGCCGATCGTCGCGCTACCGCGCACGCGCAGTGTGGCCGCTATGCTACCGACCAGCTCGTCCATGTCGATTTCCGATTCGCGGACGATGCGCCGCAGATCGTCGAGGTCGACCTCACCTGGCGTCTGCGACACCACCGGTTCGGCCACCAGATCGTCTGCGGGATTGTGCAACTGTAATGCCGCGACCGATTCGATACTCATGCCGATCCGCACCAGGTCGAGGTCGAGCGGTTCATAAGGCTTGCGGTGGGGTGCCACCTGCAGAGCGTGCTGTTGCGCCGAGCGCAACAGACGTTGCAATCGGCGATGTTCCTCGTAATGGCGGGACTGCACGAAATGCCGCAGTGAGCGTGACAGCGACGTCATCGTCGCATGCACTTCGCCACCTGCGTCCTCCATCTCGGTGAGCAAGGATCGGAACCGATGACGTTGCTCGGGAGACAGGCTTCGGGCGAACGGACGAGTCAGTACCGCCTCGATCCAGTCGTCGAGCTGTGCAGACCGTTCAGGATCGATGATCATGTCGTAGAACCCGGTGAAGCTGCGTCCTGCATCGGAACTGCCGATGAGGTCGACACCTCGGAAGACCTCGCCCAGAGTGTCGCCGCGGTCGCCTTCGTCGTCGAGGATCCGTGCGCGCAACTCGCGATTGAGCCCTTCGAGTTCGGCCCGTACTCGTGCGAAATCCCCGGGGATCTCGCCGGCAAGCGCGAGGATCTCCGACACGCGTTCCGCGGCCCGTGGGCCATCGAGGACAGGGAAGTCGCCGGATTCCACCGCTGCGATCTGCCGGTCGAGTGCGTCGCGCTCGGCCCGCAGCGTTGCCAGACGGGTTTCGCTCCGTGGGTCCGAATCGCGAGCCAGCGCCTGCAACTGGCTCGACAGGGTTGTCAGTCGTGATTCCGTGATCGAACTGGTGTCGGTCGTCAGTTGCGCAACGAAATTCAGTGCGACGAATGCGGACTCGGTCGGCTCCAGCGTCTCTTCGCGCGAGCCCGTATCGGCACGTCGGAGCAGAAATCCGGCGCGCACCCAATCTGCGCAGTAGGCCTGGGCGGTGCGTGGAAGGTCGAACCCCTGGTCGCGGAGGTCCTGCAGGTCTGCGTCGAGGCGGGCGAACAGTTCGGGGGCGGGAAGTCGCCGGGTTCCCCGATCGAAGTGTCGTCCCAGCATCTCGAGGATTGCGGGGGCGTGGTCGGCGCGCAGCAGCGTCCACGCGGCGTGCTGATCGCGCAGCCGCGTCAGGCGGTACAGGTCGGCAGTCGACACAGCTTCCCTCTCGCTTCGATCGCGCCCATGGTGGCACACGCCTACGACAACCGTCTCCTACGGGATCGGCTCGATGTCGGGGCGGTGACGACAGTGTCGGTAACAAGGGCCACAATGTCCGACCGTGTCGGTTTTCGTCGGGGGATGAAAGCGATCGGAGGATGACGTGATCGAAGTGCACGCACCCGCGGAGGGCGCCGTGACGTTGCCCCGCGACCATCGATGGGTGGTGGTCGACGTCGAAACCTCGGGTGTGCGGTCCAACGCCCACAGGGTCCTGAGCGTGGCCGCCCTCGTGTTGCGCGAGGACGGCTCTGTCGAGCAGGAGTTCTCGACCCTCGTCGACCCCGGCTGCGACCCGGGACCGGTGCACATCCACAACCTCACGCGGGAGCGCCTCACCGGGTCGCCGCGCTTCGAGGACATCGCCGGTGAACTGGCCAAAATTCTCGACGGCGCCACACCGTCACTCCGCGGGTCGCACTCGCGAACCGGCTGACCGACGCCGGACTCGACGTGATGAACAACGCGAGCAAACAGACCAGCGTCGTGGTGTGCAACGACCCGACCGTGCAGACCGCCAAGGTCCGCAAGGCGATGGCCGAAGGCATTCCCGTGATCAGCGAACAGCAGCTCGAGGAGCTGTTGACGCGGGTGAGTCCGGGCGAATCGAAGGTTGCGACCGTCGTCGACATCATCCCGCCACCGGAACCGCAGGTCGCGGTGGTGCCCCCGGTCCGGCCGCCGACCGGGCAGAAGCCCAAGCTGTGGACCGGACGTAAGGTACTGCTGCTCGGCGGCACGCACCTGCAGGCCGTCATGATGCGCTCGCGTCTCACCCAGCTCGGTGCCCGCCCGGCCCTCAACTTCACGGCCACCGTCACCGACGTGCTGGTCCTCGAAGGAGGAGAGGCCGACAAGCGGATGACGCGGGTCGCGGCACGTGAGCTGCCCGTCCTGCGACCCGACGACGTCGATGCCGCAGTGGAGAACGGAGTGATGCCCCCGCACATGCGGGTGGAGTCACGGCTCACGGCGCCGGTGCTGTCCCGCGGTGAAGTGATCGACCTGCCGTCCGACAGTCACCGCTGGGCCGTGAACGTCGCCTGGAAGGCCGAAGCTGTCGGCGACGAATTCGATCTCGACATCGTCGCCTTCCTGCTCGGCGCCGACGAGAAGGTCGACACCGACGACGACTTCGTCTTCTACAACAATCCGCTCTACGACGACGGCGTCATCGAACTGACCATCGACGGTTCGAGTGAGCACTGCATCCGCGTCGACCTCGCGGAACTTCCCGCCGAATGCGAACGCATCGCCATCGCAGCGGCCATCGACGGCAACCGCACCTTCGGCGAACTCGGCGCGGTATCGGTCGCGGTCGACAGTGAGACCGGCACCGCTGCGACGTTCGTGCTCGACGTCGGCACCACCGAACGCACCATGGTGCTCACCGAGATCTACCGCCGAGCCGACAAGTGGCGGCTGCGCGCGGTGGGACAAGGATACGACGACGACCTCGCAGCCCTCGCCCGCCGGTACGGGGTGGAAGTCGACGACTGATCTCTGCTTCGTCGCGCGGGTGGGGATCGACAGAGCACTGCAGAGCGCGAAATGGTCATCGGCGCGTGTTATTGCCCGCTCTGATGACTATTTCCCGCTCCGCTGTCGGGGTCGGTGGCGGCGAGTTGGCGGGCCCAGTCGGATTCGGTGTCGAGGAAGGCTTCGCCGCCGGTAGCGAAGGCGTCGCGGAGTTGGGTGAGGGCGTCGATGAACTGTTGCATCCGTTCTCTGGCCGACTCGGGTGTGCCTGCAGCTTTGCGTCGATAGCCTGCAGCAAGTTGTTGAGCGGAGTCGAAATCACCGAAGCCGTGGACGTCGGTGAGCCTAAAAGTGTGTTTGTACGACTGGTCGAACTCATCCAGCATGGTTTCGCAGATCCTTAGGATCTCTGCGACGACGTGAGGCTCGAGCCTGCTGAACTCCGGCATGTTCGTCCTGTTCGATGTCAGTTCGCGATGAAGGGTTCAACCGAGGCGACGAGGTTTTCCATGCCTGCACACCAATCGATTTGAGGTGCAGGGCCCGAGTGGTCGGTGTAGAGAACTCGGGTGACGAGTACAACTCCGAAATCTGTCTGCAGGGCGTACTTGCAGCCGTTTCGTGCGTCGGGGTCTACTTCTAGGAGCGCCGGTCTGCCGTTAATGCTTGTCTGGCTGGCGACATGTGCATTCTTTTGGAACTCCTCGTCCAAAGTGACATTGCCAGCCAGGATGTTGAGGCCGTATCCACGGCGCACGCCTGGGATGTGGTCCCTGTTGTCGTATGTGCAGCCGAGGAAGGTGTACGTCCCCATCGGCATGTCCGCGATTTCTTTCTGGGCCGCGTCGTACCCCGCTGCGTTCACGACATCGTCGGGTATGTCGTAGCAGGGATCGAAAGCGACGGGCGGTCGGCCGGAGTCGTCGGTGATGCGCGGGGTTCGGGTTGTCGTGGTGGCGGTTTCGTCGCTTACAGCGACATCATCCGCTGAACCCGGACTGCACGCCGTCCCCATGACAGCCAGGGCTGCGAGCGCGACGATTCCCCACCTGCCCATGCGACCCCCCGATCGATTGTCGGGCAGACGCTAACACAACCGTCCCGGGCACTGCTCCGGAGCGCGAAATGGTCAGAGGTGCGCGTTATTGCGCGCCCTGATGACCGTTTCCCGCTCCGCTGTCGGGGTCGGTGATGGCGAGTTGGCGGGCCCAGTCGGATTCGGTGTCGAGGAAGGCTGCTCCGCCGGTGGCGAAGGCGTCGCGGAGCTGGATAAGTGCGTCGATGAATTGCTCGACACGCTCCTTCGCTGATTCCGGAGTGCCTGCAGCCTTCCGTCGGTACCCCGCCGCGAGCTGCTGTGCTGAGTCGAAGTCGCCGAAACCTTCGGTTCTGGTGAGCCATTCTGCGGTCGTTCGCGCGTCTTCGAACTCCGTGAGCATTGTGTTGCATATCCTCACGAGTTCGTCGATGACGCTGGGTTCGAGCCTGGTGGAACTCGACATGACCACCCTCTTCAGTTCGCGATGTGCGGTTCGATCGAGCCGACGAACTCCTCCATGCCCGCGCACCATTCGCTCTGGGGCGCCGGCCCTGGATGGTCTGTGTTGTACAGCCTTGTGACGAAGACCACGCCGAAGTCCGTTTGGAGTACATAAGTGCATGCATCCCGGTTTTCGGGATCCACCTCGAGTAGCGCGGATCGGCCGTTGATGGTCGCGCTGGTTGCTACATGCCCGTTCTTCTTCAACTCCTCGTCGAGGCTGACGTTTCCCGACAAGATGTTCAGGCTGTACCCCCGCCTGACTCCGGGGACAAGATCTTCCTTCTTGTATGTGCAACCGAGGAAGGTATGCGTCCCCATCGGCATGTCCGCGACTTCCTTCTTCGCCGCGTCGTACCCAGCTGCGTTCATGACGTCGTCGGGGATGTCGTAGCAGGGGTCGAAGGTGACGGGCGGTCGACCGGAGTCATCGGTGATGCGCGGGGTGCGGGTGGTCGACGTCGTCGTCTCGTCTCCTGTGGCATCGTCCGCGGCGCTCGGACTGCAGGCCGTCGCGACTGCCGCGACTGCTGCGAGCGTGACGATTCCCCACCTGCCCATGCGACCCCCCGATCGATTGTCGGGCAGACGCTAACACAACCGCTCCGCTACCGCGTCAGCCCTGCTCGACCCCGCGCCAGAACTCGGGTAGTTCCGAGTTCAGTCGATCCTTTGCCTGCATGGGGAGCGAGTGCGTCGTGTCGGGAAAGACCAGAACCTCGGCATCAGCAAGTTGCCGTGCTCGATCGGCTGCTTTCTCGCTTCCGACGAGTGAATCACGCTCCGCGATAGCGACATAGGTGGGCATAACCAAAGCCGCAAGCTCGTCGTCGCTCAGGGGCGACGGGGTCGGTAGTGCGGCGGAGAAATGCTCCGAACCCTCCGAGATCATCGTCGCCATGGCGTCATCGGAGTCGTAGTCGTCGACACCCCCGACCTTCGCGAGTGCCGTGTCCCGCCAATCGGTCGGAAGGCCCGGCAGTGTCGACACCGACGCCCAGAACAACATTCGGGCAGGGGGATAGCCGAAGGTGAACACAGGCTCGAGCAGCGTCAGCGACCGGACTTTCTCGGGGAACTGCTTCGCGTAGGACGCTGCGCTCGCCCCGCCGAAGGAATGTCCGACGACATGAGCGGTCTCCACTCCGAGACCTGAGAGCGTGTCATCGATCCACAGCGCCTGGTCGTCCGTGGAGGTCAGGGGTGCCGCCTGGACGGACAAGCCTGCGTCGCCGAGAGCATCGAACGCGAGAACGCGGTGCTCGGGGAGGAAGCCCGGAAGGTTCTCGCCCCACATCGGCACACCCGACGCGCGGCCCGGGACGAGAACGACGGGCACCGAGTCGACCGTCCGAGGCGACGTCCATTCGTAGACGCGGACCGTGCCGAACCGAGTAGGAACGTCGTGAACTGCAGAAGGTGGCGGCAGTGCAGACATCGCTCTCTCGTGGGCAGCGACGTAACCGGCCCGACCGGAATCACTGCGGAAGTGGCCGACTCCCGGCGCGCCGACGAAGAACTGATAGGAGGCAACTAGGCCGACGGCTGCGAGTATCGCGGTGCCGGCGCGTCGAAGAAATCTGTTCGATCGAGTGCGCTGGGTCATCGGGAGCCTCTGATCGTCGACGTTGCAATATGTTCATATTGTATCGTGGGATCATGCCGAGAGTCGTCGACCATGCGCAACGCCGTAGGGAGATCGTGTACGCGCTGTGGGCGGTCATCCACGAGCGAGGAATCGAGGGCGTGACCTTCCAGGCGGTGGCGGCCGCCGGGGGAGTGTCGATCGGCCGTATCCAGCACTACTTCGATTCCAAGGAACACCTCATCCGTACGGGCGCCGAATTCATGGTCGCCGAGGCCGAAAAGCGCTACGAACGAGCAGAATCCGATCCGAAGGCAGCGCTCGTCGCGCTTCTCGCTCAACCTGTACCGACGGACGAAGCCGGACGTCTCGGGGTGTCCGTCTGGTATGCCTACCTCGCCAAGTCCGCGAGCGACCCCTGGATCCGTGCGTTCCTGGAAGAGTCGACAAGAGGCACAACAGAGGAGGCCCGGCGACTCCTCGAAGAACTGGGCATGCCACCCGACAAAGCGCGAACGGAAGCCCTACGCCTCGTCGCACTCGGCAACGGCATCACACAGGCCGTCCTGGTCGGCGTCACGGAATCGCCCGACGGCATCGCTCTCATCACCGACGAGGTCGCACGCACCACCAGCTGAACCCATGTGATTGCCGCACGGCGGAACGGGCTACCCATTCGGGTAACCACCGGAAACATCGCAGTCGGGAGGCACGTTCATGAGTGACGACAGTTTCGGCACGCGCGACACCCTGGAGGTCGACGACACCGACTATCGCATCTATCGCATCGACAAGGTCCCGGGCTCGGAGCGATTGCCCTACAGCCTCAAGGTCCTGTTGGAGAACCTGCTGCGCACCGAGGACGGGCGACTGGTCACCCGGGAGCAGATCGAGGCCGTCGCGGGTTGGGATCCGAAGTCGACGCACAACCCTGAGATCCAGTTCTCCCCGGCACGCGTTCTCATGCAGGACTTCACCGGCGTGCCGTGCGTCGTGGACCTCGTCGCCATGCGCGACGCCATGACCCAGCAGGGTGGCGACCCGAAGCGCATCAACCCGCTGATCCCCACCGAGCTGGTCATCGACCATTCGGTGATCGCCGACGTCTTCGGCACCGAGGACGCCTTTCGGATCAACACCGACCTCGAGTTCCAGCGCAACCGCGAGCGTTATGAGCTGCTGCGCTGGGCGCAGGGAGCGTTCGACGACTTCAAGGTGGTCCCGCCCGGCACCGGCATCTGCCATCAGGTGAACCTCGAGTACCTGGCCCGCGTCGTCTTCACGCGGGAGGACGAGGACGGCGGGCTCGTCGCCTATCCCGATTCGCTCGTCGGCACCGACTCGCACACCCCCATGATCAACGGCCTCGGTGTCGTCGGCTGGGGTGTCGGCGGCATCGAAGCCGAGGCGGCGATGCTGGGCCAGCCGGCGTCGATGTTGATCCCGCAGGTCGTCGGCTTCAAGCTCACCGGCGAACTGCAGGAGGGCACCACGGCGACCGACCTCGTGCTCACCGTCGCCGAGATGCTCCGCAAGACAGGCGTGGTCGGCAAGTTCGTCGAGTTCTTCGGTCCCGGTGTCGCCAACGTGCCGCTCGCCAACCGCGCGACCATCGGCAACATGAGCCCCGAGTACGGCTCGACGATCTCGATCTTCCCGATCGACGACGCGACCCTCGACTACCTGCGTCTCACCGGTCGCGACGAGGGGCAGATCCGCCTCGTCGAGGCGTATGCGAAAGAACAGGGTCTGTGGCACGACCCCGATCGCGAACCCGACTACAGCGAGGTCGTCGAACTGGATCTGTCGAAGGTGCGACCGTCCGTCGCCGGCCCGAAGCGACCGCAGGACCGCATCCCCGTCGCCCTCGTGCCGAAGGCCGTGACCTCGCTGCTCAACGGTGAGGAAGTGCCCGACGTCGTCTCCCGCGTCCAGGACTCGGGTGTCGACGAGGGCGTGCTCGAATCATTCCCTGCCAGCGACCCGGTGTCGGTGCGCAGCGAGGACTCCCGCGACGAGCCGCGCGACCCGGTGCCCGACGACGCCGACACCTCGGCGCCGCCGTCGAAGAAGGTCCCGGTGCGGGTCGGGGACGGCGACGAGTTCGAACTCGACAACGGACATGTGGTGATCGCGGCGATCACATCGTGCACGAACACGTCGAACCCGTCGGTGATGATCGGTGCGGCGCTGCTCGCCAAGAAGGCCGTGGAAAAGGGGCTGCGGAGCAAGCCGTGGGTGAAGACCACGCTGGCTCCGGGGTCGCGGATCGTCACCGACTACTACGAACGTTCGGGTCTGACACCGTACCTCGACAAGCTGGGGTTCAATCTCGTCGGCTACGGCTGCACGACCTGCATCGGCAATTCCGGCCCGCTTCCCGACGAGATCGCGGCCGCGATCGACGAGCACGACGTCAACGTCTCGGCCGTGCTGTCGGGCAACCGCAACTTCGAGGGACGCATCCATCCGCAGACGAAGATGAATTTCCTCGCGTCGCCGCCGCTGGTGATCGCGTATGCGCTGGCCGGGTCGATGCTCGTCGACCTCTTCAATGACCCGCTCGGCACCGACAGCGAGGGCAACGAGGTCTACCTGCGCGACATCTGGCCCACCACGCAGGAGATCCAGGAGGTCATCGACGACGCGGTGCGCGCGGAGATGTTCGAGACCGGTTACCAGGACGTCTACACCGGTGACGAGACGTGGCGGAATCTCGACGTGCCCGACAGCGAGGTGTTCGAATGGAAGGACGAGTCGACCTACGTGCGACGTCCTCCCTACTTCGAGGACATGTCGTCGGAACCCGAGCCGCTGCGCGACATCGAGGGCGCGCGGGTACTCGCGCTGCTCGGCGACTCCGTGACCACCGACCACATCTCGCCGGCCGGTGCGATCCGACGCGACAGCCCCGCGGGTCGCTACCTGCAGGAGCACGGCGTCGAGCAGGCCGACTTCAACTCCTACGGGTCGCGACGCGGCAACCACGAGGTGATGATCCGCGGCACCTTCGCCAACATCCGACTGCGTAACCAACTGGTGCCGGACGTCGAGGGCGGCGTCACCCGCTACCTGCCGAGCGACGCGCAGATGAGCATCTACGACGCCGCGCAGAAGTATGCGGAGGACGGCACGCCGCTGGTCGTGCTCGCGGGCGCGGAGTACGGATCGGGCTCGTCGCGTGACTGGGCCGCCAAGGGCACACTGTTGCTGGGTGTGCGCGCGGTGATCGCGCAGTCGTACGAGCGCATCCACCGCTCCAACCTCATCGGTATGGGCGTGCTGCCGCTGCAGTTCCCGGAGGGCGAGTCGGCGCAGAGCCTCGGCCTGACGGGGGAGGAAGAATTCACCATCACCGGTCTGGCGGACAGCGACGAGATCCCCGAGACCGTGCACGTGAAGGCGGGGGACACGGAGTTCGACGCGACAGTGCGCATCGACACCCCGGCCGAGGCCGAGTATTTCCAGCACGGCGGAATCCTGAAGTACGTGCTGCGCAAGCAGCTCGCGCAGTAGACGACGGCAGACGGGGGCTCGTGGCTACTGCGCCGCGAGTCCCCGTTCTGCTGCGGCGGTGCGCACCGCGTCGATCACGAGGCGCAGCGGGGGCCGTTCCGACGCCATCCCGCGATGCGCGATGGAGATGGTGCGGAAGAGCGGCTCGGTCAACGCCACCACCTCGACTCCGGGCGGGCTCAGCGTCAGCCCGAGATCCGAGACGAGCGTGACACCCAGCCCCGCGGCGACCATCGCCAGCGCCGTCGCCTGCTCACCGACCTCGTGGTTGATCCTCGGCTCGAACCCCGCACGTTGACACGCGAGGCTCACCGCGCGGCCGAAGTGCGAGTTCGGGCCGGCCAATACCCACGGATGCTCGGCGAGGTCGGCGAGTGCGATGGTGCCCGCCGGCACCGTCCCGGGCGGCACCGCGGCGTGCAGTCGCTCGACCGCGATCACCACCTTGGTCAGCTCCGGATCCCACAACATCGGGTAGCCGGAGTATTCGATGACGAACGAGAAGTCCAGCGATCCGTCACGGACGGCGCCGGCGGTCTCCTCGGGGGCGAGCTCTCGCGTGCGGACCTCGATGCCGGGATGCTCGGTGGCCAGCAATGCCAGCGCGCTGGGGATCAGAGTGGATGCGACGGAGGCCCATACCCCGGCGGTCAGGCGCGCGGTGACCCCGTCGCGGGTCTGTTCGAGCGCGGTCGTCGCGCGCTCCACCGACTGCAGGATCTCCTCGGCGTGTTCGGCGAGCAGCACGCCCGCCTCCGTCAACTGGACCCGACGTCCCCTTCGCTCGAAAAGCGTTGCGCCGACGTCCCGTTCGAGTTGGGTGAGCTGTTGCGAGACAGCCGAGGTGGTGTAATGCAGGGCGAGTGCGGCGGCCGTGACGGTGCCTCGGCGATGCAGTTCTCGAAGCATCCGTAACCGGCGCAGGGACAACTCCATGCCGTCAGCGTAGGGCGCGCCCGGGGACCTGCAACCGCTGTGAGCTCGCGTTGTGTAGAAATCGTGAACTCCGACCTTCGAGTTTCGTAACTGGACGCCCCGCGCCGCCCCCGGGCACGCTGGCGTCACCGGCCGAATCGACGTAGTGACGGCTCTGACGAACGGGGGACCGCATATGACCACCATGGCAACACGCGTCGACGCGGTGGACACCCGCAGGGACGAACCCTTCCTGCGTCTCACCTGGACGGACCCGATGACAGGTGCGCACGGCTATCTCGTCGTCCACACCCTGGTGGGCGATCTGGCGACCGGTGGCACCCGCATGCGGGCCGGGTGCACGATGTCGGAGGTCGAGGACCTGGCGCGCGGCATGGCCGCGAAGACCGCGGTGTTCGACCTGCCGGTGGGCGGCGCGAAGGGCGGGATCGACTTCGACCCGAAGGACCCCCGTGCCGTCGATGTGCTGCAGCGCTTCTGCCAGGCGATGCGTCCCTGGTTGAACGCGCACTGGGTCACCGCCGAGGACCTGGGCGTTCCCCAGCACCTCCTCGACGAGGTCTTCGAGCGGCTGGGACTGCACCAGTCCTTCCACGCCGCGATCAACCGTGCGGCAGACCCGGCGATCACCTTGGAGCGGGTACGCACCTCCCTGAACGCGCCGGTCTACGGCGGCTTCCTGCTGGGTGACGTGATCGGTGGTTACGGCGTCGCGCAGGCCTGCATCGCCACAGCGAACGCATACCGCTGGGCACCGGTCGAGACCACCGTCGCGATCCAGGGAATCGGCACGATGGGTGGCGGCGCCGCCTGGTATCTGCACGAAGCGGGCATGCGCGTGACCGCCGTCGCCGATGCCGCAGGAACACTGTATTGCGCTGACGGACTGGACATCCCGGCACTGCTCGACCTCCGCGACGAGTACGGGGAGATCGACCGCTCCCGCGTCCCGTCGCACGTCGAGCAACTGCCCCGCGACGCGGTGATCGGCATTCCCGCCGACATCTTCGTCCCCGCCGCCATCTCTTACGCCATCACGGCGGAGAACGTCGGCCGGGTCGCCGGGCGGGTCGTCATCGAGGCCGCGAACTCCGCGACGACGCCCGACGCCGAAGCCGTGCTCACCGGCCGCGGCATCCCGGTGATCCCGGACTTCGTGGCCAACGCCGGCGCGGTCGCGTGGGCATGGTGGGTGCTCCTCGGGTGGGTCGGGACCGATCCGGACGATTCCTTCCAGCGTCTGCGCACCGAGATGATCACCAAGATCACGCTGCTGGTCGAGCGGTGGGCGCTCGATCATGTGCCGCCGCGGCAGACGGCACGGGAGCTCGGCACGACCAACCACGCTCCGAGCGCCTCGCGCACGATCACCATCCCTTGACACGTCGACCTCGCTCATTCCTGCAGGTCAGCATCTTGACGGCGAGACTCGGCGGAAATGGCGGCGCGCGTCGTCCGGGTCCGGAAACGCGTATGTCGACCAAGACTTCTAAGGTGGACATGCCCGTCTCCGTCGACGGGCGGAAGGACGTCCGCAAGGGTGAGTGGAGTGCGAGTGGGGTCAGGCGAGCGCGAACCCGAATTGAGGGATCGCGTGCAGCGCCTGCTTGCCTTCCTGGCCGAGCTCGTCAAGGCCCGCAGCGCACCCGTCCGCGTCGTCGACAAACACCGCGCCGTGATGTCCCTCGAGGAGGGAAACATCAGGGCCGGTCTGCGGGCCCATGCCGCGTCGGGCGACATCATTCTGCGCGCGCGTCGCGCTCAGCTCGAAGAGCCCCCGCGTCCGCCCGCCGAACTCGCGAAATACGTGCACGGAGACATCGCGGAGTCCGCCGTCGAGCCCGAACTCGACCCGCAGGCCATCGATATCGACGGTCTCGACGCCTGGCTGACGGACTGGCGGACGTGGGCGGTCGTCGACCGCGAGCGGCAGGCCGCCTCGCATCTGTACAGCTTCCTGCAGCGAGCGATGCTCGACCTCGAGGACCAGCCGGAATCGCTGGAGCTCGTCGTCGCGTCCGGGTTGCTGCACCTGTCCGAGGGTGTGGCGGGCGCGCGGGTCCACACGCACCTGATCACGCAGACCGCGCTTATCGAGCGAGAGGGCGACTCCGGTGACCTCGTGGTCCGGTTGAGTCCCAGCGCCGGACCGTCGCTCGAGGACGTCCAGCTCCTCACCGGACTGGAGGTCTTCGACCCCACGAGTGTCCGCGAACTGCACGACGCGCTCGTTACCCAGGTCGCGTCGCCCCTCGACCCCGCAGCCCGCGCGTTCCTGAAGAGCTGGGCCGAGCGTGCGCTCACCGTGCCGGTCGACGTCGTCGATCGTGCGGACGAAGCGTCGTCGTCGGATGCGTTCGTGACGCCGTCGCCGGTCCTCGTGCTGCGTAAGCGCGGCGCCCACGCGCTCATCGAGTACTACAGCCGCATGACCGAGGCGGCTGCCCACGAGTCGAACCCGGTGCCGCTCGGGCTGGCGCAGCTCGTCGAAGCGATCGAACCGGCCGACCGCGTCGCATGGCTCGACCGCATCGGCACGCCCTCGACCGAGTTCACCGGGGAGCAGTTGCTGCCGCTGCCCGCGAACGAGGAACAGCGCGACATCATCGACCGGCTCGCCGGCGACAGCGGTGTCGTGGTCGAGGGTCCGCCGGGTACGGGCAAGACCCACACCATCGCCAACATCGTCGCGGCGCTACTCGCGCGTGGGCAGCGTGTGCTGGTCACCAGTGAGAAGGCGCAGGCGCTGCGTGTGCTCCGGGAGAAGCTCCCGTCCGAGCTGCAGGAACTGTGCGTGGCCGTCACCGACCCGGTGCACGGCGGCACGGTCGAACTCACTCGCAGTGTCAGCGAAATCGCCATCCGCAAGGCACAATTCAACGTTCGGCGCGCGCAGGAACGTATCGACGAGCTCACCACGCAACGCAACGACGCACTCGAGCGTCGCGCGACGCTGATGGAACAGATCCGGCAGGCGCGCGCGGAGGAGACCGAGGCCCACGCCGATGTCGCCGCCGGCTACGAGGGGACGGCCGCGTCGATCGTCCGGCGGGTCCGCGCGCACGAATCCAAGTACGCGTGGTTGCCCGCGCCTCTGCTCACCGACACCCCACCGCTGACGGTCGACGAACTCGTCACCCTTCACTCGTTGCATCAGCGGTCGAGCGTCGAGCGCGCGCGCCGTCGCCAGCAGCGCTTCCCCGAATTGTCCCTGCCCACCCAGAGGGAACTGCAGTACGCGTGCGCCGCCGTCTCCCAGGCGTCGAGCGGCACGACCAACGGCGAGACACAGGGGCTGTTGCGGGTCCTCGAGGGTGCATCGCTCGAAGCACTCGGCCGCATCCGCGACCTGTGCGAGCAACTGCAGGGTGCCCTCGAGGACGCGGACCGGCTCGACGCCCGAATCCAACGCGTCGCCGACGACGTCCTGTCGGGCCGGGCCCAGCACCTGTGGGGGAAGACCGCCGAGCTCGCCAGGCTCGTGCAGGCCGCGCAGGAGGCCGACCGGATCGTCGGTGCCAGCTCGGTGGACACCTCCGTGACGGGACGTCAGGCCTTCGAGGCGTACGACGCGCTCGCCCGCAAGCTCGAGGCCGGCGACACGTGGCGCAGCGGATTCACCCGGTTCCGGCGCAGCGACGAGCAATCCGCCGTCGAGGCGCTCGGTGAGATCGCGACCGTCGAGGGTGTCGCCGCCACCACCGCCCAGACGGCGCGCATCGTCGCCGAACACCTTCGTGCGCTCGAGGCGATCCGGGTCGCGCGGGTGGTCCTCCGCGACCTCGGTATCGACATCGAACTCGACGAGTCGCGCAGCCGCGCGGTCGGCACCCTCGCGTTCCTCGACCGCGACCGTGCCATCGTCGACAATCTCGTGGCGCGGGTACACGACGTCGAAACGGCACTGCGCGAGGTTCATCCGGGGGCGCCGCGGATCACGAGCATCGAGCAGGCGCGGTCCACCGCCGAGTCGGCACGGACCATCGCCGCCGCGGGCACCGCCGAAGCGAGTAAGAACTGGCTCGAATCCATCGGCATGTACGTGCGGAGTCAGATCTCCGGGGGAGCGTCGCCCGAAGGACGCGCGCTGGCCCGCGCCTTCCACGACGCCGACTTCGACGCCATCAACGCGGCCCTGGATGCGTGGGACCGGGCGGCGGGGGAGCAGCGTGAGGAACTGGAACTCGTCTCCCTCCACGCGCGCCTGACCACCGCAGCACCCGCACTCGCTCAGGCTCTCGCGGAGAATCCGTTGAGCCTGGCTTGGCCGGTTCGTCTCGCCGACATCGACGAGGCGTGGGCGTGGCGACGCGCCGACGAATGGGTGCGACGCTTCCACGAGCGCAGCGACGACGGACAGTTCGAACGCGACCTCGACGCACTCGAGAAGGACATCGCGCGACTCACGACCGAACTCGTCGAGGAGAAGGCATGGAGCGCGTGTCTCGACCGCACCACGGCCGAGCAGGTGCAGGCGCTCCATTCGTACCGCGATCACATCGCGAGCATCGGTAAGGGCACCGGCCGCTACGCGGAGCGCTATCGGGCCGCGGCACGCGAGGCCATGCAGGTCGCGCAGGGGGCGGTGCCGGCCTGGGTGATGCCGCTGCAGCAGGTGCTGGCTTCGATTCCGCCCGAACAGAATTCGTTCGACGTCGTCATCGTCGACGAAGCGAGCCAGACCGACATCAGCAGCCTGTTCCTGTTGTGGCTGGCGCCGCGCGTGATCGTCGTCGGCGACGACAAGCAATGTGCACCGAGCGCGGTGTCGCTCGGTGCGCTCGACGGGGTGTTCAGCCGCCTCGATTCGTATCTGCCCGACATCCCGAACTACCTGCGCGACAGCTTCACTCCGCGGTCGAGTCTGTTCTCGTTGCTACGGTCGAGGTTCGGCAGCATCGTCCGGTTGCGCGAGCACTTCCGGTCGATGCCGGAGATCATCGCGTGGTCCAGCGACCAGTTCTACGCCGACGACCCGCTGGTCCCCATGCGGCAGTACGGCTCCGATCGTCTGCAGCCGCTACGCACCACACTCGTCGAGGACGGGGCCGTCACCGGCCAGAACTCGACGCTGACGAACTACGCCGAGGCACATGCCCTGGTCGACACGCTCGTGAAGTGCGTCGAGGACCCGGCCTACGACGGCAAGACCTTCGGTGTCGTGGTGCTGCAGGGGCAGCTGCAGGTCGACATCATCCAGAACGAACTGCTGGACCGGCTCACCCCGGAGCAGTGGGAGGAACGCAGGCTTCGCGTCGGCACGCCCCCGGACTTCCAGGGCGACGAACGGAATGTGGTGTTCCTGTCGATGGTCGTCGCGCCCGAACAGAACATCGCGGCGTTGACCCGGACCGAATACCAGCGACGCTTCAACGTGGCGGCCTCGCGTGCCCAGGACCAGCTGTGGCTGTTCCACTCGAGGACGATCGACACGCTGCGCCGCACCGACCTGCGGTACTCGCTGCTCACCCACATGCGGACGACGTCCCCGCGCCCGGCCGAGCCGATGCCCGCCGGCGTGACGCGCGACGAGCGGCACGAGGCATTCGACAGCCTCTTCCAACAGGACGTCTTCCTGGACATCGCTACTCGCGGCTATCACGTGAACCCGCGGGTCGAGGTGAACGGACACTTCATCGATCTCGTCGTGACCGGGGCGGCAGGCAAGCTGGCAGTCGCCTGCGACGACGAGCAGTGGCACACGAGCCCCGACCGGCAGAACGCCGATCTGGAGCGGGAGCGTGAACTGCACCGTAGCGGCTGGAAGTTCTGGCGGGTCCGGGAATCGGAGTACTACCTCGACCCGGTCGCGGCCATGGCCGGGCTGTGGGAGGAGCTGGAGCGCCGTGGAATCGCGGCGGGCCGGGTGGATGGGCCGGCGCCAGGGCTCGACAGCGTCAGTAACCTCAGCGGTCAGTAGTCCGCGAGCAACGAAAGATTCCCGAAGACGTTGTCTTCTGGGATCTTTCGTATGCGGATCTATGCGGGCTCAGAAGAGCATGGTGAGGTGCCGGAATGCGAAGCCGTGATACAGAAACCAGCAGACGATCAGGAGGGTGTCGTGCTGTCCGCTTGCCGCGGTCGGCAGCATGTGCAGTCGGTCGAAAAGCTGATCGTGAGCGTGGAGCCTTTGGCATGCTCGCAACCGTGAGTGCGAAGAAATTGCCTGGCGTCTTGTGTCTGGAGGGGGAGTGGTTCGATGGGATGGAAGGCAGGGTGAGCATCGAGCCGGTACTGAGACTGCTGGAACTGAGCGGCACATTACGTCTGGTGCATCGAGACGTAGCGACGAGGGTTGAACTGGAGTTCCACCTGAACAGATGGCTCGGAAGAACTAAGGGGATGTCCGGATACAACCTGTGCTACTTCGGTTTTCACGGCAGTTCGGAGACACTTTATCTCGGCGAGGAAGATATTTCGTTGGAGGACTTCGCCGCGATCCTGTCGGGCAAGTGCAGCGGCAAGGTGCTCTACTTCGCCGCGTGCAAGGTTCTCGCAGCACCTGATGGCGTGCTGCAGGACTTCTGCAAGACCACGGGTGCCAAAGCGGTCGTGGGCTATACACGCGATGTCGATTGGTTCGAAGCAGCGGCCTTCGAGATCTTGATGATCTCGCGCCTCATCCACTCGGTCAGGATGAAGTCTGCCTACAACAGTCTCGCCACGAAATACCCCGACTTGACTGCGAAGCTGGGGTTTCGAATGGCTCATGCAACCTGGGCGTCCGACAGAGCAATCGCGCAGTCCGCAATCGAATAGAGGGTTGGAGCGTCTGACGGCGGCCGAGCACCGTCGTGAGTTCGGTGACCCCTATCCTGCGCTGGTGCAGATTCCGCGCTTTCCTCGTGCGATGAGACAGCCGAGCGTCCGTGCTGATCGGGCCGCTCACATCTATGCGCCCCATGTCGAACCGATCAACAGGCTGGTCGACACGATCAGCAACGAGCGGCAGGTCGAGAACTTGCCGTACCTCGATCCAACATTTGGCGGAACAGAGGCCTCGGTACTTCTGATGTTGAAAGCACCCGAAGCCGACGCAGACCCGAGCCGATCCGGAGCTCGTTTCCTCAGCCTCGACAACGACGACCCGTGGCTGCACGGATCTTCGAGGCATGCAGCAAGGAGGGGATCGACCGTTCGTCGTTGGTCGCGTGGAACATCTGTCCTTTCCCCATTGTGGGATCGGTGCCGAATGCAGAAGAACTGAGGCGGGCGACGCCCTACAACATGCAGCTGTTGAGTCTGTTGCCCAAGCTGAAGGCTGTCGTACTACTCGGGGTGCCGGCCAAGTCGGGCTGGAAGCGCTGCGGTTTCCGCGTGCCAGGAGCCGAGATCATCGAGGGAGCGTCCCTATCTGCGCCGGGTATCAACCACCCTGGGAACCGGGAAGCGTTCGAGTCCGCCATGCGGAGTGCCGCGGAAGCGATCGAGGGAGAAGGCTGATGATCGGACCCGGCCGCGATCGATAGGCCTGCTTCGAGTTACTCGCCGTCGTTGAGGTTGTCGACGGCCTCGGCGATCCGTCGGGTATCGGCAAACGTCCACCCCTCGGGTGACGTGACTGCGGCCCAGCCATAGGGGATGAGGTCCTCGTAATTGTGCCCGTGGCCGACGGGCGGCGACGTACCGACCATGATGTCGGCCGCGACCTGAGCGAAGGTGACGATCGGATACCACCGCATGGACGGCGCTCGGTCCGAACCCGGAGGTTCGGCGAGCCAATCGGGTCGCTCGAACAGCAGTCCCGGTCCCCACCACACCACTGGATCGGACGCGTGCTGCAGATACAGGACCCGAGGTTCGTCCCACGTTCCCTGCTGGTCCTCGAGCGTCTGCAGGTCGGAGGCGAACCGCACTGCGACGCCGTCTTCGTAGACGGGCAGGACTTCGGGGCTGCCGGGGTCCCGATAGTCGACGATGCTGCGCCACAGCTGGTTCGAGTTCGGAGGCCCGACGAACAGCGCGCCGTCGATTTGGCTGCGCATGTCGGTGAGGTCGTCGAAGGCGGCTTCGGCGGATTGCGAGCCGAGGCTCTCGCCGTAGACCACGAGCTTCGGGCGCTGGTCTTCCGACAGCTGTGACCAGCGTTCGTGAACCCCGTTGATCAGTGCATTGCCGGCGGCCTTGGCAGCGGAGCCGTCGACGAGAAAGGAGATCCAGCTCGGCAGGAACGAGTACTGGATCGCTGCGATTGCCGAGTTGCCGTTGTAGATCATCTCGATCGAGTCGGCGGCGAACGGGTTCACCCACCCGGTGCCGGTGGTGCCGGCGACCACGAGGATCTCGCGTTCCCACGCTTTCGTGCGGTCGAGTTCGTCGAGGATCAGCTGCACCTGCTCATCGGTGGTGCCGCCGGCTTCGAGCCCTGCGTATACCCGTATGGGTTCGAGTGCGGGAGCGCCGTTCAGTTCGGTCAGCTCCTCGGCGTCCATCCCACCGGCGACGAACGTGCGTCCCTGACGACCGAGGCTCTCCCACGACGACGGCGACGCCGGGCTGCCGGACCGCTCGGGAACCTGTGGCTGTTCCACGCCTGGGTCGGTGCTGTTGTTGTCGTCGGCGAAGACGACACGTGCCGCCGCAGAACTGCTCGCAAGCAAAACCTGGTCGACGAACACGACTACCGCGAGCACGAGGATCACCGGTGCGAGGATGCCTGCCGCGGCGACCGGAACACGAAGGCGGGTCGCGAGGAACTCCGCGAAGCGTCGTCCGACCCACCGCAAGCCCCGTGCGATGTAGAGGAGCACGGCAAAGATTGCGACGCTCACCAGACCGGTCCGCAGATACGCGAAGCCCGTCGTGGTCTCGATGCCCATGAGCGCGCGGACCTCGTTCTGCCATTCCGCCGCGGCGAGCAGACTTCCCGCAAGTGTTCCCACCGCGACGAGAGCGACCAGCACCTCGGCGATGAGCCGAGCAGTGTGGCCTCGCCGCCACGTGAGCCGCGGAGCGATCCATCGCCGCGCGGGGAAGGCGATGAGCACACCGATGCCGTAGCCGACGATGCTCGTCACGCCACTGATCAGACCCTGGAAGTACCACTCGCGGGGGATGAGGGAGGGGCTCAGGCTCCACGCGAAGAAGAACAGGGCCACGACGAGGCCGACGAAGTCGAGGCCGAAGACGGAGAGGTAGCCTCGCGGTTCGACTGCTTCGACGGGTGCATCAGGCGTGGCGGGAGCGGTCACGATGTGACAGTAACTGCTACGGACCTCCGTGCCGCGTCACGTTTTGCGGATGTCTACGCATCCGGCTTCGCCTTCGGGTTCATCTTGTCGGTCTGGTTCGCCTTTGAGGCTTTATGCTCACGCGCTTTCCGGCGTGCCCGCAACGACTCTGCGAGTTCATCTCTTACGACTTCAAGCGCATCGGCTGTGGCGGAGTTCGACAGTGTTCCCAATTACGGCTCGATCATTTGAATGTCGGCCGGGTCGAGGGCGTCGAACTTCGGGATCGCGAACTCGACGAGCATTTCGGCGGACTCGGGCGTACCTGCGGTAACGCGTATGTCGGCAGAGAGTGTGCGGATGTCGGCCGGTGAGGGGATGGGGTCGTTGTCCAGGTCAGGTGTACTCGACTCTGTGATGACGTGGTGGGGATCGGTCTGGGTGAACGCTGCCTATCAGAGATCCCACACCTGATCGGGATCGTCGAGCGCCGCGCGAATCTGTCCGAGATCACCGAGGTCGGCCAGGGGAGAGGTCTTGGCGATGTCGACGATCCCTCGCAGGACCTCACTGATCACCTGTGAATTCTCTTGCTCCAGTGCCTGATCCAGTCGGGAGAACAAGGCATCGAAGGTTGTGCGGCGTTCGGCGAAGGACTGCTCGAAGTAGTCCCTGACGATCGACTCGGCTGACTTGATGCGCTGAACTTCCGCGGTTGCGTATGTATGCAGTCGGGTGCGTTTCGTTTGTTCGACGGCGTGGATCTCGATGCATTCCTGCGCGGCGGTGACCAGCTGCGAGAGCGCTGCGAAACCGTCGACCGCAGCAATATTGCGTTTCACCGAGCCCAATACCTCGCCCTCGTGCACTTTCCGGTCAGCCTTGTTCGGCGCCACGGTTGTCTCCTTCGGTCATCGGGCGGTACCGCACGGTCAAATTCGCGCTGTTCTCGGTCAGCTCGCCGTCTCCGTCGAGGATGGGAGTCGCGGCGACGTCCCGGACTGCCTTCGACAGCGTGATTGCCTGTTGGAAGCGCGACGCATGTACGCGCGCATCGAAGGGCTCGGACTCGAGTACGTCCAGGGCTGCGACTGCTTTGACGGTCAGTGCGCCGAGCACGGAGCGCAATTCGTCGATGCGGTGGTCGACGGCGGTCAGGAGAGTGTCGGTGGTGCCCAATTCGGCATTCGCAATGTCGATCTTGGCTTGGAACTCGGCTGCTTCGGTGAGTGCCTTCTGGCCTTGCCCCTTGATGACGAATCCGCTGATAAGGAGAGCGGGGCCGATCGTCACCACATTCAGCGCTGCCGCGCCGAGTGCCACACCGCCACCACCGGCGGACAGCGCGCCTCCACCGAGCCATGCCATTGCGGCGCTCTGCGCGGCTGCTCCCGAGAGACCGGATATGGCGGCCCCTGTGCTTGCGACACCGAAGCTGGTGGCGGCAGCCGATACTGCGGATGCGGTGCCGACACCGGTCGCAACCGATGCCATGGCTCCACCGAGCCAACCGCCCAGATTCAGGTCGAGGCCGTTCGGGCCGTCGACCTGCGTGATGCCGGCCTGGAGACCGTCGGCCAGCAGCCGCTCGTTCTCCCGTACCTGCTTCTCGTGTCGACGCAAGAACTCCGCCATGCGGATGACAACGTCGGTCAACGCCTGTTGCTGCTGCCCGCCCAGCGCTTCGAGTTGGGTGTTGGTCTTCTCGACGCGTTCTACGATCGCGTCGCGGCGCTTGGTGTACTGCTCGTGGGCCCTGCGCAGTTGGTCCGCGGCCTTCTTGCGGTCGGCGATGCCTTTGCCGCTGAGTGCGACGCCGCCGCCGCCCGTCACGGCACCGATGGCGATCAGCGCGGCCGGAATCAGAGGTAGGACCATGGACTCTCCTTCGTGTGGTCGGCACAGTGTGCCACTCGACCCGGACAAATCAACCACCGCTCCGTCTGTATGGCATGGACCGACGATTCCGAGGAAGGTTGGACCAGTCGGATCTCAGTACCTGTAGGGACCAAATCCTCTGCCTCGGCGAGACCAACTGCGGACGATATTACGTTGGGGTAACGATCCCATTGGTACTCGTAACAGGCTGTGGGCGTCCCCCGATTGAAGGATCAATAACGCCGATACCTGCCGGGATGCGCTCGCCCAGGAATCGGTCCGAAGCTAGCCCCCGAGAGAAGCCTGTGCAGTCACCGTCCGACCCGTTCGATTTCAGCGAGTACTCGAGTTCGCGAGACGGGATAGACACACCATCGACGACCCCGAGCGGACCTGCATGGGGGAGCGCTCCGACCTTCGGTTCCCACCCGGACCCGTTCGGGCCGGGAGCGTCCTCGCCGGCGTTCGCGTCGACCGATGTGTTCGCTTCCGAACAACCGGTGCGTTCGTCCGGATTCTCGCAGGGCAAGACCCCCGTCGGGCGCGTCGTCGCGGCGTGCGCGGTCGCCGTCGCGGGCTTGGTTCTGGCGATCATCGCACTCGCGCTCGGCTCCGCGGGTTTCGCTGTCGCAGGCTGGGCCCTCGCCGGACCGATCGCCGCTCTGCTCCTCGCGACGTACATGATCGCGGACACGAAGCAACGTGCCCTTCCGGTCTATCAGCCGTCGAAAGCGGCACAGGTCATCTATTGGGTAACCGTCGCATGCGCGGCGGCGGGAGTGCTCCTCGGCGCATGGCAGATTGCGGATTGGTTCGGTCGACTGTGAAGAAGCTTGCAACCGTCATCATCGTTCTCCTCGGCTGCCTGCTGATCGCACCGACAGCGTCTGCTCAACCACGTGAGACCGCGGTGGCCGACTTCGGGGGCTGCTTGGCGTCGCAGCGTGAGGGTGACCTGCTCCTGATGATCGACGAGTCGGGCAGCCTGCAGCAGTCGGACCCTGACGCCGCCCGCGTGGAGGCTGCGAATTACCTTCTCGGCCAGCTTGCTTCTTTCGGCGCGTCCGCCGGTGTCGCGCTCGACGTTGCCGTGGCGGGCTTCTCCTCCGAGTTCACGATGCATGCGCCGTGGACCCGCCTGGAGCCCGGAACGCTGGGCGGACTGCAATCCGAGGTCGATGCGTTCCGTTCACGTACGTCCGGGCTCGACACCGACTACTGGCTCGCGCTCGACGGCGCCCGAGGCGCACTGGCGGAGCACTCGTCCGGAGGCTCCACGTCGTGCCAGGCCATTGCCTGGTTCTCCGACGGCAAACTCGACTTCACGGCTCGCGATGGGGAAAAGCCCTATGCGCCGGGTCTTTCGCTGTCCACCGACGAAGGTGTCGCTCAGGTCGTCGGCGCGGCAGGCGAGTCGATCTGCCGACCCGCAGGCGTCGCCGACCAGCTGCGGTCGTCCGGTATCGCGACATTCGCGGTGGGCCTCGCCAACGGCACGGCGCAGGCCGCCGACTTCGACCTGATGCGCTCCATCGCGACAGGCGAGCCCGTGGCAGGTCAAGCGTGTGGTGCGCGCACCGAGCCCACGCCGGGCGACTTCTACCTCGCGCAGAACATCGACGATCTGCTGTTCGCCTTCGACGCCTTCAGCAGCCCCGGTCAGGCTCCGCTCGAGAACGAGACGGGCGTCTGCGCCTACGAGGTGTGCGAGGAGGCGCAGCACCGCTTCGTGCTCGACGACTCCATCGGCTCCGTCACGGTTCTCGGATTCGCCGATGCCGAAGGTCTGGTGCCGACGCTCGTCAGCCCGAGTGGCGAAGAGCTTCCCATGGCCTACGCCTCAGCAGAGTCCGGTTCGTCGGTCGACGGCGTCGCGGTCGATTACCGCTGGCTCTCCGATCGCTCGGTGTCGTTCACGATGGAGCAGCCGGAGAACGCCGCCAGCGAGTGGCAGGGCATGTGGGCTCTCGTGTTCGTCGACCCCGACGGGTCCGAGCCGGCTGCCCGCTCCAAGTCGAACATCCACATCTCCGGAAACCTGTTCCCGGCGCTGCTCGGCCAGGACGTCACCGCCATCCACGCCGGTGAGGTCACGTCCGCGGTCCGACTGGGAATCGTCGACTCCGACCGCGAGGAGATCGATCCGTCCGAGCTTCTCGGATCCGCGTACCTGGGCGTGTCGCTCACCGACGCGGCGCAGGTGGATCACACGTTGGCGTCCGGGGTGTCCAAGGACGCGATGGTGAACCGATCGAGCTGGACCTGACGAACGTCGCGCCCGGTGAGGCGACACTGCGTCTCGTCCTCGAAGTGACCACCGCGGACGCCACCGACGAGTCGGGCTCTGTGATCGCTCCCGGCACCGACCTCACGCCGCAGTACGTGGACGTGCCGCTGAACCTTGCTCCGCCGATCGGCTACCCGACGGTGCCCGGCCGGATCGACTTCGGGCAGGTGGAAGGTGCCGGTACCTTCCCCGGCGAGCTCGTGATCCAGGGGCCCGGGTGCGTGTGGGTCGACCCTGCCTCGCCTGTTCGTATCGATGCAATTCCCGATGGCGTCGGAAATACCGCACTCACTGTCGGCGGAGCAACTTCGCCGGAGAACTGCCTCACCATCGAGGAAGGGACGAGCGGCACCCTGCCCCTCGAACTCGCTGTCTCCGAAGCGGGCAACGGTGCCTTCAACGGTGCGGTCCGTCTGATGATCGCCCCCGAAGGCGAGCCCGACCGTGCGATGCCCGTCGATGTGCCGTTCACGGCCGACCTGCTCAAGCCTCTCGACAGCGCACGTTTCCTGCTGGGCTTCCTGGCGGTGTTCCTGCTGGGTGTCGGCATTCCGTTCGCGATCCTCTATGCACTCAAGTGGTGGGCCTCGCGCATTCCCGCCGAGACTCTCAAGACCCAGAGCTTCGCCGTGACGATCTCCGATGCGGGTCTGCTGCGTGACGGGCGACCGTTCGCCTTGCGCGACAACGATCTGCAGGAGATCGTGCGCGATCTCGGCAAGCCTGCTCGCACACTCGACGTGGACGGCGCTCGGCTCGAAACGAAGATGGGTGCCTCACCTGTGGGCGCGGGCTATGTGCTCGTGCGCGCGCCGGGAATGCTCGGGGCATCCGGGGCGAATCCCGGTACGGACCGTCGGACCGGCGATGCCCGGCTGCCACTGGCCGTACACAACAATTGGGTTCTGCTGCACGATCCCGAAGGTCCCGCCGACCAGGCGACCCTGTTGCTGCTCGTGGGAGCGACTGCCACGAACGAGCGGGTGATGGGTCTCGTCGACGACGCCGGTCGTCGGGCCCGCGGCCTCGTCGACGGCCTGCGTGCACGATCGGCGCCTACGGACAGCACGCCACAGAACCCGGCCCAACCGCAGCCCGTCGCCGGAGGTGCGCCTGCTGCCTCGCCGTTCGATCCGTTCGGGGCGCCGACCTTCGGTGCACCCCCGCCGTTCGGTGGCGGCCCGTCCGGCCCACCGCCGTCGAGCGCCCCTGGTCAACCCTTCGACCCGTTCCGCCCGCCCGGTGCCTGACGGCCCCGAGACGACACTTTTCTCGCATTTCTTGGAAGGACCGCAATGAGGCGATTTCTGATAGTGGGCTGCGGCGGATCCGGTGCCGTCACCCTCGCGTACATGATGGATCAGCTCCGGTCCGACCTCGCCGCTGCCGGGATCGACAAGATCCCCGGCGGATGGCAGTTCGTCAGCGTCGACGTGCCGACCGCCCCCGAGGCCGGCCCGGACGGTCTCGGCAACGTGCGCGACCAGGGTGGCGCTACTTCGGCAGTGGGCCGCAGGGCGATTCGTACGCGGTCCTCGACAACGCACTGAGCAATCAGCTCGGCGCGCGAAACAGTTTGCACGAGATCGCGGCCTGGGCCCCGCGCGATCCGTCGGCCGTGACGGTTCCGATCGGTTCGGGTGCGGGACAGTACCGGGCCCTCGGCCGCATGATCACCCTCAGCAAGGCCGGCGGCATCCGCGACACGCTGCAGCAGGCATGGGACCAGCTGTTCACCGTGCAGACGGCCACCGAGATGTCGGCATTGAACATCCCCGGCAGCGGAAGCTTCGAGCAGGAGGAGTCGCCCATCGTTCTGGTGGTTTCGTCGATGGCCGGTGGCGCCGGCGCGTCGATGGCCCTGGACGTGTGCCGCCTGCTGACCCTGATCCCGAAGCTCGACCCGCGCCTGATGGGCGTGTTCATGGTGACCCCGGACATTTTCGACGGTCTCGGCCGCAGCGCGACCACCGGCGTGCGCGCCAACGCGCTCGCGATGCTCGGGGAGATCGTCGCGAGCCAGCTCGGCTCCGCACGTGAGCACGACGTGGAGATCCTGCGCGCCCTCGGTCAGCAGGCCGGCGAGGGCGAGAAGGTGCCGTTCGCGCGCGTGTTCCCCGTCGGCCGTCGAGTCGGAGTCGAGGGCGCACCCTTCGGCGACGGTTCGCAGAAGGCGATCTACCGCGGTCTCGCCCGTGGTCTCGCGGGAATGATGATGAGCGGCGCGGCGACCCGCCAGTTCGTCCAGTACGACCTCACCAACGGCGCCGGCCTCTCGGGGCAGCGCGAGAACATGGGTTGGGGTGGCCAATGGGACAATCTGCCCTGGGGCACCTACGGCTTCTCCAGTCTCAGCATGGGACGCGACCGCTACGCCGAGTACTCCGCTCAGCGGCTCGCCCGCAGCACCGTGGATCGCCTCCTCGACGGCCACCGCAACCCGGGGGACGTCTCGTCGGACGAGGACCAGGTCAACGCGACACTCGACAGCCAATGGCAGGCCTTGCTCGAGAACATGGGACTGCCTGTGGTGCAGGCGGATCCGCGTGGTGCGCAGGCCGGCGTCGGCCCGTGGTTGACGACCGGGGTGCTCTCGTCCGAGGACGGGCAGCGCATGGCCCGCCAGATCGTGGAAGCCGAACTGCGCCCGTATCTTCCGTCGGGTAGCGGTCTGAGCGCGGCGCAGTGGGTTCCCGAGATCCGCCGGGCGCTGGGTATGAGGCGCCAGGCCCTCGTGAACTCGGCGGACCAGCACGCCCTCGGACACGCCTTCCAGTGGCATCGTGGGCTGGCGCAGCGCATCGAACAGACGATCGCGAAGGCCGTCGCGGACCTCGGCCTGCCGTACGCGACGACGCTGGCCAACCGGTTGTCGGTGCTGCTCAAGGACCAGATCCGGGCCGGCGCCGAAGAACTGTCGCGACACGCCCCTGAAGACATCACCGCGCAGTCCGCGGACACCGCGCAGATGCTCGCCGCGCTCAAGGGCAACATCGAGAGCGACGCCGACATCCTCGAACGGGTCATCGCGAGTTGCAGTCAGAACGTCTACCGGCAGCTCTATGCCTCGTTGTCCAGCAAGGTATCCGACGTTGCGGCTGCGCTCGTGCCGGAGATCCTCAAGCCGCTTCTGGACGCGCTCAACGATTCTCAGACCGCGCTTCGCAAGGACCGCAACAAGCCGGCCAGCGATGTGGGTCTCGCGCGCCTGTCCGCGGATCAGTACGGGGCGTGGCCGGCGGACAAGAGCGACCGTGTTCCCAAGCGTTTCGCAGAAGCGAACAACGAGGTGATGCTGACGCCGTCGGCCGACTTCATGGATCAGTACCGGAACGATCTGCCGATGGCAGTGACCTCGGACGTCATGGGGACCCCGCCGTTCGAAACCGCTGTGCGACGGGCCGTGGTGGACGTGGTCACCGGCATCTGGACCACCATCGACGGCAGCCTCCCGCCAGGGGAGGAACGTCCGGTGCTCGAGCGGACGTCGGCGTGGCGCAGCCGCGCGTTCCCGTTCGATCCGACCACCCGGGAACCCCTCGTGCCGTCCGCGGCACGTTACGACGTGCACGTCCGGCCTTCGGAGCTGCTCGAGCGGGCGCGACAGTTCGTCGCGAGGACGGGGGAGTCGTTCGACCGCTTCTGCCGGGTGTCGATGCGCGAGCACATCGAGGATGTCTCGGTGCCCGAGTACGCCCTGGAAGAGCGGCGTCATCGTCTCCAGATCAAGTTCGTCGAGGCGCTCTCGCTCGCCCGTCCGCTCGCCAGCGTGAACCAGCAGGCGCTGGAAGCGTTGCATCCGGGTCAGCAGGTGGAGTACCGGTACAAGTTCTCGTCGATTCCGTTCTTGAATCTTCCTGTCGCCGATGCGTTGTCGCAGGTGCTGCAGAAGAACCCGATGATCGATCACGAGACGCGGTCTGCGTTCGACCGGTTGCTGACCGAAGAGGACAAGCTCACCCGCATCGACATCTTCGGTTCGTACCCGAACTATTCGCCGCTGGCCTACGATTCCGTCGTCGTCCCGGCTGCCAAACAGTGGGCCGACTCCACTCCTGCGCAGCAGGAAGCGTTCTGGCAGTGGCGTCGCGCTCGGCCGCTCGTCGCGTCGTTGCCGATGCACGAGAGCGAACGACGCGCCATGACCGCCGGGTGGTTCCTCGGTCTCGTCACCGGTCGTCTGCGTCTTCCGGCCGAGCCGTACAACGAGCCCGTGCGGGTGTGGGACGGATCGTCGTCGACCTGGCTCGACTTCCCGAACCCGCTGCTCACTCCGCCGGCGCGTTTCCTCGCGAACAACGACTGGCTTCCCGCTGTCCTCGAATCGGTTCTGCTGGCGATGGCGCGTTCGCACGAGTCGCCGGTGATGAGTTCGATGGCTCCCTACCGCGCGTTGCGCGCAATCTACGACGCCTCGGCGGAGAAGCCTGCGAGCGGCATCCTCGAGGTGTCGGCGAAGGGGGTGCTCACCGACTGGCTGCGCACCGGCGACACCGGCACGGGATGGCAGTCGCAGGTCGCGGACACCGGCCCCGACGTCTCGATCGATGCCCGCGCGAAGCACGCGATCTCGTGGCTCACCACCGTGCGCGACCTCACCGGTCAGCACTATGTGGCTCCGGGCCGCGCCGGCGCGACCGGCGGTGGGGTGTTCTCCACGATCACCGTGCGCGACCAGGCTTCGCAGACACCGATTTTCCGCGACATCGCGGAGGATGTGTACTGGGCTGCCGGTGAGCTCATCGACCTTGTCGAAGAGTGCAAGATGCGCGCCGAGCGACCGGACCACGCCGAACCCGCTCCGACGATGAACGCACCCACCACTCCGGCGCAGACCTTCCGCATCCCGGACATGGGGCAGTTCTGACATGAGCAATCAGGGCAACGACGTACTGACGGTGTTCGTCGCGTCGCCGGGTCCGGCCCGGGGCGTGCGGGACGTACTGCGCGATCTGTCGGCCGCGGACCTCGTGGGGTCGTTCGTGTGGCTGGAGGACAGCGACGTCGGTGGACCGGGCGCACAGATCCCGGCAGCGGAGATCGAGCGCGGCGTCGATCACGCCATCACCCTTCAGGACGTACTCGCATCGCGCCACTACGACCTGGTGCGCCTGTGCGTTCTCGTACCGAGTGGCGCGGATGCGGTGCCGGTCCGTCTGGCCACGGAAACGATGCTCGCAGAACTGTTGTCGTCGAACTCCGGTGGTGCGCGGTGCGTGCGCATGCGGGTGCTGCTCCGGCGACCTGCCGACGATCAGTCGAGCACAGCCACCGCGGCACTCGCCGGCTGGCACAACCTGCTGGTCGCGCCCGAGGACTCGCGCGGTCCCGGCATGGGACACGAATCCCTGGTGTCGACGACCGATCCGGTGGACGTGGGACGCCAGGCGGGTCCGGTGATTGCCGGCATCACCGGTCTGTGGACCGACGTCGACCACGCTCCGTTCGACGACGAACCCGTGCTTCCGGGTAATCCCCTCCGGGTGGTGCGATCGTTCTACCGACGCCTCGACACCTCGCACGCCGAACATCGACTGCATGCCGAACTGCTCGAGTTCGACGGTCAACTGCCCCTGCCGCGCGATGCGGGCACCGCCGTCCTCTACGTCGACGACGTTCCCGGTGCCACGCGGCAGATGGCGCACGCCGTGTGGAAGAAGCACGGACATCTGCTGACCAGCGCGCGGGTCACTGCTCCGCCGAAACGCGAACAGCGAGCGATCTCGCTGTTCGATGCGCTGAAGATGACCGGGCGGTTCCTGCTTGCGGTGCTCAAGAACGCACCGTCCGTTCTGTTCGACCGCGTGGTGTTCCGGGCCTCGACGTCCATAGCCAACGCAGCGCAGCGGGCGCTGTTCGGGTCCTCACCCGCCGCCTTCAGCGTGGTGGTCGGAGGCGTCGACGGCGACGGAAATCGCGTGTCGTGGACCGCGTACGAAGCGGCGTCACGTCAGATCGGGGCCGCACTCGACGAAGGCAAGGGAACGTCTCAGCCTGCTCCGGACCTCTCGGCACTCTGGCGGGACTACGTGCGTGGTGCCCTCACCCTGGCGGATGCTTCGGAGAGGTCGGCGGGGCTGCCGCCGGTGCAGGTCGGGGCTCACCGCGCGGTGCTGCGGTCGGCCGCGGACATCGTTCCCGGCCCGGGCGACGACTTCACCGACATTCCGGGCGTCGTCTCGGCCACCTCCAAAACCCACATCGCCGAGGCCGCGGACATCCTCGGCATCGAGGAGTTCCGCACAGGCTTGCAGGCACTGGAGCACGATCCGGTGATCGGCCTGGACGCGCGCCGGACCGGTGCGGCGGTGAAGGCGTGGGCGGGGCGGACCCGCCACAGTTATGCCGTTGCCTTCGGATCGATGCTCACCGCTCGTCTCAGCGCCGATATCGCGGAGGCGAGCACGCTGCTCACCCGGATGAAGAGCATGGAAACCCTGCGCGATCCCGCCGAAGAAGCGGCCGACGTACAGAAGCGCATGTTCCGGCGCGTGCACATCGCCACGCTCATCAGCGTGCTGATCGGGGGTGTCGCCGGCGTGCTGGCGTGGAAGGAAGTCATCTCGTGGTGGTGGGGCGGTCCGATCATCGCGCTCTGCGTCCTCGGGTGGGGCGTGGCCGTCACCTTCATCTGTCAACGCTCGCAACAGCATCTGGAGAATATGCTCGCCGAACGTGAAGCGGCCACCGCCGCCCACGACGCCGACCGCGTGAATCTTCGTGCTGCTCTTCGGGAGATCGAGGTACTGACCGGCGCATACCGTCAGTACCTGTCGTGGAGTCGCGCACTCGGCGCCTTCCTCGCACGGCCACTCGGTGTGCCCGAGCATGTGCTCACCATCCACCGGCGAGTCGAGTGGGGCCTGCCCCGGCACAGTGCGATCGGGTCGGGAAATCCCGACGACGGCAAGATCGCGCGGGTCGCGGATCAGCTGCGCCAGGATCTGTTCACCGTCGGCTGGTTGACCGAACCGTGGGACACGGTCTCGGGTGGAGCAGGTGCCGCACTCGGTGGATCGGCACGTGACGTCGAACGCGAACCGAGCCTGCTGGCCACCAAGGTGGGTGCCGGCTCCGGATCACCGCTCGACGACTGGTCGCTGATGTTCTACCGCGGACAGGTGCAGTCCACCGGCGCCGCCGTGATCTGGCAGCGCGCCATGGGCGAACTGACCGGCCCGCGCACCAATCTTGCACGAGACCTGCTCGACGTCATCGAATTCCGTGTGGACGGCAACGTGCGACGCGCCGGAGTCGACGAGTTCCTCGCCGGCGTCGGCCGACCGACCGAGGGTGGGTTCCTCGACCGAACGGCATTCAGCGACACCGCGACCATGCGGGGAGCGTCCGCCGTGGTCGGCGAGATCCCGACGATCAACCGGGTGGGATGCGGCCTCGTCGCGGTCACCACCCAGTACACCGAGGGCATCTCTGCCGAGGATCTTGCAGGTCCCACTACGTCGACGAGTGCGCCCTTCGATCTCCCGGAAGTTCCGGACTTCGCGATGCGTCCGGCGCAACGTGAGGAACTTCCCGCCCAGCGGCCCGGGACGGGCTCGTACGTCGCCCCCGCCGTCGACGGCATCAACTTCTGAGAGCGAGGATTCCGTGCCGGAAGGTGTGTTCGAAGCGCTGAAGCTGTGGCGGCAGCAGGAGATCGACGAGGGCCGCTTGCGTCCGGGGCTGATCAAGGACACGCATCTGCAGCAGATCGTCCGGTCCGATCGACGTACGGTGGGCGAGATCGAGCCGATGTTGCCCCGCCACGCTAAACCACTGGTGGGAGGGCTGGTCGGGGCGCTCACGTCCGCGCTCGCGGAGGCGCCCGTCGGAACCACCGAACCTGCGTCGTCGGCGGCCGACCCCGAGCCGGCGCCGCCCGAGCCGCTCCCCGGTAGCGAATTCCTGGTCGATCTGAGTACCGAAGACTTCTGCGAATATCTGCACGGTGAGTCGGAGGTCGTACCCGGCCCCGTCACGATCACTCCCGAACCCGGCGGCGGGCACCGACTCGAATGGGCAGGGTTACCCGAGCGGACCGGCTCGACCGTCCTGTACCGGGTGGTGTCGGGGGAGACCCATCGCTCCTACAAACCGGAGGCAGGGCGTCTCGTCGGTGTCACGCGCGGCACGATGATCGTCGATACCGCGCCGTCCGCAGCTGCCGTGCGTTACCTGCAGGTGTGGGCGCACATCGGAAGCAACGACCGGGACGCCGCAGCCCGGCAGCCCGTCCTCGTCGCCGAAGGCCAACTACTGAGCGCCGTCCAGGATTTCGTCGTCATCGAGGACGACGGCACGGTCATCGGCGAATGGTCGGTGTGGCCCGGGGTGTCCCGGGTGCGGGTGCTGCGGATTCCGCTCGACGGACGTTCACCGGTGACCAACGATCCGCGTCACCGAATCCTTGCCGACCAGCCCAACTTCGGTGGTTTCGTCGACCGGGACGCGCAGCGCGGGCATCGCTACCTGTTCCGCGCGATCTGCGAGATCGAGGTGGACGGCCATACCCGGCTGTCTCCGGCGGCACAGGCGGAAGTGCTGGTTTCCGCAGTCCTCGAACCGGTAACCGATCTGGAGGTCGCAACCTACGGACACGACGACGACCTCCGGTTCGATCTGCGATGGACACCGCCCGAAATCGGCGCCGTGGTCATCTACCGCACCGAATCCGCGCCCAGGGCGGGAATCGACCGGGAGCTCCTGGACGCCACCGCGCTCGATGTCTCGGGCGGATTACCGGCGTCTGCGCGACTCGTGCACCCGGTCGTGGTCGGAGACGACGGCAGGCACAGCATGGCCACCGTGTCGTGGCCCCGCGGATGGGTCCGCGCCTATTTCACTCCCGTCACGGTTCTCGACGGACAGGTTCAGGTGGGGCGGACCGTCATCGCGACTCGCCCGTTGGCCGCGCTGAAGGATGTCCGGATCGTCGAGCGCTGCACCGAACAGGTCGTGACGTTCCCGTGGCCTGCCGGGGCGGCCTCCGTATCCGTCTACGTGAGCGCGTCCGAGGTACCCGCGGAGCACGCCGTCGAACAGCGTCCGGTCGCGGAAATTTCCCGATCGCAGTACGAGCGGGACGGCGGGCTGCACCTCGCCGATCAGCTTCCGGAGCAAGGCTGTGCCGTGCACGTGGTGGCCATTGCCTACACCGCGGGTGAACGAATCGTCGGTCAGCCGGCCAGCGTCGTCTATCCGGGGCTTCTCCGTATCCAGTACACCGTCGAAGCGCGTCATACTCCGGGCGGTCTGGTGCTGGCCATTCGCCTCGCCTCCCAGTTCGAACTGCCCAGCGCCCCAACGTTCGTCGTGATCCACAACCGGACCCGACTGCCACTGAGTGCGCGGGACGGCCAGCCACTGGAGATCCGAGGAGGGAGCGGCACCGAGCCGGGCGCACGCAACTTCCAGCCCGGCGGTCTCCGGAGCGATTGGGGTCAGCCGTGGCTCGTCGACGTCAGCGACAAGTCGGGATTCATCCGCGTATTCGCGGACGTGCGGCCGGAGAAGGCACGCACCATCGCGTTGCTCGATCCGCCCGTCGAACAGATCAACCTCGATCTGATCGAGCGGCTCCCGATCGGCGACCAGGTGCAATGACATGACCGCAGAGGACGCCGAACGCCCGCGGTTCGGCCAGCTCACCTACACCTCCTTCGACCGCCCGGGCACCGCGAGCGGCGGATGGCAGGTCAAGGACATCAGTGGCGACCTCGACCGCGATGAGAAAGAACTCCTGCGTACCGGCATCGTCACGAGGTTCGAGGCGATCCCGCCGGTGCCGAGGTTCCCGAGCGTCGAGGAGCTTCGCGAGCGGCCTCGTCGACTGATGTATGCGAAAGGACCGGGCAAGACGGGCCTTTACTGGCACACGGTTCCGGCCGGCGCCGATGCCTCGGGACGTCCGGGAAACGTCTTCGTGCACAGCATGATCGATCGGTCTCCGCGCGGATCGTCGTTGATCCGCGCTATCGAACGGTGGCGTTCGCCGGGATGGCTCACCCCCTACGGTGCCGACGAGGTGGCGACGTCCAACCTCGGTTCCGTCGAACCCGCGCCGACTGACCTCACCTCGCGTGATGCGGTGCTGGACTTCCTTCTCGAGCCGTCCACCTGGCGTATCGGCATCTTCAGCGTGCTGCTCGACGCGGTAGGAAGGGCCCTTGCAGGCGGACCTCCGGTGGTGCTCGGCTGCCGGGACACCGACAGGGCAGCGCACTGGATCGCCGCCGTCTCGCACTTCATGTCGCCCGGCACCTGCCGCAGATTCGGCTGGTCCACCTTCGACCGGTTACACGCGGTGGACGACGCCGTCGCCGGTGGCGCACACCTGATCGCCGTCCCGCTCGACGACCTTCCCGGTGACACGCCGGGGTGCGTCGTGTTCGGCGAACTCGAATCACCCGACCTCGGTGAGCTCGACGGTGAACCCCACTGCGTCGCGAACGGCGACCTCGTTCCGGTCGGGCCGTGGTCGCTTCTCGCGCAGACGGTGCTCGTCGATGCCGACGTCGCGCGTCGGGCGCTCGCCCGTCAGGACGAGATCGCACGGGAAGTCGGTGACGACGGTCTCGCACCGATGTGGCCGCTCGCAATGGCGGTGGTTGCCGACGGCGAACTGCACGACGCGCTCGATGAAGCGACAACCGTTCTGCTCGAGCAGAGTCCGGCCGGTGTCCTCGGGACGGACCTTGCCTCGCTGATCTTCGACGTCGTCGACCCCGGCCTGGGCGAAACCGCAGAAGACGCAGTACACGCACTCGGCCGGTGGGTCACGGACGACGCCCTTGCCGCACCGGTACGTGAACTTGCGACCAGGATCTTCGCGCACCGAGCATTCGACGACCACGCATGGCTTTCTCATGCCGATCCGAGTCGTCGCGCACTCTTCGAGCACTGCGTCCGAACCCCCGACCTGGCCGCGGACGCCGAACAGCGGCTCCTCGACCTCCGCGCGCGGACGCACAGCGGTTTTGGGCACACGAACGCTGTCGTCGAGGCACTACGAGTACTCGACGCGATCCTGCGCGCCGACCTCGTCGGTGCGCGCGGCGCCGAGCTGGTGTTCGAGATCCTCGAACTCGGCGTCGTCCCCATTCTGTGTGATCCGGCTGCCGGGTCCGCTGTGGTCGCGGAGGTCGGTCGCGTGGGTGAGACGCCCAGCGTCGACTACCTGCAACCGGCTGTGGTGACCCACCTGGACTTCTTCTCGCGTCCGCTCGGGAGGCGGCTGGATCCTTCCGTCTTCCGGTGGCTCATGAGCAGCCTCGAAGAACAGCCGCCGTTCGACGAACTCGCTCACGACCTGTCCGTGGTGGCACGTCCGGTGTGCATTCTGGTCGCCGAGGGGGTCTTCGCCCTCACCGCCGAAGGCAACCGAGTGCGCAGCGAGCTCGCGACGATAGCGGTGTGGCGGGCCTTCTCGGAGATCAACGATGGATCGGCGCCGGTCGAGGGATTGGACCAGGTTGTCGCGGCACTGAATTGGACCGCAGGTCAGTGGCGACGGATGGTCGAGGCGTATCCGAGGGTTGTCGCGCCGCGCTACCTGATGAATCTGGTGGTCGGGGAGCGGTGGAGTACAGATGTCGATGTGCTGGCCCGCCACGTGATCGGATGCGGCGACCAGGCCGGGTTGTGGCGTCGGAATCCCGCCGTCGATGAGCTGGCAGTGAGCTGGGCAGCGATCCGGCGGCGAGAAAATTGGAGAGACGTCACCGGCTACGTCTTCGACCATGCGTGGCAGACCCACGGTGCGCCGGTGCTCGACGACTACCGCAGGTGCTGGGGACCGCGCCTCGCGGCGGATCTTCTCGCTCGGATCGCGGTCTTGACGGTGGGAGCGCTGGCCCGCTCGTCTCGTCACGCGTCGACCCTTGCGGACTTCCCGCCCGACCACGTCGACGCACTGGCCGACGCCGTAGCCGCGGAGCCGGAGTACGTCGTGAACGCCCTCGCGGAACTCGTGGATTCGGGTGCTGTGGAGCCGGATTGGCTGGTTGCCAACGCTGTGTTGAGTTCTCCGCAATCGTCGAGTGTGCCTGTCGCGGTCGAATCGCCGGCTCTTCTGAAAAGATTCGTCATCGGAACCGGTTCGGAGAGTCGAGGATTGCTCGACGACGTGGTGTCGTCCCTGTTCCCGATGTCGCGGTTCGGCTCTCCCGCCCGCGTCAAGGCGGCCCTCCGTTCCCAATTCCTGGCAGACGGACACCGTGATGCCGACCGGTTGTGCGACGCCTACGCAGCATTCGTCGTGTGGTGGTTCGACCGGCGGCTGGCCGACGCCGAACGTGAAGCTTCCCGACCGAGAGGATCGATCTGATGCCGGGTTACGTACTCGATGGGGCCGGCCGCGTGGAGTTGCCGAGGCAACCACTCGCGGTCACCGTCACCGCGCTCGACGTGCCTGTGGTGGTTCGCGCGATCACGTCCGACGGGGGAGAGGTCCCGGCGGCACTGCATCCCAAACCGGGCTTCCTCGTGTTGCCGCGCGTCGACACCGAGGTCGTCGTCGTGGCGATGCCCGGTCATGAGCGCGGATTCCCGCAGGGCACCGTGCTGCAGGCGACCGTCGCGGTCGATACGGCCACTTCGGACCCGGACCGTGCAGAGCTGACGCCACTCGACGTCTCGGGACTCCACCACGTCGAACTTGCAACCATCGCACCCGCCGGCGATCGCCTTGCTGTTCACGCCCGCAAGACCGCTGTGGACGTTCCGCTGAACGAACTCGGTGCCCGGGCGCGCTCTGCTGCGCGCGGGGCCCTCGGCGTCGACCGTTTGCCGGAGAGCAGGCAGGTGCGGATCGAGGTGGACATCGACACCACGATGTCGATGCTGCCGCACATCGAGGACGGCAGTGTGCGCGACGTCGTCGACCTGCTGACCGGTATCGCCGCGGTGATCGGACGACGAGAAGAACTCCATGTCAATTTGATCGGGCACCGAGCGACTCCGGTGCCGATCGGTGAGTTGCGGGGCGCGGCGCAGTCGGTGCAGTCCGCCCTCGATGCGGCCGGGCTGGGAATCGGATTCCGGTCGGCCATCGTCGATCGCTCGTCGTACACGGAACCCACCGTGGTATTCACGATCACCGACGACGTACCGGCGGACCATGCGCTCGGTCCTGTGCCGGGCGTTCGACGTCGTCCGATCGTCCTGCAGGCCGGGAACGGATCGGTGCAGCAGGTCGCGGGGGACGAAGGCGTGGTGTCGGCCGGTGCGGGTCGTGCGAACCGCGGTTGGTTGGACGACCCACAGGATCTGTTTCGAACGGTGAAGTCACTGGTGGCGGGATTGCCCAGCGGTGCCCAGCAAGAAGGTACGAACTGATGACGAAATGCCCTCGGTGCTTCACCGAACTTCCGGCCGAACGAACAGCGTGGGTGCCGACCGCCCCGGCGGAAGTGGAGCCCGATCCCGTCGCAACGGCGTACCAGGGCACTCCGGTGCGATCCGGCAAGGTCGTGTACCTCGACCGGCCGGCCGCAGCGGGTGACGACTGGGCACCTGATATGGACGTGGTCGAGGAGAAGGCCGGCGGCCCGGCCGTGGAGGCGTGCCCGACGTGCCATTACAAGTTGCCCGTGGGGCTGCGAGGCGCCCAGACCACCTGTATCGCCATGGCCGGTGCCCGTGCGACCGGAAAGACCGTCTACATCGCGGTTCTCGTCAAAGCGCTGCAACTGCTCGGTGAACGCCTCAACTGCGTTGTGGAGCCGGTGACCTCCGAGACCGAGATGGTGTACCGGGAGTTGTACGAGAAGCCGCTGTACGTGGAACGCGGCATCCTCGAACCCACGCCGGCTGCGCACACGAGCAACCAGTATCAGCGCGAGCCGCTGATCTTCTCGCTCGGCATGTGGAACGGGCGACGCCAGTTCCTTGTCCTGCGGGATGTCGCGGGGGAGGACCTCGAGAACCCGAACAACGTGCATGTTCAGCACATGCGATTCTTCGCGCACGCCGACGGCGTGGTGTTCATGTTCGATCCGCTGCGCGTCGAATCGGTGCGCGAGCAGCTGCACGACCTCGTCCCCGTGCAGGAACGGGTGGGGGGCGACCCGCGGTCGGTGCTGAGGACGGTGCTGTCGATCATCGGAGACGAAGCACCGAACCTTGCGGTGGTGTTGTCGAAGTTCGATGCGCTGCAAGCACTCCACAACGTCGAGGGCAGCGACTGGAGCGAGATCATGGGACACCCGGGCGCGGCGTTCTCCCGCGACCCGAGCCTGCAGTACGCGCCGTACAACGAGATGGACGGGCGGTTGCTGCACGAGGAGGTGCGGAGCCTGCTGGACAAGCTGGAAGCGAAGTCGATGGTGATGGCGGTGGATCAACCGCATACCGGCGCGGCGCTGAACAGTAGGTTCTTTGCGGTTTCGGCGCTAGGGGAGTCGCCGGTGGGGGATCGGCTGCACCACAACGGGATCTCACCGTTCCGGTGCTTGGATCCGGTGAGATGGACTTTGGCACAGCGGGGGGTGTGGGTGTGAAGCAACGCTTGCACTCGACAGGTCGGGTGTAGTTCTCCTGTGCAACCGAGAATCTTGAGTCGAATTTCAGTTTCCGTAACGACATAGTTGCTCGCGACGATCCCTCTTTCGACCGGTTCGTAGTACCGGTATTCCGAAGGGGATAGATGATGTCGTGGAGCCTCGGTGCTCGTGGTCGCGTTGCAGGAACCGTGTTGGTGGCTGCTGCGTTGGTAGTAGGCCCGCCGGCTTGTAGCTGGGAATCGGAAACCGGTGCCTCGGTCACCCAGCCGTTCACAACAACCCAGACGTCTGCGTCCGTAGCTCCGTCGACGACATCGCCAGCAAGCTCGTCGACTACCGCGATGACTCCAGCTCCCGTGGTCGCACCGTCAACCACCACGTCGTCGGCCGTATCTGTTGTGTCGACGGTGCCGATGCCGAACGTAATGTGTATGAATCATCAGGATGCGCAGAACCTCATTCAAGAACTTGGGATCCTTTACTCGCCTAGTACCGACGCGACCGGTAAGGGCCGGAACCAGGTACTCGACGCGAACTGGGTCGTTGTTGGACAGACCCCAGGGGTTGGGGTCCCGATCGGTGACGGCGACGCCGTGCTTTCCGTTGTGAAACTGACAGAACCGAATCCCTGCTGAACGAACTCGAGTGCGAGCTGTGTCGTTTGGTCCCGTGATCCAGGGCACCCGGTACGCAGACACCCTGTCCGGCAAGCAAAGTGCTACACCCTCTATCCTCAGATCGAGGTGGAGACGATAACTAGGACGGGCTACCACGAGTAGGTCGGACTCACATTGGGGGCGGAGATGAGCACAGCGGACCACAAGAAGCTTCAGTCCATGTGGGACAATGGAATATTCGAACCTAGTATCCACCACATTCGATTTCCGGTGTTCAAAAATCTCGCAACAGACCTTCGGATCGAATTTGATTACCCGGTAACTGCGATAATTGGTCCGAATGGTTGTAATAAGACCGCGATTTTGCGGGCACTGCAAGGTGCTCCACACGGAAATGACCTTGGGAATTATTGGTTCGGGACTGCGATGGACGAGATTTCCTCAGATGAAAGGCACCGATTCATCTACGGGCGACGGTCCCAATCGAGTATTCCTGAAGTGGAAGTCGTAAAGACCAGAATCGGACGAATTCGAAGCGCGAGGTCAACCAAAGAAATTGACCCAGATTTGTTTGAGCCCAGCAGGCCTTTGTTGATGCCACCAGACAATATGGAAAGGTACCCTTTCGAGAAAAATCCTCCACCAGACGGGTCGAAGACCCGCTGGAATGCAATTAAGAAAAACGTCGAGTATATAGATTTCCGTAACCAAATTTCAGCATTTGATTGGTTCTTCTATCAAGCGGAAAGCGCGGGAAGCGCGAAAATGAGCGTTCTCCAGGGTTTGCGGGAGCGTAAAGATAAGATACGTCGGAGATCGCTGAGATTGGCAAGAGCGGTTTCCTTGAAGCTGAGCAGTGACGACTACTACGGCATTGAACGTATCATGAGGCCTGTGCAAGAGATTGAAGATGATAAGAAGAAATGGGTTGAAAGGCTGCTCGGACGGTCTTACAGCTCAATTCGAATAATCGAACACAGGTACTTTCGGCCGTCGGGCGGTTGGACTGTGTTGCTGCGATCTAATGATCTCTCATATTCCGAAGCGTTCGCAGGTTCTGGCGAGTTCGCTGCCGTTATGCTCGTCAATCGCGTGCTCTCCGCTCCCCCGGGATCGCTAATATTGCTGGACGAGCCTGAGATATCATTGCATCCTGCCGCGCAGAGAACCGCCGTTGAATTTTTTTTCTTTCGCCGCAAAGATCCTGAAGCACCAAATTATATACGCGACGCATTCTCCGGACATGATCCGAGACTTGCCTCCTAACGCAATTAAAGTCCTTACAATCCGAGACGATGATGGCACCGTTGACATCCCAACACAATCGTCATCGCCGCGTGTGGCTTTCGAAACTATAGGCGCGTCCTATGAGCGCCCAACAGTAATTGTGGAGGATAAATTAGCTCGGGCGCTCGTCGAAAAGGCGTTGGATGGAACCTCCATCGCGAGTTCTGTTGATATACGGTTTATACCAGGTGGCGCTCAAACACTATGGTCTCACTACCTCCCGATGTGGGCACATGAAGGTAGGCGCAATCTGCTACTCCTGCTGGACGGGGATCAACAATGTGAAAATCCTCGACCGTCAAACGACATACCTTTAAGTGAACGTGAGGCTGAACTGCAAAGATCGCTCAACAGCACCAAACCAAAGTTACCTTATGGTGAGGGTGAGACAGACTCTGCGCAGAATAGGGCCGCGGCGGTGGAACGCGCCCTCGAATGGCGTCGACTTTACGTCGACTTCCTTCCATGTATAACGCCAGAAGAATTTATTTGGAAGGAGCTAGGGCGTAGCTGTGAGTCCGACTACAAGAACGCTTGGCGCTCCATGGCTCAAGAAAGACTAGGAGCCGAACCGAGTGGGGACGAGATCTTCGTACTCCAGAGAATTGATCTAAATTCGTTAACGCATGAAAATGAAGTTTTAAAAGGTATCAGGAAAATTGTCGATAATTTTCAACGGGGGGTTGTAGCGTGAGAGCTAGTGAAGTGTCGGTAATTGATTTTTTTTCCGGATGTGGAGGAACTAGCGCTGGCTTTAAAACTGCCGGTATGAATATCGTTGCTGGGATCGACTCCGACCATGACGCAGCTGCTACGTTTCGTAGGAACTTCCGGGGTTCCTCGTTTATTGAAGCGGACATCAAAACGGTGACAACTGAACAGGTGGCTGAATTGATCCCCAGTGAAGCAATTACACTTTTTTCTGGATGTGCGCCCTGCCAGCCGTTCTCGCGTCAGAATGGTCATCGTTCTCTGAATGACCCTCGGCGAAATCTGTTGGGAGAATTTCAGAGATTTGTGACCCATCTCCGCCCGCATCTCATTGTCGTGGAGAACGTCCCGGGTCTTCAATCCCCAGTTCAGAAGGGGCCTTTGGAGGAGTTCCTTAAGAGCATCTCATCCCAGGGGTACTCATTTGAAGTTGGGGTACTACGCGCATTGGAGTACGGTGTTCCGCAAGAACGTCGGCGGTTAGTGATTGTAGCCTCCAGGATTGGCTATCCGGTTCTCCCGCCGCCGACTCACGCGGTGGGGAAGAGAAGGGCTAGAACGGTTCGGCAAGCAATTGGAAATCTGCCTCCGATCCGTGCGGGCGAGGTTGATGAGCGCGATCCTGACCATGCAGCAATGAAGCTATCCGAGGCGAACCAGATACGTATTCAGGCGACGCCAGAGGGCGGGGATCGGCGTGACTGGGACTCGTCGCTTGTTCCCGACTGCCATGTAGTACACGGTGGGCATACTGATGCATATGGTCGGATGTGGTGGGACCGTCCGGCTACCGGACTCACGACTCGTTGTTTATCGTACTCTAACGGACGGTTTGGGCACCCGGAGCAAGACCGTGCAATTTCGCTACGTGAGGCTGCGTGCCTGCAGACCTTCTCGCGACGCTTTCGATTCGAAGGGAGTTTGACATCACGAGGGCGTCAAGTTGGAAATGCAGTTCCACCTTTAATGGCGCGGAGAATAGGAGAGGCGTTGATTCAGCCACTGTGACGTAGGGTACTGCTGCACGAACAGACGACAGATAGCGTCACGGAGCTTGTGCGGCTGGTGTGGTCATGGTTGTCCCGAAGTCGACGGCGTCAAATCTGCCGATCCGGACCTGCTTCGTCGACCAGAAACCGGTAGCCGAACTCCGGGTCTTCGCGGGACACGTCCTAGTCGATACGAGCACGGTGGCTTTCGGATAGGGACCCGTCCTCGGAGAGGATAGCCACCGTTTCGGCCGCTGCCTCGGAGACCTGTCGTCGTAGTTCGTCTTCGTCGAGCGCTTCGAACTCGATGACCACGCTCGTCCGGAGGAGTCGCTTGAGCACATCGCGGAGGAGCTGACGGTCATTCACTCCCCCGCGGTCGGTACTGGGCCAGACCTCGGCGAGTGTCCGAACAAGCGCACGGCTGCCGCCGAGTGATTTTCGTCGGGCAAAGATCTGGTCGAATGCGGCTTCACCGAATACGTCGAGGAGTCGATAGCGTTCCACTTGCTGGGGCAGAGCCAAAAGATGTGCACGCCACCAGAGTCGTCCCCAGACGTGCCGCGTGATGTCCGTGCCGATGACTCGGTCTGGCGGCGGGCTGGGGTAGCGCCAATATGAGATGTCGGGAAGTAAAACGAGAGCGAGGAACGCCCAGATCGAACGAACGGACGCCTCGGCTGCCACCAACCCGGATCTCTCGTGAAGGAGCTGGGCGACTTCCAGGTCGAAACTCGCGCGATCCGCACGGCGTCCCTCGCCTGGGAATCCGGCGTTCTCGGCAGCCTTGACGATGCGATTTCTAAGATCTCGAAGCTCGTCCTCGGTCACCCGTCGCCCACCTGTCGCTGCGAACACCGCGGACCGGTGAGCGAACGCGGCACGGTCTTGCAACTGGTCGAGGTCCGCGTGAGTGTATTGTTGGTGCAGCTCGCGGGCCGCTCCGTCGATGAGACGCGGATAAAGCACACTGGTCATGGCCCCGCCAAGAAATTCGTTGCGTCTTGGATACGGGTTGTGAACAACGCCGGTTCGTAATTCCTTTCGCGCCGCAGCGCTTCCAGAGTGAAAGCCGGGAAGGTCGTGCGGAGGATGGCTGTGAGCAGGGCGCCCAGTGACCCTGTCGGGTAGTCGACGTCGTCGTCGAAGTCTTCGTGCGTGAGTGCTCGCTCGATCAGGGTGCGCTGGACATCGGTGCGCAGCGTGGAAAGAACTCGGCGGTCGGCGTCAGTGGGCGAGCCCGCGACCGCGAGGGCGTTGACTACAAGCTCTCGCCGCTCGTTGGCGAGAAGAAGGATGGATCCGAGTGCGGCGGCCTCGAGGTCCTCGCCGACCTCGAGGTACCAGCCGGCCTTGGTCGGGTAGGGCAGGTCATGGAAGTCGGCGATCGCGAGTGGGAATAAGTTCGCGTCACCCTGCAACTGGATCGAGAACTTATCGTTCCACAGCACACTGCCTGGGCGGCGGGCCGCAGCCGTAGAGGCGCCGTCGGTGGACCGACGCAGGGTGAGGACGGTGATGAGCTCGAGGATGCCACCGAGCTCATCGCCGTCAAGGTCGAACTCGATGTTTAACTCGACCCCATCGAGTGGCGGCACCCCGGTGCGCCACGCTCTCCCTCGCAGCGCGGAGTTCGACGCCGCCCAGCGGACGGTCAGGTCGAGTTCGGCATCGTCGGTGAGTCCACTGAGTCGGCGTGCGCGTAACCCGTCGACCTGCATCGGCCGGCGAATCGAGAGGACGGTGTCGTAATCCCAGTCCGGCAGTTCCCGGGGAAGTTCCTCGGTGCCGTCGGTGACTACGCGTGACCACAGTCCCGCAACGACGACGTCCGCCGGCGGACGCATGAACGGAAACGCGCGACTCACTTAGCACCCTCCCCGACAGTGGAACCGACGACGGCGATGTCGGTCACCGTGTCCGGCACGGGATCGACAACGAGGTCGACCTCGGCTGGGCTATCGACGATGCAGCTCGTGGCGTGCTCCTCGCCGGTCGGCGTGACCCAGCAGCGAACAGTAGGGTGAGCTGCTCTGGCCGGTGCGTCGTCCTCGCGGCCTTCCCATGTGACTACGGCGAGGCGCGCATGGAGGCGAACGGGGCCGGGGCCGGTTACGGCAAAACGTTGGATAACGACGACACCACCGTCGCGCTCCTCAGCACGGGGCTCACCGACAGCGCCGACACGGACGCGATCCCGAGGATTCTGTGACGACCGACCTGCTCGACCGGTGCCGGAGGCACCCCGGGCGCCGATCCCGCCACCGTTACTGCCAGCGTTCGATCCGTCGGGTTCGGTGGCGAACGCTGCCGCGACGATACCGCCGAGGAAGTTGCTCGCGGCGCCTAACGCGACTCCATTAGTGGTTGCAGTTGTCGTCGTTGCCGGAGTCCGAAACGCTGACAGTTGTTCTCTGATCCTGGTGAAGGTGACCTTCACAAAGGTTTTGGAGTGGCCGGTCAGCTGCTCATGTACCCAGTGGTCGTGCGTCGGTGGCTCGGCAGCGGCATACACTTGATCAAGCTCGTCATCGGCTCGGAAGACGCCCGCGTATGCCTTGTTCACCGACCCGGGTTCGGGGCCTGTGTAGTACTGGACGACCAGCTCGGGCGAGCGCATCAGACAGACATGATGGGGGTCCCCGTCCACGCCCGCGTAGCTGGCGGCCAACGGCACCGAATCGGGAGACAGTGGAACAACAACGGCTCTTTCGAGCGCGAGGCGGCCCAATAATTTGCGGGGGCTCTTGCATTCCAATGCCACCCCACGATCGGATGCTAGACGGCGGTACGCGGAGACGAACATCCGCAGGGGATAGGTCTTCGCCGGATCGGGCACAGTGTACGTCCGTCCGCCTGCGACGACTTCCGGGATCAGGCGGTGGTCACCCCGCTCCGGGAGCATGATCGGCCACAGTTGCCAGGCGATGGTGTCGGCGAGGTGTTGTGCCGCGGAATCGATGTCGTCGAGATCCTCGAGATCCGGGTCGAGGACGACCAAAGTGGTGCCCGACTCGTGCTCGGCGAAGGGACGTAGTCCTAGCATCCGCGCAATGCTGTCCGCGTGGTTGCCGACCAGAGGTTCGACATGCTCTCCCTGGACGTCGCCCCACCAGTGGCGCCCGGTGTACGGGCGGGCATGCGCGTCGGCGCGCTCACGGCTGTCGTAGGAGTCGCCGAGCGCGATGCCGATGAGCCGAGAGGTCAGCCCGACGCCGGGAATCTCGGTCCGGGTGTAGACCAGAATCGTCCCGACTTGTGAGAGTCGATAAAGCACCGCCTTGCCGTAGCCGTATGTGCCACCGCCCTGGGTGGTATCGCGTTTCTCGCCGACATTAAGCACGAATGAGACCCAATCCCGACGGTCTCGCGCGAGCTCATCCGCACGGGTTGGTCCGCCGAGGCCTTTGGTGCCCCGGTCCACTACCGACAGCAGTCTGAGGGTCGGGGCCCGCAAGGCCTGACGGACCGGAAGAAAGGGCTGTGCTTGCGCGGGCGGAGTTAACAACCGCTCCCAGGCAGGCCGGTGAGTCGGTGACACAGTCGTCAGCTCGAGCCGGTAGGTGGTCGGCACTCCGGGTAGCCGTGCATCCCAGGAGTTCTGGGCGGTCTCCCGGACAAATACCGTCAGCGGGTCCACCGGTGGGCGGCCGAGCTGATTGCGGATGCCCTCCGACGCAATCGCGCCGGTTGGAGGAAAGGGCTGGGACCACCACTGCGGTGTCGTCACGATTGCCTCATAAACTGTGCGAGTTCTTCGCTGTCGAGACGAGCCGCGGCCGCAGGGGCGCAATCCAGATCCACAACATAGACAATGTCTTCGACGCCGGTGGGCACTGCGTGTCCTACGAAGCTGGCTGCAACGATCCGGGGAAAGGCCGGTCCGATCTCGTAGGCACGGTGTTCGAGGACCTCGAATAACTGCCGCGCGTAGATTTCACGCTCGGGTTCGCGATAGCCGTACTCTTGCAGGAGCTTCTTGAATCCGGGCGGGTCGTCCGACAGTTCCATGATCTCGTCGATGAGTGCGGGTACCGAGATGCCCTGGCCCGTTCGGAGTCGGAACCATCTGAGGATCAGCCGTCCCGGCGTTGCGAGCTCGAGTTGGGTGGCGCCGTTGATCTGCACCCGACGTCCCTCTGCGGCCACCGTAGTCTTGACCTCGACGGCGTCGACGCCGAGATGGAAGTCCTGTGCAGTCCGCTGCGGGCCGGTCCAGAAGGTGACTGCGCCCGGGTCCTGCCCGAGCATTTCGCGCAGCACATACAGCTCACCGAACAGCCCGGCCAAGGCGGACGGCGAGAGCGTCTCGCGGGCACCGGCGAGGAGAGCTTTCCAGTCGGAAAGCACTTTCCGAAGCGCGGCCACGGCCTTGTCCGGGTGCGCGGCGACCCGCTCGATGATCTCGACACACAACGCGGTGAACAGATCAGCCTGATTTGCGTCGACCAACTCCAGGCACGCGTACGTGCGATAGCTCTGCTCGTCCTCCAACGTCCGCCTGCGCAGGACAACCGCCTGACCGTCGAGGTCCTCTTGCAGGGTCTGTTTCGTCAGGATCGGAACGAGCAGCGCGCGTCGGCCTGAGCGGTCAACCGCGGCGAGCAATGGGCCGCGGATGGAGTCAACGCCGATCTCGGCTGTCCGGAACGCCTTCGTAGCCGGCTGCGCGGACACTGCGGTCCAGAGGTGCTGGAGCTGCGGACCATTGACAGTCATCAGGATTCGTCGTCCTGCTCGAGCACGGAGTCGTCTTCCATCTCGACCACGACATTGGACAAGTCGGCACTCCAGTACTCGACGTCGGAATCTCTGCTCCCGGGGCGGGGCTCGGGGAACAGAATGGTGACACCCACCACGACGTCGTCAGTCGGCGCGGCGAGCGGGCGACGACCGACCTTGTCGCCGGTGTCGGACTCGGGTTCGATCGGGTAGATCAGCAGGAGGCCCTGATCGGGGCGTTGCTTCTGGCGCAGCTCGAGGATCTCTTTGTGCGTCGCTGGCACCGGGCCGTCGAGAACGAGATCGATAGTCTCGTCGCGCCGGCTGCTCAGGGTCTTGATATCGGCGACACCACCGAGGACCTGGTCCTTCTGCCCCAATCGGGCGCGCTTGACCATTCGTACGCAGACCCCGCCACTCATGTCGCAAGGTTTGGTCTCGTCCCGCCCGTTTCCGATTACTGCGACGCTCCAGCGCAGCAGGGCCCCGGCCCGGACCCGTTTGGTGATGTAGCTGACGAGACGATCGCGGTCGCCGTCCGACGACTCCGGATGGAATTCGTAGGCGCGAAGAAAGTTGATGACGTCGTCGTAAGGAACGTCAGTGAAAAGCGCCGTCTGCTTCCTGACGGCCTCGTGGCGGACACCGTCTTTGGCGGCAGCCGCCACGAGGGTCCGGGCGGCTGTTGCGTTGCCGGCCAGCCACTCACGCCCTGTGTCGGAGACGTCGAAGAAACGCGACTCCACGAGTTGTCCGCCATACGCGGCGTGGGCGAGGACCGCGCTCGTCATCTTCGCCTTGGAGGTGATGCTCAGCTTCGGGTGGGAGCGAAGACGGACGGCGAAAGTCAACGGGGTTTCGTTGGATGTCATGTAGCGGTTGATGTCTTGCCGCATGTCCGCCTCAACTGTTGCGAGGTGTCTGAACCATCCGGCGAGCTCGTCGGTCATCCATATCCGAGGCAGATCCGCGTAGTGGTTCCGGTACCCGAACCATCGGCCCATCTGCAGCAGCGTGTCGTAGGCGGAAACCGCGCGGACGAACAAGCTCGAGACCAGCCCCTCAAGGGTGAGACCCCGGGAGAGGGTGCTGCCGCCGACGGCGATCGCCGTTACCGGGCCAGCTTCATAGTTCAGACGGTCTTTACTGCGGTAGTTGTCGATGATGACGCGGGTATCTCGGACGACGTCTCGGAGCTCGCCGAGCGCCTGCTCGAACGGCACCTTCTCCTCTCCGAAGTCGCTCGCTGGAACACGAGCTGTCTCCTGATCCCATGTCGAACGCAGGTGCTCGATGTACGCCGTGTCGCCAGCGTCCAACCGCGCCAGTGTCCGAGCACGGAGATTGAGAAGCGGCTCCTTGAATGCATCGTGCACGCGCGTTTCGGTCGTCGTGTGCACGAGCATGGTCGAGTGGGGGTTGCCACCACCGCGAACCCTGCGAGCCGCCGTCGCCAGCCAGAACCACTCCACCGCAGCATGGAGGGAGTGAGTGATGGCCGGTTCGAAGTAGACCGCTTCCTTCTTGTTCTTCGGCTTGAGGTCGTCGACTTCGTCCTCCGTGACCTCCCGGATCATGTCCCAGCCCCCCGGAAGGTCCTCAGGGTCCTCACCGGCGAGGAGCTCACGACCGAAGAGCACCTCGGTACCGTGATACCCGTCCGGCTGGGGCAGGTTGACGATGAAATCGCGAGGATAGAAATCCTCCTCGACAGACGGGTCGATGAGCAGATTGGCGAACGGCGTCGCCGTGTACCCGATATATCCGACCTGCGGAAACTTGTTCAGGACGTCGAACAGCAGCGGGTTGATCTTTGGGGTAGCGACCGTCGACTGGTCGGCCTCATCGTCGATGATCAACGTCGGACACTTCTCTAGATACTCCCCAGCCGAGCCGAGCCATGTGCTGAGCTTGCGGAGGACCACCGGGTTCTTCTTGACAACCAGCAGTAGACACTGCCCCTTGGCGGCGAAGAACGCTTTCGGATTCGGCGGCGGGACGAAGTCTTGCGTCTCGCTGGTGACCTGGTGCCATTGTCCCGGGTTCGAGTCGACAAGGTCCTTGACAAGCCGAATCTGAGTCTGGCGGCGCAACGCGTTGTGGATGCCCGACAACACGATGAACAACTTGTAACCCCGGTCGGCAGCCTTGGCCATCACGGCGGTGAAGTTGGTTGTCTTGCCGGACTGAACGAAGCCGACCACGAGCCCCCGAGTCCGAAATTCGTCCTGCTTCGGGTGGTCGAGCAGGGCGACAACCTTGGTCGACGACTCGTCAACCGATCGGATATTCTCTTCCCCGAAGTCCTTTTTCCGCATGGACCCGAGAAGGGCAGGCCAATTTTTGTCCTTGTCCATGTCCGGACCCGTGTACCAAGTGGGGCGTCCGTGGAGGAACACGGACGGCGGCTCGTCGAGTTCACGAATCCGAAGGCTCTCGGCCTCATGCTTCTCACGCACCAGCTTGATCACTGCTTCGTCCGCGTGGAACAACCTCAGGTTCTTCACGGCGTCATGGGGAGTCATCGACTCGGTGAACTTGAGGAACACCTCGTAGAGCTGCTCGATCTGCTCGTCAGAGATCTCGTCGGTTGCCATTCGCCCCCCAGGACATGCGCGTTGTCACGATCAACGCTGCCGTTCGTAGTAGCGTCGAAGGAAATGATATCGGTCCGCCACTCGCTGCCTCGTCCATCCCCGGGCGACGGAAGAACGCCGATTCGTGTTCGTAGCTCTAACCCAGCCCGTGTGGGCCGCATACGACGAGGGATGAGATCGAGGTCTGCGGCACTGTTCGCGGGAGTCGAGTCTTGCATCGCGCGTAGGGATCGACTCCGTCCGTACTCGTTGCCTGAGCTGTGGAGTCTCCGTCTGGACATTAGATGCGCTTCGATCTGTCCGAGTTACGCGGGGCGGATCCCTCCACGGGCCTTCTGGTTCCTTCCGTCCATGCTTGACCTCGGATAAGGGGCTTGTATCCCGTGAAGTTACTGTTCTTCCCGTGCGACAGACGAGCTCGGGCGAATCTCCATGCTCTTCGAGGGCAGCACGAAGGCTCGTTCGGGGCAGCACGAGCGGCGTTGGAGGGATGTGCTCACGCCCGCCCGAGTAAGAATCAGTTGTAGCTCGCAAGGCTGCCAGATCTCTGTCGGACCTTCCCAATAGACTTTCGCCCTATGAAGCATGCGTCCACCTCCGTCCGAGTGATGAACCCCCGAATCATTGATCTGTTTGCGGGTCCCGGCGGGCTCGACGTGGCCGCACACTGGCTGGGTGTGCCGGTCACGGGCATTGAGTGGGACCCAAACGCGTGCGCGACGCGACGCGCTGCGGGCTTGGACACACGTGAGGGTGACGTGCGCGAGTTCGGGCCGCATCTCTTCCCTGACGCAAACGTGCTAGCTGGGGGTCCGCCCTGTCAGACGTACACGGTTGCCGGGACAGGCGCGGGCCGTATGGCACTCGAACGTGTGCTTCGGTTGGTTAAGTCAATGAGTGCTGGCGAAGATGTCCAAGACCATATTGCAAGCTTCGACGATGAGCGCACGGGTCTTGTTCTGGAACCTCTGCGCTGGGCCCTCGGTGCGTACAGAGACGGACGTCCGTACGAAGCGGTCGTCCTTGAACAGGTTCCTGCGGTGTTGCCCGTCTGGGAAGCCATGGGTGAAGCGCTCGAGGGACTCGGTTATACCGTCGCGGTCGGCGTCTTGAGAACCGAGGAGTTCGGTGTCCCACAGACACGTCGTCGCGCTATTTTGTTGGCACGCTACGGCAGCGACGTGCGTCTTCCTGCAGCTACGCATCGCTCGTACCGTAAGGGTGCTGTTCGTGACCAGGATTGTTCCGATCTTTTGCCCTGGAACACGATGGGTGATGCGTTGTCCTCAACGAGAGGATACGAGTTCTCCGTCGTTTCCAATTATGGGACGGGAGGGGATCCCAAAGCGCGAGGTCGTCGCAGCTCCGATGAACCGGCATTCACCGTCACTGGAAAGGTCTCGCGGAATCGGCTTATCGGTGGAGATGGCGCAGAGATAAATCGCTTCACGATGGCTGAGGCCGGCCGCCTTCAAACTTTTCCCATGAATTTCCCCTGGTCAGGAAGCGATATATCGCAACAGATCGGCAATGCGATCCCGCCACGGCTCGGGGTTCATATCTTGGCGGCTGCTCTCGGAATGTCGGACGTAATTAACGAATCGTTCCTTCGCGAAGTTATGGACGGAAACTGGTTCGAGTCTCTTGTTCATCGGGACGCCGGTGACGGCAAAGAGGCTCTTCACTATGGATCTCGTGGACCGGTTGGTCTGACTCCTTGATGGGCGTGACGGTCTCGGCTCGGTGGGCGCAGGATGGGTCTGGTGGGCGGGTC